>NZ_JBHWDS010000012.1:0-105801 GCF_042734615.1 Kitasatospora sp. NPDC059646
CCCGCAGGGGTCTGCGGGCGGGCGGCGGCCCGAGGGGGTGCGGCGTCCGGCGTCAGCCGGTGGCCGTGCAGGTCAGGGTGGGCAGGGCGTTGGCGCCGGTGTAGTTGGCGCCGAAGCCGAAGCTCGTGCTGGCACCGGCTCCGACCGTGCCGTTGTAGGACAGGTTGGTGACGGTCACGGCCTGGCCGGACTGGCTGAGCTGGCCGTTCCACAGGTTGGTGATCTGCTGGTTGCCGCCGAAGTTCCAGGTGACCTTCCAGGTCTTGATCGCCGCGTTGCCGGCGGTCACCGTGACGTCGGCGTTGAAGCCGGCGCCCCAGTCGTTGCTGACCTTGTAGGTGGCGGTGCAGCCCGCTCCGGTGCCGCCGGACGCCTGGGTGGTGGCCACCAGGGCCGCGGAGGCCGCGGAGACGTTGCCCGCCGCGTCGCGCGCCTTGACGGTGTACGAGTACGCGGTGGACGCCTGCAGCCCGGTGTCGGTGTACGAGGTGCCGGAGGTGGAGCCGACCAGGGTGCCGCCGCGGTACACGTCGTAGCCGGTGACGCCGACGTTGTCGGTGGACGCGGTCCAGGTCAGGGCGACGCTGCCGGCGGTGGTGGTCGCCGAGAGGCCGGTGGGCGCGGACGGCGGGGTGGTGTCGCCGGTGCCGCCGCCGGTGGAGGTGGTGACGCTCAGCGCCGCGGAGGCCGCGGAGACGTTGCCCGCCGCGTCGCGCGCCTTGACGGTGTACGAGTACGCGGTGTTGGCGGTCAGGCCGGTGTCGGTGTACGAGAGGTTGCTGGTGGAGCCGACCAGGGTGCCGCCGCGGTACACGTCGTAGCCGGTGACGCCGACGTTGTCGGTGGACGCGGTCCACGACAGCGTGACGCTGCTGGCGGTCTTGGTCGCCGAGAGGCCGGTGGGCGCGGTCGGCGCGGTGGCGTCGCCGGTGGACGATCCGAGCGCCGGGTAGGCGTTCTTCAGCAGCTCCTGGAACTGCGCGGAGAACCAGTGGCCGGCCAGCGGGGCGTTGGGCAGCGCGCCCGACATGTTGTTGTTGTTGCGCGCGTTGCCGGTGTACGTCGGGTCGCACATCCGGTCGAAGCCCTTGCCCTCGTTGTTGTCGACGGCCTGGCTCGCGCCGTCGGACTCGCCCGGGGGCTTCACCCACACGTACGCGGCGATGCCGTCCTCGGGGGCGGCCTTCGGGCGCTCGCCGAGGCCCGCACCGGACTGGTTGCACCAGTTGCCGGTCTGGAAGCGCCGGTCGATGCGGCCGCCGTCCACGTACGCGTCCACCGAGGTCTTCGGGCCCGGGCCGGTCGGACGGTTGGCGCCGCCCCAGCCGTTGCGGGAGGTGTCGATCAGCATGCCGATGTTGGAGTTGAACCCGGACGCGATCGCCTTGGTCCGCCACGCCTTGGCGAAGGACGCCTCGTCGACGTAGTTGTTCCAGTCCACCCACTTGCTCTGGCGGACCGTGGTGCCGTTCACCGAGTCGCCGACGGTGAAGTTCGGCTCGTGCAGCGCGCCGTAGTTGGCGGTGTTGACGACGAAGCCCTGGACGTTGGCGAGCGTCGAGCCGGACGCCGTGGCGGCCTGCTTGATGGTGTCGATGGTCGGCTGCAGGTTGGAGTCCCAGCCGAGCCAGCCGTGGTGACCGGCGTCCACGTAGTTGTAGACGTTGGGGATCGCGCCCAGCTTGGCCAGCGCGTAGCCCACGCCGTTGATGTAGTTGCCGTTGGCCTTCATGACGTCGCACGCGGGGGTGGCGGTGGCGGTGCCGCCCGCGTTGGTCACCAGGTTCGGCAGCGAGTCGAGCTCGATCGTGGTGACGATCCGCAGGTTCGCGTAGGCCGGGTCGGCCAGGATCGCCGCGATCGGGTCGATGAACTCGCTCTTGTAGCGCGGCAGGTCGGTGGGGCCGAGCTCGCCGTTCGAGGCCAGGGCGGCGCAGTCGCGGCCCGGCAGGTCGTAGATGACGACCTGGAACACGTACGGCTTGCCGGCGGCCTGCTGCACCGCGGCGTTCAGGTGGTCGCGCAGTCCCATGCCGCCGTTGACGCCGTTGATGGCGGCGATCCGGTCCAGCCAGAGGAAGGTGGGCTGGTTGGAGACCGCCGAACCGCCCGGCTCGGCGGCGGCGTTCGCGGACCACTCGGGGTTCACGTAGACCCCGGCGCCGACAAAGGGGTTGTCCACGCGGGTGGCCGCCTGGGCGGCGGTCGTCGACATGGCAATGGGAAGCACGGTCGCGGCGCTGAGCACCGCGGCCGCCGCTGCCGTCCGGAGACGACGCGTCAGATTTGCCGACACGGTAAGGGAGTCCTTTCGGGTGGGGGACGGACTCGATGGAAGCAACTCCCAACTAATGGGAGCGCTCCCATACTTGGCCCCGGCAGAGGCGAACTCGGCCTGGGAACAACCGATATGAAGCCATGACCTCGCAGTGCCGTCAAGAAGTTGCGCAGAAACCGTGGGAGCGCTCCCGCCGAAGTGGTGGAACCTCCGTGCCCGGCACGGCCGTTCACCCCTGCTGGCACCCGGCACGACACCGCACCGGCCCCACCCCGCCCGTCGCCCGGGAGCGGACCGGGCGCCCCCGCGAAACTTTCACGGCGCCACCGGGGCGGCGGCGCGGAGCGCGTCCGGGCCCGCGGGGCGGGCGGTGCCGCACGCGTCGCGGACCTGGCGTGACGGGGCGCCGTGGCACGCTGGGAGCGACCCGGATTCCGAGGAGGAACGCGTGCCCGCCCGACCGAAGTTCGACGACGACCAGCGCCGCGCCCGCCTGGCCCTGCGGCACCGCCTCGCCCCCGGCGCCCGGGCCGACCGGGCCGAGCAGGTGGTGGACGACCTGGTGGCCGTGCACGCCACCGACCCGGCCACGGTGTTCCTCGCCGTCTCGGCCCGGCTCGCCACCCCCGGCACCGCCGACACCGAGCGGGCCCTGTACCGGGACTGCTCGATCCTGCGCCGGCACGGCATGCGCAGCACCCTGTTCGCGATCCCGGCCGCACTCGCCCCCGCCCTGTACGCCTCCACCACCGCCAAGGCCGTGGCCCGCGAACGCGCCCGCCTGCTCAAGGACTTCGCCGCCTCCGGCCGCGACGCCGGATGGACCGCGCGGGTGGAGGCCGCCGTCCGCGCCGCGCTCGCCGACTCACCCGTCGAACTGACGGGCAGTCAACTGGGCGAGCTGGTACCGCAACTGCGCGAGACGATCGTCTACGGGGCGGGCACCTCGTACCAGACGGAGCAGTCGATCAGCATGCGCCTGCTGCGCCTGCTCGGCATGGAGGGCAGCATCGTCCGCCGCCGTCCGGTGGGCGGCTGGACCAGCAGCCAGCACCGCTGGGCCCTCGGCCCGGCCGCCCCCGAGCAGCCCTCCGCTGCCGAACGGGCCGACGCGCAGCGCGAGTTGGCCCAGCGCTGGCTGGCCCGCTACGGCCCCGCCACCGAGGACGACCTGGTGTGGTGGACCGGCTGGGGCCTGCGCGAGGTCCGGGCGGCACTGGCCGGCTGCGCCGCCGTCGAGGTCGAACTCGCGGACGGCGGAACGGGATTCGTGCTCCCCGACGATCTCGAACCGGTCGCCGCGCCGGCCCCGTGGGCCGCGCTGCTGCCGGCCCTGGACCCGAGCGCGATGGGCGGCAGGCACCGCGACTGGTACCTCTCCCCCGACCACCGCCCGCAACTCCTCGACCGCTCCGGCAACCTCGGTCCGACCGTCTGGTGGAGCGGCCGCATCATCGGCGCCTGGGCGCAACGCCCCGACGGCGACGTCGTCTTCCAGCTCCTGGAGGACGCCGGCCGCGAGGCCCACGACGCCGTCGCCGCCGAGGCCGCCGCCCTTCGCAGCACCCTCGGCGACGCCCGCGTCACCCCCCGGTTCCGCACGCCGCTGGAGCGCCGCCTCACCGCCTGAGCGCGCCTTCGCGCCGTCGCCTCCCGGTGCTTGACCGTCAGCGGACGGCGAGCTTCTCGATCGCCCGCAGGACCGTGGCGGGCGAGCGCAGCGGCGGCAGGTGGTCGACGCCGGTGAGCCGGACCAGTTCGCAGCCGAGACGGGCGGCGGTCCGCTCGGCGCAGTCGATCGCCGGGCGGCGGTCGAGGTCGCCGATCAGGACCGTGGCGGGGATGCCGGCCAGCTCGCCGAGGCGGTCGAAGACCGGCGGGTCGGGCTGCTGGTGGATGTCCTCGTCGGGCCAGGCCCGGGCGGCGGACCGCAGTTGGGCGACGGCCGCCGCGTCCGAACCGGCTGCCGCCCACTCGCGCAGGCCGAAGGCGGTCAGCCCGTCCAGGTCTCCGCCCGCCACCAGCCGGTCGTACTCGGCGTCGGCCTCCGGCTCGGCCGGCCACGGGTAGCCGGGCACCCCCGGGCACAGCAGCACCAGCGACGCCGCCCGCTCGGGCTGCCGGCGCGCGAGCCCGAGCGCCGTCCCGCCGCCCATGCTGCAGCCGACCAGGTGGACCCGGTCGAGCCCGAAGCGGTCCAGCACCGCGTACAGGTCGGCGAGGTTCGAGTAGGCCGCGGTCGGCCGGGGCGAGCGCCCGTAGCCGCGCACGTCGTAACGGATCACCCGGTAGCGCCCGGTGAGTTCGGGCAGCAGCCCGTCCCAGATCCGCGAGTCGCCCACCCCCGGGTGCAGCAGCACCAGCGGCGGCCCGTCACCGCCGCTGTCGGCCGCCCACACGTCCCCGTCGCCCACCCGGATCAACCCGTCCCATGTCATGCCAGTCATTCTCCGAGGCGCCCCGCCCGCCCGCTCGGAATTTCGGCCCGACGGACCCGTCCTGAGCGGCCACCGCCCTGCCGCACGGCTCCCCGCTCCCGTCCCCCGCGCACGCTGCAGCGGCTGCCGCTACGTCACCTGCTCGGCCTCGCGTGCCGCCACCGCGTCACGATGGCGGACCGGCTACTGCGGCGGCTGCTCCTCCCCGGCGCGGGCGGCAGCGATCAACTCCTCGCCGCTCCAGGCAAGTCGGCCGGAGCGGAGATCGGCGAGGACGGACTCCAGCCAGTCGCCCTCGGCTGCGGCGACGGCGCGGGTGTACTCGGTCTCCAGCATGGCGACCCGGGGGACGCCGAGCGCCGCCGTGTCGGCGAGCGCGCGCTCCTGGGCGGCCTGGCCGGCGCGGACCGCGGCGAGGCGGGCGGTGAGGGCCTGCTCGATCTCGTCCGGCGCGAGCAGCATCAGGTTGGAGAGGGCGACCGGGAACTCGGGGAACTCGAGCTTGGGCTCGCGCAGCATCTCCAGCAGCCAGGTCCGCGCGGTCGCACGGCCGGCGTCGGTGACCTCGTAGACGGTGCGCTCCGGGTACTGCTGGTCGCGCCCGGTCTCGCGCACGGCGATCAGCCCGGCCCCGAGCAGCCGGTCGATCGCGCGGTAGAGGCCGGTGCGCTGCCCGACGTTGACCACCTGGTCCTTGCCCCACTCCTTGAGCAGCCGCTGCATCCCGTACGGGTGCAGCGGCTTGAAGTGCAGCAGCGACAGCACGGTGAGCTGGATCGGCGAGCTCTTGGGGGCGCTACTCATGATCCGGATACTACTCCCAGCGGAACTAGTTGCAGTGGAACTAGTTCCGATGCAACTATGGAAGGGCCGGCAGGGAGTCGGCACCGACGGACGGCGCTTCCCGTCCGAACCCGAAGGAGCGCGAGGACATGGCAAGGAAGATCACCACCGCCCTGGTCGTCGGCGGCGGCGTGGCCGGCCCGGTCACCGCGATGGCCCTCCAGCAGGCGGGCATCGAGGCCACCGTGTACGAGGCCTACGACGGCACCGCCGAGGGCGTCGGCGCCGCACTCGGCCTCGCGCCCAACGGGCTCGCCGCACTGGACGCGATCGGCCTCGGCGACCGGATCCGACGGCTCGGCGACCCGATGACGGCGATCCTGCTGCAGAGCTGGAACGGCCGGCGACTCGCCGAGATCGGCAGCCCGGACACCCTGGAGCCGACCCGGCTGGTCCTGCGCAGCGACCTCTACCGGGCGCTCTACGACGAGGCCCGCCACCGGGGCATCCGGATCGAGCACGCCAAGCGGCTGACCGGAGTCGAGGAGGGCGAGGACGCCGTCACCGCGGAGTTCGCCGACGGCACCACCGCCACCGGCGAGTTGCTGGTCGGCGCGGACGGGATCCGCTCCACCGTGCGCACGCTGATCGACCCGGCCGCCCCGCGCCCGCGCTACGCCGGGCTCCAGGGCTTCGGCGCCGTCAGCACCGAGGCCGGCCTGGTGCCGGACACCGGCGGGAAGATGGTCATGACCTTCGGCAAGCGGGCCTTCTTCGGACTGCAGGTGATCGGCGGCAAGGCCGTCTGGTTCGTCAACCTGCCGCACCCGGAGCCGTTGACGCAGGCCGAGGCGGTCTCCCGCGGCCCCGAGCGGTGGCTCGACGTGCTGGCCGAGGCCTGCGCCGACGACCGCACCCCCGCGCCGGACCTGATCCGGCGCACCGATCCGGCCGAACTGCTGGTGACCGGTCCGATGGAGAGCATGCCCCGGGTGCCGCACTGGAGCCGCGGCCGGATGGTCCTGACCGGGGACGCGGCCCACGCCCCGTCCTCCAGCTCCGGCCAGGGCGCTGCACTGGCGATCGAGAGCTCGGTGGAACTCGCCCGCTGCCTACGGGACTTGCCCCTCCCCCGGGCACTCGCCCGGTACGAGGAGCTGCGCCGCCCGCGGGTGGAACAGATCATCAAGCAGACCGAGCGCACCAACAGCACCAAGGCGGCCGGTCCGGTCGGGCGGGTGCTGCGCGACGCGCTGATGCCGCTCGGCATGAGGCTGGTGAACCAGGAGAAGCTCTCCCGCCCGCTCCGGCACCGGATCGACTGGGCCGCGCCGGCCGCCTGACGGCCCGTCATGGCTCGCCGGCCGCCTGACGGTCCGTCATGACGCTCCGGCCCGCCGACGGTCCATCACTGACCCGGATCGGCCACTGCCGGTCGCGGCGATCAGCGAACGGCCGCTCCGCGACCGGGGTCAGAAACGGAAGCCGATGACGCCGTGGCCGGGGCGTTCCGCAGCCGCCTTCATCCAGCCGAGGGCCTGGAACACCGCATCGACGAGGGACTGGTCCCCGAGCGGGGGAAGCGGGATCCGGCCGGCTTCCACGGCTTCCATCGTGTCGCCGAACTGGCGCAGGCCGAGGGCGACTTGATCAGGGGTCCAGCTGCCGCAGCCGGGCGTGCAGCTGGGCGGAACGGGGGCCGGGGCCGCGCCGTGGGCGAAGTCGGTGACGCTCACGGCGGTGACGCCGAGGTCGGTGAGGCCGCGGTCGACGACGGAGAGCCAGTCGCCCCGGTGCGGGGTGAAGGAGTCGTTCGGAAGGAAGCGCCCGGTGAACTCGCACAGCCGCTCGTACGCGTAGCCGTACTGGAAGACGTACTGCTCGGGGGCGGTGAACGGCCCGCCGTGGACCACGGCGCGCAGAGCCTCGTAGGCGCTGGGAGCGCCGTCCGCGATCTCGTCCTCGAAGTACTCGTCCGCCTCCGCGAGCCGGTCGGCGAACTCGGCGCGAAGGGTCTCCAGGAACCGGTCGTCGCCGGAGCCGACCAGGGCCCGGGTGGCCGCGACGTCGAGCAGGTAGACGTGCAGGGAGGAACTCATGGCCATGAAACCTACCGGCGGGCCCATTGCGCCGGGGAGCCGGGGCGCCGCCATTCTGGCGGCCGGTCACCGCTGCACCGTCGGGGGCCCCACGGTCCGGACACCGGCGACCTCCGGTGGGAGGTCCGCACCGACGAACGGCCTTGAATCGCAGACTGCGTGCGACCCGCGCACCGTCAAGTCGGCCGTGCCGCTCCCTTTCTGACGGCTCGTCGGCTGGCTCGGTTCTCCTTCGCGCTTGTGGTCGGCGCTCGCAGCCCTTCGGGCGTTGACGCCGAGGGAGCTCCCGCATCGGCTGTTCAATCCCTTGCCCTCCTAGGATCCCTAGGCTATATCTTAGGACTCCTAGGAGGGCATGTGGCGCAGGGCGTTCTGACGGCGGAGCGGGTGACGATCGCAGGTGCCGAACCGGCGGACGAGGTCGGGTTCGACCGGGTGACCGTGGCGCGGGCGGCGCGCCGCCTCGGCGTGACGGATGCGAGCCGCTACCCGCACGTCCGCAGCCTGGAGGACCTGCGCGGACTGATCGCGCTCCTGGCGGCGGACGAGAAGACCGTCCGCCTCGCGGAGCAGACCGCCGGGCAGGCGGGCAGAGACGCGCTGGCTGCGTCTGCGAACGCCTGGCGGGAAGCGGTTCGTCGCCCTGGAAGCCGCGGAGGGTTCGCCCAGCCGTGCTTGCCGGAGCTGTCCCGGACCCGCGCCCTCGACGCCCTGCGCTCCCTCCTGGAGCACTGGCCCCCGTCCCGAGAAGGAGAACCCGCATGACCACCCCGAGCACCGGCAGGCTGCGCGTGAACGGCGCGACCCTGCACTACGAAGTGCGCGGCCGGGGCCCGCTCCTGCTGCTGATCCCCGGCGGGACGGGCGGCGCGGCCGCCTTCGACGACATCGCCGACGACCTGGCCGCCGAATACACCGTCGCGACCTACGACCCGCGCGGCATGTCCAGAAGTACACTGGACGACCCCGAGGCCGAGCAGCTGGTGGCCGAACACGCCGACGACGCTTTCCGGTTGCTGGAGCTGCTGTCGCCCGGTGAGCCCGCCCGGGTCTTCGGCGCCAGTTCGGGCGCGATCGCCGCCGTGCACCTGCTCACCGCCCACCCCGGCCACGTCGAGCGCGTCGTCGCGCACGAGCCGCCGATGGTGGGGGTCCTTCCGGATGCCGCCGAACACCGCGCGGTGATCGCCCGCGTGCAGGACACGTTCCGCACCCAGGGGCTCATGCCGGCGATGGCGGTGTTCGCGGCGGCGCTGAAGAGGGAGGGCGAAACCACCGAGCCGGCGGTCGAGTTGAAGCTTCCGCCGCAGGCAGCGGCGCGGGCCGAGCGGACGATGGCCGACCTTCCGTACTTCGTCGGCCGCATCGTGCCCAGCTTCATGGCCTACACCCCGGACCTTCACCGGCTGGAGGCGCTGTCGGACCGGCTCGTGCTCGCCTGCGGCCGGGACTCGCGGGGCGAGCTGCCCTACCGTCCGGCCGCCTTCCTGGCCGAGCGTCTCGGCACGGAACTCGTGCACTTCCCCGGCGGCCACATCGGCCTGACCACGCACCCCGCCGAGTTCGGCGAACTTCTTCGGAAGACCCTCCGGACCCGGCCCTGAAGCCCCACTCCTCCCGGCCGGCCCATACCCACCGACCGTCAGGCCAACGGGCCGTCGACGTGCCGATCACCACCGCTCCTCCGCCCGCCTCCCGGAACACCCGACGAGGCGGTAGGAGGAGCAGTGGGCAGGGGCCGGGACACGCTCGTGGCCGTACGCGCCGCCGTGGCGGGGGTCCTGACCGCCGCCGACACCCGCCGGCGCGCGGCAACGGCCCCTGGCCGACCGCGAGTCCTCCGGCCCCCGCCCGAGTCAGCTCCGGACAGGTCGCCGAGGCCAGGGCCGTGTTCTGCCGACCGCCCGCCTCTGTCGTGCGTGGTCCATCCAGCAGAGCAGCGAGAGAGAGCGCCGTCCAGACGCGCTGCGGCAGTCACCCGGCCGCGGCCCCGGATCGGTCCCCGGCGTTGCACGTCAGCCACGGGCCCGGCCGCGACTGCGTGTTGGCCCGCCGGCCGCCTACGACCTCCACCCCGCCCGGCGTTTCCGCCGCTGCGGGCCGAGCCCCGGCGCCGTCCCCTCCACCGGGGAAGAACCCGTCGTCCGACCGGGGCGCAGAGCTTCCGCTTAGCGTGGGGGGCAGGCGGCTGCGGAGGGAGTGTGGAGGGTGATGGGCGAGGGGTTCACCCGCGCAGGCACGGGGAGTGAGAAATGGGCGCGGGCGGGGGTGGGCCGGATCGCGCTCGGGATCGCGGACATGGACCTTCCGGGGCCCGCCGCGGTCGGGGCGGCGCTGCGGGTGCGGGCGGGGCATCCGGCGTTCGGGTACCCGGTGGCGGAGGCCGCCGACCGGGCGTTGGTGGCCCGCTGGTACCGGCGGCGGCACGGGGTGGAGGTGCCGCCGGAGTGGGTGATGCTGTTGCCGTTCGCACCGGGGACGGCCGTGCGGCTGCTGCTGGAGGCGGCGCGCCCACTGTCCGGTCCGGCGGTCTGCGTGACACCGGAGTGGGACGGGTTCGCCCGCTACTGCCGGGCCGCGGGTGTGCCCCTGCGCGAGGTGCCACTGCGGCACGTGCCCGCCGGAGCACCCGCCCCCGCCACCGGTCGAACCCGGGGGGAAAGCGCTTTCCCGTCCTCCCCGGGCCACCCCGCCAGCCCGGCCCACACCCCACCGGAAAGCCCTTTCCCACCGCCCGCGCGGCAGACCGCTCGCCGCCGGGAGCTGGACCGGGAGCACGCCCGGACCTGGCCCCGCTCCCACCCGGAGGGCGCTTTCCGCCTCCCCGTGGAGGAGATCGCCGCCGCCCGCCCCGGAATGGTGCTGCTGAGCAGTCCGAACAATCCCACGGGCCGGATCTGGCCGGCCGCGGACATTCGGGCGCTGGCCGCTGCGGCGGCGCCGGGGCTGCTGGTCTCGGACGAGGTGCACGGCGATCTGCGGCACCCGGACGCGGGGGTGCCGCACCCGGTCGCGGTGGCGGTGACGGACGGCGCGCCGAACGTGGTGACGCTGAACTCGGTCGGCAAGACGTTCAACGTGTCGGGGGTGCCGAGCTGCCTCGCGCTGGTGCCGGATCCGGCGCTGCGGGCGAGGTTGGCGGAGGTGATGGCGGGGTTCGGGCTGTGGGAGGGCGGCCTGCTGGGCGCCCTGGTGCAGCGGGCGGCGCTGGCGGAGGGCGAGGCCTGGCTGGCCGGGCTGCTGGAGCACCTGGTGGCGGCGCGGGAGTTGGCGACGGCGGCGCTGGGCGGTGCGGTGCTGGCCCGCCCGCAGGCGTCGTTCCTGCTCTGGCTGGACGGGTCGGGTCTGGGCACCCGCGAGGAGGTGCTCACGCAGCGTCAGGTGGAGCTGGCGGACGGGGCGGGTTTCGGTCCGGCCGGATCCGGCTGCCTGCGGCTGAATTTCGCCCTGCCGCTGGACCGGCTGCGACTCGCGCTCACCCGCTTGACCTGCGGGTCGGTGGGTTGAGCGGCGTCGAGGTTTGCCCGGGGGCAGACTGAGCAGGAACAACCGGGCCCTTATCGCGCACCGAGGGATGGTGAGTCCGGTGACATCCGTACGCCCACCGCAGGCCGGCCTGCCGGCCGATTCGACACAGAGCGTGACCCCGCCGACGGAGTTGACCGAGGCTTCGGCCGAACGACACCTGGGCGCCATCTGCTTCAAGATCGGGCCCCCCGCTCTGGTCGGGGTGGAGGCGGAGTGGTTCGTCCATGACGGCCGATGTCCCGCCGACCCGGTGGATCCCGCCCGGGTGGCGGCCGCGCTGGCGGTGCTGCCCGTGTCGGCCGACGGCCCGGTGTTCCCGGCGGGCTCGCGGCTGACGTACGAACCCGGCGGGCAGGTCGAGCTGAGCTCCCCGCCCGCCGCCGATCCGGCCGCCTGCGCGGCTGGGCTGAGCGCCGACCAGGCGGTGCTGCGGGCGGCGCTGGCCGCCGAAGGGCTGCGGCTGACCGGCAGCGGCACCGATCCGCTGGACCGCGAGCGCCGGATGCAGGCCACCCATCCGCGGTACCGGGCGATGGAACGTTACTTCGGCCGCGGCGGCCCGTGGGGCCGGATCATGATGACGGGAACCGCCTCCGTGCAGGTGTGCGTGGACGCGGGCACCGAGCAGAGCTACGTGGACCGCTGGCGGCTGGCCCACCTGCTCGGGCCGGTGCTGGTCGGCGCGTTCGCCAACTCGCCGCTGCTGGAGGGCCGTCCGACGGGCTGGAAGTCGACGAGGCAGCTGGTCTGGTCGCGGATGGACCCGTCCCGCACGCTGGCTCCGCCGCCGCTGGCCGATCCGCGCGAGGCGTGGACCCGGTACGTGCTGGACGCCACGGTGCTGTGCGTGCGCCGCCCGGAGGGTCTGCCGTGGGACGCGCCGGCGGGGCTGTCGTTCCGCGACTGGCTGCGCGGCGGCGGTGAGCGGGGCGCCGTACTGGCCGACCTGGACTACCACCGCACCACGCTGTTCCCGCCGGTCCGCCCGCGCGGCCACCTGGAGCTGCGGATGATCGACGCCCAGCCGGGCGAGGGGTGGCGGGTGCCGCTGGCGCTGGTCTCCGCGCTGATGGACGACCCGTCGGCCGCCGAGGAGGCCCGGGCCGCGCTGGAGCGCCTCGGCCATGCCGGTTCCCGCGCGCCCCGGTCGGGCCTGTGGCGGCGCGCGGCCGCGCTCGGCATGGCGGACCCGGAGCTGCGCAGGGCCGCGCTGGCCTGTTTCTCGGCCGCCGAGCGGGCGCTCGCCCGCCGGGACGGCGTGCTGCGGCCGGCGCTGGTGGAGTTCGCCGAACGCTACCCGGCCCGGGGCCGCTGCCCCGCCGACGACCAGTTGGCCGCGCTGCGCACCGGCGCGGGCCCGGCCCTGCAGGAGGACGCACCGTGCTGATCACCGAGGACGACGCCCGCACCGCCCCGTTCGACGACCGCGGCGGCCTCCTGCCGGCCGAGCCGCCCGCCGATCCGCTCGGCCGCCCGACGACCCGCCCGGAGGAGGACGTCCCGTGCTGAACGCCGACCGCACCGATCCCGCGGTGCTGCGGGAGCTGATCGCGACCGAGCTGCTGGCCGCCCGGGAGCGCACGGGGCAGCTCACTGGGGCCGTGGACGACGCCGATCTGGTCGCGCAGCATTCGCCGTTGATGTCGCCGCTGGTCTGGGACCTGGCGCACATCGGCAACCAGGAGGAGCTGTGGCTGCTGCGCAACGTCGGCGGCCGCGACCCGATGCATCCGGAGATCGACCCGCTGTACGACGCGTTCGAGCACCCGCGGGCGGAGCGCCCGAGGCTCCCGCTGCTGCCGCCGGACGAGGCCCGGGCGTACGCGTACGAGGTGCGCGGGCGGGTGCTGGACCTGTTGGCCGCCTCGCCGCTGGAGGGGGCGCCGCTGCTGGACGCCGGGTTCGCGTTCGGGATGATCGCGCAGCACGAGCAGCAGCACGACGAGACGATGCTGATCACCCATCAGCTGCGGCAGGGCCCGGCCGTGCTGGACGCGCCGCCGCCGCCCGCGGCGGGCGGCCCGGTGGCGCCCGAAGTGCTGGTTCCCGCCGGGCCGTTCACCATGGGCACGGACACCGAGCCGTGGGCGCTGGACAACGAGCGGCCCGCCCACTCGGTGGATCTGCCGGCGTTCTGGCTGGACACGGTGCCGGTCTCCAACGCCGCGTACCAGGAGTTCATCGCCGACGGCGGCTACCGCGACCCGCGCTGGTGGACGCCGGCCGGCTGGGAGCACCGGACGGCCGCGGGCCTGACCGCGCCGCTGTTCTGGACCCGGGAGGGCGGCCAGTGGCTGCGCCGCCGGTTCGGGCAGGTGGAGCCGGTGCCGCCGGACGAGCCCGTGCTGCACGTCAGTTGGTACGAGGCGGACGCGTACGCCCGGTGGGCGGGCCGGCGGCTGCCGACCGAGGCGGAGTGGGAGAAGGCGGCCCGGCACGACCCGGTCTCGGGCCGCTCCCGGCGCTTCCCGTGGGGCGACGAGCCGCCCGGCCCGGAGCACGCCAACCTCGGCCAGCGGCACCTGCGCCCGGCCCCGGTCGGCGCCTACCCGGCGGGCGAGTCGCCGTGCGGGGCACGGCAGTTGATCGGTGACGTGTGGGAGTGGACGAGCAGCGACTTCACCGGCTACCCGGGGTTCCGGGCGTGGCCGTACCGGGAGTACTCGGAGGTGTTCTTCGGGCCCGAGTACAAGGTGCTGCGGGGCGGCTCGTTCGCGGTCGCGCCGGTCGCCTGCCGGGGCACGTTCCGCAACTGGGACTATCCGGTCCGGCGGCAGATCTTCTCCGGCTTCCGGACCGCGAGGGATGTCGGGGTCGATGCCTGATGTGTCGTCACTTCGCTTATCTGGGGCGGCCGGTGGCGCTGCGGTCGGTGCTGCTCGATCCGCCGTTCGGGCCGCTGCGGCAGTCCTGGGCACCCCGACTGCAGCGCCACGGCACCGTCAACGTGGACGGCTACGGGGTGGGTTGGTACGCGGAGGGCGACGAGCGGCCGGCCCGCTACCGGCGGGAGGGGCCGATCTGGGCGGACGGCGACCTGGTGGACCTGGCCCGGGTGGTGCGGTCGCACGCGGTGCTGGGCGCGGTCCGCTCGGCGACTCCGGGCTGTGCGCCCGGTTCGCAGGCGGTCGCGCCGTTCGGCGCCGGGCGCTGGCTGTTCAGCCACAACGGGGCGCTGCCGGGCTGGCCGCGCGCCTTCGAGCCGCTGGCCGAACTGCTGCCGGTGTCGGAACTGTTGGAGATCGAGTCGCGCACCGATTCGGCGCTGCTGTGGGCGGTGGTGCTGAACCGGCTGCGGGCGGGCGTCGAGCTGGGCGCGGCGCTGTCCGAAGTGTGCCTGCTGGCCGCCGGCCTGGCCGATGCCCGGTTGAACCTGCTGGTGACCGACGGCAGTTCGCTGGCGGCGACGGCCTGGGGCGACACGCTGTTCCAGCGGCGGGACGCGGACGGTTCGCTGCTGGTGGCGTCCGAGCCGTTCGACGACGGGCCGGACTGGTCCGAAGTCCCCGACCGCACCCTGCTGGTGGCCGACGCGGCCGGCAGCACGCTGACCCCGCTGGCCCCGATCGGGCCGCGCACCCGAGAGGACGCAAAGCAGTGACCGGATACCGGCTGACCCGCCTGCTGCCCGCCGACCACCTGCACCACGCGCTGCGCGCCGATGCGCGCTCGGGTCTGGGCGGCCAGCCGAAACGGCTGCCGCCGAAGTGGTTCTACGACGCCCGGGGCTCCGAGCTGTTCGAGGAGATCACCCGGCTGCCCGAGTACTACCCGACCCGGGCGGAGCGGGAGATCCTGACGGCGCGGGCCGGGGAGATCGCGGCCGCGACCGGGGCGCGCACGCTCGTCGAGCTCGGCTCGGGCTCCTCGGAGAAGACCCGGCTGCTGCTGGACGCGCTGCGCGATCAGGGCACCCTGGAGCGGTACGTGCCGGTGGACGTCAGCGAGAGCGCGCTGGAGTCGGCGGGGCGGGCGCTGATCGCCGAGTACCCGGGGCTGGAGGTCTCGGCGGTGCTGTCGGACTTCACCGCCGGGCTGGGGCTGCCGGAGGGCGGCGGGCCGCGGCTGGTGGCGTTCCTCGGCGGCACGCTGGGCAACCTGCTGCCGGCCGAGCGGGCCGCGTTCCTGTCCGGGCTGCGCGCCCAACTGCTGCCGGGGGACGCGCTGTTGCTGGGCACGGACCTGGTGAAGGACCCGGAGGTGCTGGTCGCGGCGTACGACGACGCGGCGGGGGTGACGGCCGCGTTCAACCGGAACGTGCTGTCGGTGCTGAACCGGGAGTTGGACGCGGACTTCGACCCGGGGCAGTTCGCGCACGTCGCGCTCTGGGACGCGGAGCAGGAGTGGATCGAGATGCGGCTGCGTTCGCTGCGGCCGCAGAGCGTGAAGGTCGCCGAGCTGGGTCTCGCGGTGCACTTCGAGGAGGGCGAGGAGCTGTACACGGAGGTGTCGGCGAAGTTCCGGCGGGAGCGGGTGGAGCGTGAACTGTTCGCCGCGGGGCTGCGGTTGACCGACTGGTGGACGGACGAGGAGGGCCGGTTCGGGCTGTCGCTGTCCCGGCCGATGGCGGACGCGTCGGACTGACCGGGAGCGACGGAGCCGCCCGCCGGCGGTAATTCGCTGGCGGGCGGCCCTTCGGGTCCGGACAATGCCCGGGTGCAGAACACTGAACAGCGGACGGCGACCGTCCTGATCGCTCGGCAGGGTGAACTCCTCGGCGCGGTGGGGCCTTTCACGGCCTCCTCGCCGTACTGGGCGCAGGTCGGGGAGGTGGTGCGGGCGGCGTCCGAGGCGGCCGGGGTGCCGGTGGCGCTGTTGCGGATGCTGTCCGTGACCGGCGGGGAGACCGGCAGTTGCGGGGACGTGGTGTACCTGGCGGAGGCGCTGGAGCGTCCCGCCGAACTGCCGGCCGCCGTGCCGGGCGCGCCGGCCGTGCCGCGGGACGGGCACCCGCTGCGGCTGCCGTGGGCGTCGGCCGACGGGCTGCGGGCGGAATGGGCCTGGGCGGACGGCGAGTTGGCGGCGCTCGGGCGGCCGCGGAGCGGTCCGGTGGAGCAGGTGCGCAGTTGGAACCTGTCGGCGCTGTCCCGGTTCCCGACCGCTTCGGGCCCCGTCTGGTTGAAGAGCACCCCGCCGTTCGCGGTGGCGGAGGCCGAGGTGATCGCCCGGGTCGGGGAGGCCGATCCGGGGCTGGTGCCGCGGGTGCTGGCGGCGGACGGGCGACGGATGCTGCTGGACGACGTGCCGGGCGTGGACTGCTGGGGCCTGCCGGAGGACGGGATGCTGGGCGTCCTCGACCGGTGGGCGGCGGTGCAGGCGGCGACCGCCGCGGACGGGCCGGGCGGGTTGACGGACCGTTCGCCGGCGGCGCTGGCCTCGCTGTTCCCGGAGCTGGTGGAGCGGCTGCGGCCGGAGCTGACCGCCGAGGAGTACGGGCGGGCGCTGTCGCTGGCCGGCCGGCTGCCCGAGCTGGCCGGCGAACTCGCCGACTGCGGGCTGCCGTTGACGCTGGTGCACGGCGACTTCCACCCGGGCAACTGGCGCTGGGACGGGGAGCGCGCCGTGGTGCTGGACTTCTCCGACGCGGTGTGGAGCCACCCGGCCCTGGACGGTCTGCGTCCGGCCCCGTTCCTCTCGCCCGAGCGCGGTGCCGAGGTCCGCGCCCGCTGGGCCGCGGCCTGGCAGGCGCTCGTCCCGGGCTGCGACCCGCTGCGGGCGCTGCAGCCCGCCGCGCCGCTGATGCACGTTCACTTCGCGGTGCGCTACCAGGAGTTCCTGGACGGCATCGAGCCCAGCGAGCGGCCGTACCACGCGGGCGATCCGGTGGCCGAGCTGCGGCGGGCGCTGCGGAAGGCCGACCCGGAGTCGTGAGCGGCCCCGGAACGGGCCGGGAGCTGTACCACGCGCTGATGGCGGCGGGCGCGGCCGGGCGGGAGCTGGAGGCGTGGGCGGCGCGGGAGCTGCCCGCCTACCCGGTCCAGCTGGCCCCGGCGTCCTCGTACCGCGCGTTCACGGGCCTCTCGGCGGTCGAGCAGGACGCGCTGGAGACCGAGTTGTACGCGCTGAGCCGGGTGGCGGACGTGCTGTGCCTGGAGTTCCAGCCACCGTACGGCGGCGGGCCGGTGCGGGACGGGACGCGGATGGGGGTGGGGCGGGAGGAGTACCTCGGGTTCTTCGCCCGGCTGGGGATGGCGGAGGTCGGCGCGGGCGGGGGTTTCGACCCGTTCCTGCACGAGATCGCCGAGCTGGTTCCTGCGGAGGATCCCGACGCGCCGATCGAGCTGCTGGACGTCCTGTGGCCGGGACTGCTCCTCGGTGAGCTGCTGTTCACTCGCGCGGGTGTGCGGGTGCGGGCGGGCGCCCGGGTGGCGGAGCCGGGCTGGGCGGACCGTTCGCCGATGTACTGGGCGTTCCGGCGGCGCGGCCGCCGGCCGGTCGACCTGTCCCACGGCTGGGGCTCCAACTCGCAGTGGCGCACCGGCCACCGGATGGACTTCCGGACCGCTGACGGCGACCGGTGGAACGTGGTCCGGCACGCCGAGCGGGTGTCGGACCACTGTGCCGGTCACCACCGGCTGACGCCCGCGGAGGCCGATGAGCTCGTGCGGCACCGCTGCCTGCTGCGCCGCCCGGTGGGTCGACCGGAGCTGATCGCGGATTCCCGGGTCGCGGCGGACCTGTGGCCGTACCGGTGGTCGCTGCCGGAGCCCGCGGCGTGCGCACCGGGGTGCGGCGGCCACGGCGCGCCCGCGGACGGCTGACGCCCGGGCAGGTCTCGGGCGCTCCCTGGATGACGTCGGGTCAGGGAGCGTCCGGCAGGTCGTGGGAGAAGACGGCGATGCCGACGCCGACGACCGCGAAGAGCAGGCCGACGACGGCGAAGACCGCGAGGACCCCGATCACCAGCGCGAGGACGATGCGGCGGGCCGGGCCCTCGGGCACGACGGGGAGCGCCCCGCCGGGGTTCTCGGGGAGGTAGCGGACGGTGACGCGGTCGCCGACGACCCGTGGCACTCCGCTGGGGTCGCCGACGCGGACGTCCTCGCCGTCGGCGGTGCGGAAGCCGAGGACGACGTGGCGTCGGCTGCCGACGGTGACCGAGTGGGCGCGGTCCTCGTGGTGGTGATGGTGGGTCACGTGGGCTTCCAGCACCTCCGCCTCGGCGAGCAGGCCGGTGGTGCGGACGCGGTTGCGGCGCGAGTTCCAGCGGAGCAGCAGCACGATCGGCGTGGTGCCCAGTGCCGCGACCAGCAGGCCGACGAGCGCGAAGACGATGCCGAAGGCCGTGCCGAAAGTCTGTCCTGCGTTCATCCGTCCCCCGGTGGTGTTGCAGTGCGCCGCATTGCAGGGCCTGCCGCTCGCAGTGTGTGACGGTCGGTCAGAACCAGGCTTCCGGGTCGGTCGGTCCGGTCGGCAGTCTCGGCCGTCTCGGCCGGCCGGGCAGTCTCGGCGGGTCGGCGCGCAGGGCCAGCAGGCCGACGACGGTGGCCGCGCAGCCGGCTCCGGCGAAGAGGACCGGGAGGACGAGCGAGGACCGGCGGAGCTGCTCCGGGAGCAGGGCGTGGCCGGGGCGGACCAGCGCGGTGACGGTGTCGCCGGGCGCCAGCCCGTCGGGGGCGGTGCGGAGGTCGTCCAGTGGGACGGCGTCCGGGGCGGCGAGGGTGATGACGGTGGCCGTCTCCCTCGCGTCGTACTCGGCGGTCAGGACGGTGGCCCGGACGCGGGGGGCGTCCGCGAAGTCGCGGCGGGCCTGGATGTTCGGCAGGACGACGAGGATCGCGGCGAGCACGAGCAGCGGCCCGATCAGGGCGAGGAGCTTCTCGCTCAAGGCCGTCATGGCGTCTTCCCTCCCGGGCGTTGCGTCTCCCCGTCGGATGTCGATCATGGCAGAGGGGGCGCGGGCGGTGAAGGGCGGCCCGTCCGGGGCTCTCCAGGAACGCCCGCGCCGGTGCTGCGCTTCGGGCGGGTGCGCAGCGCGGTCAGGCGGCGCGGGCGTTGCGGAGTCTCTGCCAGCGGGACTTGTGGAAGATCGGGTCGACGGCGAGGACGAGGAGGGCGTGCATGGGGTGTTCGGTGTGGCGCGGGCGGAAGAGGCCGACCAGGTCGTCGAGGTAGGACTCGCCGCGGCGGTGGATCTCCCGGTCGGCGACGACCGCCTCCCCGGCGGCGGTGAGCAGGTCGCCGCACCAGAAGAGGAGTTCGGGGCGGGCGGTGACGACGGCCGTGCCGGCGTGTTCGGTGAAGCGCGCGGGGTGGTGTTCGGCGAGGCGGTGGACCGCGTCGGGGCGGTGGCGGGGGCGGGGTGCGGGGGCGGTGACGGTGAGGGGGGTGGCGGTGCGGCGCATCCGGCGGCGGAGGGCGGGCCAGTCGGAGGGGCGCAGGCCGGTGTCCTCGCGGGCGATCAGCAGCGGGAGGGACGGGCTGTCGAACCGGCGGGAGGAGCGCTCCGGATCGTCCGGCGGGGACGGCACGTGCACGGCGGTGTGCGGGCCGGCCGCGGCGATCCGGAACAGTGCGCCGAGGCGGAGCAGGTCCGCGCGGGGCCCGGTGAGGAAGCCGACCTGGGGCGCGGGCGGGTGGAGGTGGGTGTTGCGGAGCATGGCGCCGCTGCTCAGCACCCGGCGGAGCCGCAGCCCGTGGTCGGCGACCCGGTGGTTCGTCAGCCGCAGTCGCATCCGTCCGTCGTTCTCCCCCATCCGGCAAGTACAGCACGCACGGAGCGGGACGCGAACCGGTTTTCGCGGCCGCCCGCGGGGCCTGACGGCGGGTCAGTCGGCCGGCCGGAGGCGCTGGTGGCGGAGGTCGAGGCCGTCGAGGAGGGCTTCGAGGCCGGTTTCGAAGGCGCCTTCGTCGACGGTGCGGCGGTGTTCGGCGAGGCGGTGGGCGTCGGCGAGGCGGGGGTAGTCGGCGGTGTAGAGGGCCGCGTCCTCGGGGAAGCCGGCGGCGAAGGAGCCGAGGGCGGAGCCCGTGATGAAGTAGCGCATCAGGGCGCCGATGCGGGTGGCCTGGCCGCGGGGCCAGCCGGCGTCGACCAGGCAGCCGAAGACGGCGTCGGCCAGGCGCAGGGCGTTGGGGCGGCGGCCGGGGCCCTGGGCGAGGACGGGGACGACGTGGGGGTGGGCGGCGAGGGCGGCGCGGTAGGAGCGGGCCCAGTCGCGCAGGGCGGTGCGCCAGTCGTCCGGCGCGTCGAACATGGTGAGGTCGACCTCGCCCATCACACTGTCGACCACGGCGTCCAGGAGTTCGTCCTTGGTGGCGAAGTGGTTGTAGAGGGACGGGCCGCTGACGGAGAGTTCGGCGGCCAGGCGGCGGGTGGAGAGGGCGGGCAGGCCCTCGGCGTCGACCAGGGCGAGTGCGGCGGCGACGATCCGGTCCCGGCTGAGCAGGGGGGTGCGCGGTCGGGCGATCTCCGCCTCCTCGGGTCGCGGCCGGTGGAACGGCCCATTGTCGCAGGTGCCCCCTTCCGTGCGGGGCGGGGGCGGGCTACAGTCGCCGTAAAACTTGCACCGCTAGTTTAACCGGTATCGCCGAGTCGAGGGGTCGCCGCGTGGACCTGGAGCTGACCGAGGAGCAGGCCGCCGTCCGGGAGTTGGCGGCGGAGTTCACCGACCGGGAGATCGTGCCGTTCGCCGCCGACTGGGACCGTGCGGAGTCGATCGACCTGGGCATCGTCAAGAAGCTCGGCGACCTGGGCTTCCTCGGCCTGACGCTGCCGGAGGAGTACGGCGGCAGCGGCGGCGACCACCTGGCGTACTGCCTGGTGCTGGAGGAGCTGGGACGCGGCGACTCCTCGGTGCGCGGGGTGGTGTCGGTCTCGCTCGGCCTGGTCGGGAAGTCGATCAACGCCTTCGGCACCGAGGAGCAGAAGCGCCGGTGGCTGCCGCGGCTGTGCTCGGGCGAGGCGCTGGCGTGCTTCGCGCTCACCGAGCCCGGCACCGGCTCGGACGCGGCGAACCTGACCACCCGGGCCGTCCGGGACGGCGACGACTGGCTGATCTCCGGCGCGAAGATGTTCATCACCAACGGGACGTGGGCCGACGTGGCGCTGGTGTTCGCCCGCACCGGCGGGCCCGGGCACCGGGGGGTGAGCGCATTCCTGGTGCCCACGGACGCCCCCGGATTCACCCGCACCCTCGTGCACGGCAAGCTCGGCCTGCGCGGCCAGGCGACGGCCGAGATGTCCCTCGACGCCGTGCGGGTGCCGGACAGCGCCCTGCTCGGCGAGGAGGGCAGGGGCTTCACGGTGGCGATGGCCGCGCTCGCCAAGGGCCGGATGTCGGTGGCGGCGGGCTGCGTCGGCATCGCCCGGGCCTGCCTGGAGGCGGCGGTGCGCTACGCCGGGGAGCGCGAGCAGTTCGGCAAGCCGATCGCGCACCACCAGCTGGTGCAGGAGCTGCTGGCCGACATCGCGGTGGACGTGGACGCGGCCCGGCTGCTGACCTGGCGGGTGGCCGACCTGATCGACCGTCGGCTGCCGTTCGCCACGGAGTCGTCGGTGGCGAAGCTGTTCGCCTCCGAGGCCGCGGTGCGCTCCGCGAACAACGCGCTGCAGGTGTTCGGCGGGTACGGCTTCATCGACGAGTACCCGGTCGGCAAGTACCTGCGCGACGCCCGCGTGATGACGCTGTACGAGGGCACCAGCCAGATCCACAAGCTGCTCATCGGGCGTTCCCTCACCGGGGTCAACGCCTTCTGATCGCGGGCCCGGTGCGTCACGAGCGCCCGGGCCGACCGACCGTCACGAACAGGAGCTCGACGAAGTGCTTCCGGTCTACATCGCCGCCGCCCGCCGCACCCCGATCGGCAGGCTGCGCGGCGCGCTGTCCGCCGTCCGGCCCGACGACCTGTCGGCGGCCGTGCTGCGCGGCCTGCTCGACGGGGTGCCGGGCCTGGACCCGGCGCGGATCGACGACGTGTACTGGGGCGCCGCCAACCAGGCCGGCGAGGACAACCGCAACCTGGCCCGGATGGCGGTGCTGCTGGCCGGGCTGCCCGACTCGGTGCCGGGCGCGACCCTCAACCGGCTGTGCGCGTCCGGAATGGAGGCCGTCACCACGGCGGCGCGGGCGATCGGCTCCGGCGAGGCGGACGTGGTGGTGGCGGGCGGCTGCGAGTCGATGAGCCGCGCCCCGTTCGTGCTGCCCCGCCCGGACGAGGCGCTGCCGCACCGGATGGAGACCTTCGACACCCGGCTGGGCTGGCGCCTGACCAACCCGCGGATGCGCGAGCTGCACGGGGTGCTGTCGATGGGCGAGACCGCCGAGGAGGTCGCGGCCCGCTACGGCGTCTCCCGCGAGGCGCAGGACGCGTTCGCGCTGCGCAGCCACCGGCTGGCCGCGCGGGCCCGCGAGGAGGGCCACTTCGACGCCGAGCTGCTGGCCGTCGAGCGCCCGGACGGAGTGCTGGTGGAGCGCGACGAGTCGATCCGCCCCGACACCACCGCGGAGAAGCTGGCCGCGCTGAAGCCGGTGTTCCGGGCGGGCGGCACCGTCACCGCGGGCAACGCCTCGCCGATGAACGACGGTGCGGCGGCGCTGCTGCTGGTCAGCGAACGGGCGCTGGCGGGGCTGGGGTTGGAGCCGCTGGGCCGGTACGTGGCGGGCGCGTCGATGGGCGTGCACCCGGACGTGATGGGCATCGGCCCGGTGCCGGCCACCCGGCGGGTGCTGGAGCGCGGCGGCTGGAAGCTGCAGGACGTGGAGACCGCCGAGTTCAACGAGGCGTTCGCGGCCCAGGCGCTGGCGTCCGTCGGCGAGTTGGGCATCGACCCGGAGCTGGTGAACCCGTCCGGCGGGGCGATCGCGCTGGGCCACCCGCTGGGCTGCTCGGGCGCCCGGATCCTCACCACGCTGCTGCACCGGATGCGCCGCACCGGCGCCCGGCGCGGCCTGGCGACGATGTGCGTGGGCGTCGGCCAGGGCTCCGCGGTGCTGGTCGAGCGGGACTGATCGAGTCATGACGGAACGTCAGGAGGGAACGGCTGTGGGACGGTTCGACGGCAAGGTGGCGGTGGTGACCGGCGCCGCGCAGGGCATCGGTGCGGCGACGGCGCGGCGGCTGGCCGAGGAGGGCGCGGCGGTGGCCGTGGTCGACCTGACGGCGGAGCGCGCCGAGGGGACGGTCAAGGAGATCGCGGCGGCGGGCGGCACCGCCCGCGCGTACGGCTGCGACGTGGCCGACTACGAGGCGGTGGAGGCGGTGTTCGCCGCCGTGGCCGAGGAGTTGGGCGGGGTGCACATCCTGGTGAACAACGCCGGGATCACCCGCGACAACCTGTTCTTCAAGATGCCGAAGAGCGACTGGGACGCGGTGCTGACGGTCAACCTGACCAGCGCCTACAACTGCTCGCACGTGGCGCAGCGGTACTTCGTGCAGCAGAAGTACGGCAAGATCGTGTCGCTCAGCTCGCGGTCCGCGCTGGGCAACCGCGGGCAGGCGAACTACGCGGCGGCGAAGGCCGGCATCCAGGGCCTGACGGCGACGCTGGCGATCGAGCTGGGCCCGTTCAACGTGAACGTGAACGCGGTGGCGCCGGGGTACATCGCGACGTCGATGACGGCGGCGACGGCCGAGCGGGTCGGGTCGACGCCGGAGGAGCACCAGGCGGAGGTGGCGCAGCGCACCCCGCTTCGCCGGGTGGGTCTGCCGGAGGAGGTCGCCTCGGTGGTGGCGTTCCTGGCGAGCGAGGACGCGTCGTACGTGAGCGGTCAGACGCTGTACGTCAACGGCGGCGCGCGGTAGGTGCGTTGCCGCAGGCCGGCGCGGGCTCCTCGGGAGTCCGGGCCGGCCTGCGGCGCGTCACGGGTCGTTTGCGTTCGCGGGTCGTCTGCGTCCACGGGTGCAGGGCGGGTTCACGGGTGCAGGGCGAGTTCGCGGCCCTGCCAGCGGCGGCGCAGCCAGCGGTCGTGGCCGGCGACCACGATCGCGCCGGGGCCGTTGCCGCCGATCGCCTCCTCGAGTTCGTCGCAGAGCACCGGGGAGAGGTGGTTGGTGGGTTCGTCGAGCAGCAGGAGCTGCGGCGGCCGGGCCACCAGCAGGGCGAGGGCGAGGCGGCGGCGCTGGCCGACGGACAGCGCGCCGACGGGCCGGTCGAGGTCGGCGACGGCCAGCAGGCCGAGGTCGGCCAGCGGGACGCGTTCGGCCCGGTCGGGGCCGAGGGCCTGCCGGTAGGTGTCGCGGGCGGTGCGTCCGGGGTGGGCGAAGGCGGTGTCCTGGGTGAGCAGACCGACCGTCAGGCCGGGCCGCCGGTGAACCTGCCCGGTGGCGTCGAGGCGGCCGGCCAGGACGGCGAGCAGGGTGGACTTGCCGGCGCCGTTGCCGCCGGTGATCAGCAGGCGGTCGTCCGCCGCCACCTCCAGTTCGTCCAGGGCGAGCCGGCCCGGCACGCGGAGCCGGCGCAGCGTCACCAGCGGGTCGGGGCAGGGCTCCCCCGGTGCGGTGGCGAGGCCCGCCGGCGGGGCGAAGCGCAACGGGGCGGGCGGCCGCGGGACCTGGCGGCGCTCCAGTTCGGCGAGGCGGCCGGCGGCGTCCCGGACGCGGCGGGAGATCTGCTGCTGCACCCGGCCGGCCCGGTGCCCGTAGCCCATCTTCTCGTTGTCGGTGGGCCCGCGGTCCGGGGCGACCCGGTGCGCGGTCACCTCCACGGAGCGCCGCAGCTCGGCCAACTCCCGCTGCTCCTCGGCGTACTGGCGCTCCCACTGGCGGCGTCGGGCCTGCTTGGCGGACAGGTGGGCGCGGTAGCCGCCGCCGAACCGGACCGGGCCGTCGGCCCCCGGGTCGAGGTCCAGCAGGTCGGTGCAGACGGCGTCGAGGAACGCCCGGTCGTGGCTGGCGACGACCACCGTGCCGGGCAGGGCGCGGAGTTGCTCCTCCAGGAACGCGGCGGCGTCGTCGTCGAGGTGGTTGGTGGGCTCGTCGAGCAGGACCGCGGCGGGCCGCCGGACGAGCAGCGCGGCGAGTGCGAGGCGGCCGCGCTGGCCGCCGGAGAGCGAGTCGAGGGTGCGGCCGGGGCCGGCGGCGGCGAGGCCGAGGCCGTCGAGCAGCAGGGCGGCGCGGCGGTCGGCGTCCCAGGCTTCGCGGTGCCGGGCCTGTTCGAGGCGGGTGCCGTAGGCGGCGAGCAGCGCGGCCTGGCGCGGGTCGCCGTCCGGGAGGGCCGCCAGCTCCGCTCCGAGGCGGTCGAGTTCGGCGAGGTCGGCGCGGGCTTCGCGGAGCGCCTCGGCCATCACGGCGGCGACGGTGGCGGCGGCGTCGAACGGCATCTCCTGGTGCAGGAAGCCGAGGTCGGCGGGCCGGGTGACGTGGCCGGCGTCGGGCTCGTCGGCACCGGCCAGCACCCGCAGCAGGGTGGACTTGCCGCAGCCGTTCTCGCCGATCAGGCCGAGGCGGCGGCCGGGGGCGGCGGTCAGGGACAGGCCGTCGAGGATCCGGCGGCCGCCGAGGATGCGGACCAGGTCGTGGGCGAGCAGGGCGGGTTGGGGCATGGCGGGACTCCGGTGCGGTCGGGGGCGCGGGCCGGGCGGGCGTGCGGGCGCGGACGGGGGCGGTCACCGTACGGACGCCGACGCCCCGGCGGCGGGCCCTGGTCGGGAACGGCGGGCGGCCCGCCCCGGGCGCGGGGCGGGCCGGGCGAGGTCACACCTCGGCGGCGGCCGTCTCGGTGAGGGTGCCGTCGCTCAGCAGCAGGCGGCGCTCGACGCCGATCGCGGCGAGGAACCGCTCGTCGTGGCTGACCACCAGGAACGCGCCCCTGTAGGCGTTCAGGGCGCTCTCCAACTGGCCGACGCCGACCAGGTCCAGGTTGTTGGTGGGCTCGTCGAGCAGCAGGAGTTGCGGGGCGGGTTCGGCGCACAGCACGCAGGCCAGGGTGGCGCGCAGCCGCTCGCCGCCGGACAGCACCCGGACCGGGAGGTGGGCGCGGGCGCCGCGGAACAGGAACCGGGCGAGCAGGTTCATCCGCTCGGCCTCCGGGCGCTCCGGTGCGAACCGGGCGAAGTTCTCGGCGACGGTGCGGTCGCCGTCCAGCAGGTCGAGGCGCTGCGACAGGTAGGCGATCCGGCCGTCGCCGCGCCGCAGTTCGCCGCTGTGCGGGGCGAGCGCGCCGGTGATCAACCGCATCAGGGTGGTCTTCCCGGCGCCGTTGGAGCCGGTCAGGGCGATCCGCTCGGGGCCGCGGACCGTCAGGTCGACGCCGCCGGGGGCGAACACGTCGGCGCCGTCGAGCCGCGCCTGCAGGCCCTGGCCGAGGAACAGGGTGCGGCCGGCCGGGACCCGGGTGTCGGGCAGTTCCACGCTGAGGCGCTGCTCCTCGCGGACGGCGCGGCCGGCCTCGTCGAGGCGGGCCCTGGCCTCGTCGACGCGGGCGGCGTGCACCTGCCCGGAGCGGCCGGCGGACTCCTGCGCGCCGCGCTTCATGGTGCCGGCGAAGATCTTCGGCAGGCCGGCGTTCTTCAGGTTCTTCTGGGCGTTGCTGGCCCGCCGGTCGGCGCGCTCGCGGGCCTGCTGGAGTTCCCGCTTCTCCCGCTTGAGGTTCTGCTCGGCGTTGCGGACGTTGCGCTCGGCGACTTCCCGCTCGGCCCGGACGGCCTCCTCGTAGGCGGTGAAGTCGCCGCCGTACAGCCGGAGTTCGCCGTTGCCGAGTTCGGCGATGCGGTCCATCCGGTCGAGCAGGGCGCGGTCGTGGCTGACCAGCAGCAGACAGCCGTTGAACTCCGACAGCACGTCGTAGAGCCGGTGCCGGGCCGCCAGGTCGAGGTTGTTGGTGGGCTCGTCGAGCAGCAGCACGTCGGGGCGGCGCAGCAGTTGGGCGGCGAGGCCGAGCGAGATCACCTGGCCGCCGCTGAGCGTGTGCAGGTGGCGGTCGAGGGCGAGGTGGCCGAGGCCGAGGCGGTCGAGCTGGGCGCGGGTGCGCTCCTCGACGTCCCAGTCGTCGCCGATGGTGGCGAAGTGCTCCTCGGCGACGTCGCCGGACTCGACGGCGTCCAGCGCGCGGATCACCTCGGCGATGCCGAGCACCTCGGCGACCGTGAGGTCTCCGGTGAGCGGCAGGGTCTGCGGGAGGTGGCCGAGGGTGCCGGAGACCGTCACGGAGCCCGCGGTGGGCTTGAGTTCGCCGGCGATCAGCCGGAGCAGGGTGGACTTGCCGGAGCCGTTCGGGGCGACCAGGCCGGTGCGGCCGGGCGGCACGCTGAACGACAGGTCGCGGAAGACCGGGGTGTCGTCCGGCCAGGAGAAGGACAGGTTGGAGCAGACGACGGAGGCGTCGGACATCGTGATGGGACCTCGAGAACGCGGTCGGGGCAGGACAGGGCCACTGCCCCGAGGGAACGGACGGAAAAGGGGTCGACGAAACGGACCACTCCGCGCGGCGCCTGTGCGCCGGCCCGGTGGCCGTCAGCTCCGGATCTCACCCGGAGATGTCGTCGTCACCCGCCACGTTTCGTCCCTCTTCTCGCCGCGCGTGCTGCTCGCACGCCACGCGTACCACTGGTGTCGCCGCGAGTATAGCTCCTCCCCGCACCGGAAGTCGCACCGTTTTTCGGGGTGTCGCGCGGGGCGGCCGCGGCCGCTGCGCCGCCCGGGGGGCGCGCCGGGGCGGCCCGGCGGTGCGGGGGCGCCGGGCGGGCGCGGGTGGCTACCGTGGCCCCGGGCCATCGGACCGCGACCGCAGGGAGCACGGCATGGGCGCAGACGACCGCCGGGAGCGGTTCGACCGGGGCATGGAGGTGCTCGCCCGGATCGACGGCGAGGCGGGCGAGCGGGTGGTGGCGGCGCTGTCGGACGTCTCGCCCGAGCTGGCGCACCAGATCGCCGCCTGGGGGTTCGCCGAGATCTACTCCCGTCCGCAACTGGCGCCGCGGGACCGGCAGCTGGTCACGCTGGGCATGCTCACCGCGCTCGGCGACTGCGAGCCCGAGCTGGAGGTGCACGTGAACGCGGCGCTGAACGTCGGCCTGACGCCGCAGCAGATCGTCGAGGCCCTGCTGCACGCCGCCGCGTACTGCGGGTTCCCGCGGGCGATCAACGCCACGCTCGCCGCGAAGCGGGTGTTCGCCGAGCGCGGCCTGCTGCCCGTCCGCGACGAGTGAACGCGCCGGCCTGCGGGTAGCCTGGGCGGCCCGACCGCGTCGCCGCCACCCGAGGGGAGTCGCCTGATGTCCGAACAGGACGCGGAGCGCTGGGAGTTCACCGACCGTCCGGCCGGCTCCGGAGTGCCGGCCGGGCCGGACGGCGATGCCGTCGCCGAGTTGCGGCGGCGGATCGCCGGTGGCCGGGGCGAGACCTGGCTGCGCAGTTCGCGCGGGCGGGAGCTGGCGGTGGTGTCCAACGGCGAGCGGGCGATGGTGATGCTGCTGGACGGGCCGGGCGATCCGGGCGGGCACGCCGTCGATCCGGGCGAGGACGGCTGGAGCGAGGGCTTCCTGCTCGCGGGCGGGCAGGAGGACGCGTACCCGGACGCGGACACCGTCCCGCTCGGCCGGGCGCTGGAGCTGGTCCGCTGCCTGCTGGAGACCGGCGCCCCGCCGCCGGACGCGCCGTGGTCGGTGGACCGCTGACACCGGTGCCACTGCCGACACCGGTGCACGGCCCGACGCCGTTTCGGCCCGTGCACCGTCGAGGGCCCGTCAGCCGGCCGCCGCCTGCGCCTTTCTGGTGGCGAGTTGCTGCAGGTAGCGCTCGGAGGCGCGGAGCTTGCGGTTGTCGGGGCCGGGCAGGTGGGCCCGGAGTTCGATGATGTCGGGGGCGATCCTTATCGCCTCGGCCGGGTCCTTGACGGCGCGCCAGCAGGCCTCGGCGTTGGTGGCGGCGCGCTGGGTCTCGGGGTGGTCGGGGCCCTCGGTCTGCAGCAGCGCGGTGGCCACCTGCCGGTACAACTCGGCGGCCAGCACCGGCAGTCCGGCGACCCGGGAGACGTGCGCGCGGACCTGCCGGACCTGGAGCACCACGGGGGCGAGGGTGCCGTGCGCGGCGACGGCCTTGTCCTCCAGCGCGAGGGCGAGCCGGGCGGCGGTGCCGTGGTCGCCCGCCTCGGCGCTGCGGACGATCTCGCCGATCGCCTCCAGGTAGTCCGTCGGCGGCGCCTGCTCGGCGGTGGGCGGCGCCGACGGCCCGCCGGCCGTCCTCGCCAGGGGGACGGTCGCGGCCGACGGGTCGGGGTGGGCGGCGGGCCGCGGCGGGTCGAGCGGCACGGTCGCCGCCAGCGGGTCGTGCTGCGGCGCGGCCTTGTCGAGCGGCACGGTCGGGGCCGTCGCGCCCGGGTCCGGCAGCGGCAGGGTGGTGGCCGGTGCGTCCGGGCCGGGCAGCGGAACGGTGGCGGCCAGCGGGTCGAACCAGGGCCGCTGGGCGGCCGGTTCGGACCCCGGGTCACCCGTCGTCGGGGAGCCCTTCGCCATCGCGCCCTTCGCCATGTCGACCGTCGCCGTGCCGACCGCCGCCGTGCCGGTCCCGCCGGCTTCCGCCGCCGCGAAGTCCACGGCGGGCGGAGAGGCCGGTGCGGGCGCGGACTTGGCGAGTTCGACGGCCGGTGCGGCGGCCGCGGCGGGGAGGTCCTTGCCGAGTCGGACGGTGGGTGCGGCGGGGAGGTCCTTGCCGAGCTCGACCGGCGCGAGGTCCGCCGGGACCATCGGCACGCCGCGCACCAGGGAGACGATCATCGGGCGGCGGGCGGGCGTGGCGGGGACGCCGGCCTTGCGCAGGGAGACCAGCACGCGCGGCGTCCAGCCGGGGGCGAGCCGGGGCCGGGCCGGTTCTGCGGGGCGCGAAGCGGGCGGGGCGGGCGGCGCGGCGGGGCGGGCGGCGGGCTCGGCGGGGCCCGCGGGGCCGATCTGCCGGGCGGTGTTGCGGAACCACGGCCGGTCGCCGGGGTGCGAGGTGATCACCACCGTGTCGGAGCGCAGCACCGAGTTGACCTGCTGGCGCACCAGTTCGGGGCTGAGCAGCTGGTCCGCGCCGGGGCGGCCGCGGTGCAGGGTCTCGATCAGCGCGCGGGTGAAGGTGCCGAGCTGGTCGGGGTCGTGGTTGACCACGGCCCACAGCGGGATGCCTTCGGACAGCTGCTGGCCCGAGGTGGCGGCGAGTTGCGGCCACAGCACCTGGTCGGCGCTCAGGTCGGCGATCACCAGGGTGTCGAGTTCGGTGCCGCGGTGCCGCAGTTCGGTGGCCACGGCGGACCACGGCAGGCTCTCGGCGGCCTTGTTCTCCCGCAGCGACAGGTACATCTGGTCGCCGCGCCGGTCGGTGACCAGGTGGCCGCCGAGGTGGATCAGCAGGGGCCCGGGGTGGCGGGCGGCGGCGCGCAGGTGGGCGAGCACGGTCTGCGGGTCGTTGGCGCCGGGCAGGTGGACGGCGTCGACCTGGTCGGCGGAGAGCAGGATCTGCGGGGCGACGCCGGCCAGGGCGGCGGACAGCACGGAGGCGTGCGCGGTGCCGCCGCGGCCCCAGCGGCGGCCGCCGCCGTAGCCGCCCTCGACGACCAGGATGCGGCCGCGCAGGCCGCCGCCGATGCCGCGGGCGGGCGCGGGGGCCGGTGCGGGCGCGGGTGCGGGCGCGGGAGTTGACGACCCGCCGGCCGCCGGGGCGTTCGCGGGCGGGCCGGCCGGGGGGCCGCCCGCCGCCATCTCGGGGGTGATCACCGGGATGACGCCGGTCCAGCCGGTGCTGGGCGCCGTCGGGGGCATCGCGGGCGGCGGCGGGACGGGCGTGCCGCCGGCCGGGGTGGTGGTCGGGGGCGCGACGTTCCGGGTGCCGCCGGGGGTGGCGTCCGCGGGCGCGGGGTTGACGCGCAGGTTGACGGAGGTGGCGAACGGGTCGGCGGTGGGCGGCAGTTCGGCGCCGTGCGAGGGGCCTTGCGGCTGGGTCGGGAGCGGGTACGTCTCGTCCTGGTCCGCCGCCGCCGGCCCGTCCCCGGTCGTCGATGCCACGTCAGCCACCGTCAGGTCACCGCCCCCGTCCGTCGCCCGTGCGACGTCGTGCCCGTTCGCCGTGGTGTCCGGCGCCACATTCCGATCCCGGCCACGATACGTGGTCGGCGGGCGGCCGGGCCAGGCCGGGTGGCGCGCCCGGCGGCGGCACGCGCTGGTCGGCGCGGGTGCCGGGGGGCGTGCCGCCGGGCCGGTGCGGGTGGTTCAGTAGGTGACGGTGATGCGGCGGGCCGGGCCGTCGACCTTGATCAGGCCGCCGTACGGGATCACCTGCTGCGGCTCGGTGTGGCCGAGGTCGACGTCGAACACGGCCATCGCGTCGGGGGCGTAGGCGTCCAGGGCGCGCAGCACGGCGGCGCGCTGTTCGGCGCGGTACTCGGCGCGCTGCGCGGCGTCGTTGGGCTGCTCGAACGACCAGGCCATGGCCCGTCCGACCAGGACGGCCGGGAAGCGGCGGAGCAGTCCGCGCTCGCCGAGGTTGCGCAGCATCCGGAACACCTCGGTGCCGGAGGGCATCTCCTCGGAGGTCTCCAGGACCAGCACGCCGCCTTCGTAACGCTCGGCGGGCAGCAGCCGGTCGGCGGCGGCCATCCAGTGCAGGATCTCCAGGTTGCCGCCCCAGCTGACGCCTTCGACCACCCGGTCGGCCCGGTGCCAGTGGGCGGGGGTGGCGGGCTCGCTCGGGGGCGGGCCCTCGAAGGTGGCCGGGTCGCCCCAGTGGCCGATCTCGGTGCTGACGTCCTCGGCCTCGCGCAGTTCGAACTCGCCGCCGTCGAACAGGGCGGCGCGCAGCGAGGCTTCGGTGAGCGGGTGCATCGCGCCGGGGCGGCCGAACTCGGTCATCACCGCGCCGCCCTGGTAGGAGACGACGCCGTGCCGCCACAGGAAGTCCAGCAGGTTGGTGTTGTCGCTGAACCCGAAGAACGGCTTGGCGTGGGCCCGGATCAGTTCGCCGTCCAGGTGCGGGACGACGGTGATCTGGTCGTCGCCGCCGATCGTGGCCAGGATCGCCGTGACGGTCGGGTCGGTGAACGCGGCGTGCACGTCGGCGGCCCGCTCCTGCGGGCTCGCGTCGGGCTTCCGGGTGGTCGGGTACTCGACCGGCTCCAGGCCGAACCGCTCGCGCAGGCGGCGCAGTCCGAGCTCGTACGGCACCGGGAACATCGCGGGGCCGCCGAACGACGGCGAGAGGACGGCGACCCGGTCGCCGGGCTTGGCCCTGGGCGGGTACGTGGGCTGATCTGACATGGCGTGATGCTAGCGACGGCGTTCGCCTGCGCACGACCGCATTTCGGGCGCGGTCGCGGCTACCGTCCTGCCCCTGCCGGGTGCGGCTGCGCGGGATCGACGTCCAGCAGGGTCTTGCCGAGGGTGGCGCGGGACTCGATGGCGCGGTGGGCGCCGGCGGCCCCGGCGAGCGGGAAGCGGCGGCCGATGACGGGGCGGAGCCGGTGCGCGGCGGCCTCGGCGAGCACGTGGGCGGTGGCGGCGCGGACGGCGTCCGGGGTGGGCCGCAGGGCGAGGACGGTGAGGTCGCGGGCGCGGATCTCGGCGTCCGGGAGGCTGGTCCAACTGCCGCCTGCGAGGCCGTAGCTGAGGAGGCGTCCGCCGTTCCGGAGGAGGGTGGTGGCGGCGTGGCCGAGGGCGCCGCCGACGCCGTCGAGGACCAGGTCGACGGGGGTGGCGCCGGCCGTCCAGTCGGGGCGCCGGTAGTCGAGGGTCTCGGCGGCGCCGAGGTCGGCGGCGAGGGAGAGCTTGTCCGGTCCGCCGGCGGCGGCGACCACGTGCAGTCCGGCGGCGGCGGCGAGTTGCACCAGCAGGGTGCCGACGCCGCCGGCCGCCGCGAGGATCAGGACGCGCTCGCCGGGCGCGGGTGCGGCGGCCTCCAGCAGCAGGCGGGCGGTGCGGCCGTCGGCGAGCAGCGCGGTGGCGGCGTCCAGGGCCAGCCCGTCGGGGACGAGGTGCAGGCCGTCGGCGGGGACGGCGGCGAGTTCGGCGTAGCCGCCGCTGCCGCCGGTGGAGGAGATGACGCGCCGTCCGATCAGCGACGGGTCGACGCCGGGGCCGACGGCGGCGACGGTGCCGCCGACGCCGTTGCCGGGGATCATCGGCAGGGTGCCGGTGAACGGCCCCAGGCCGGTGGCGCGGAACTGGGTCTCGACGAACGTCAGGTTGGCGTGCGCGACGGCGATCAGCACCTGCCCCTCCCCCGCCGCCGGGTCCGGCGCCTCTCCCGGCACCAGCACCTCCGGCCCGCCGAACTCCCGCAGCCACACCGCTCGCATCACGCCTCCGCCCCGTGCAGGAACCGGACGTCCCGGCCCGGTGGCCCATCCTGCAACTTCAAGCGCCCTTGAGGTCAACCGCCCTGCTCCGAACCGCCCGACTGTTGATGATGGTGCGTCAATTGTGTTCGGGGGGACCTTGGTTCGAGCACGTACGCGCACCGTGCGAGGATGCGGGCCATGAACCTGAACGGATTCTGGGAGTTGGTGGAGTCCACCGACCCCGCCGCCTCCGCCGCCGAACGCGCGGACGCTCTGGTCGAGCGCCTGGCGCAACTGCCACTGGACGAGGTGCTGGAGTTCCAGCTCCGCCTGGACGAGGTCCGTGCCCCGCTGGACACCATGGCCACCCTGGAGATCGCCGCGCTCGTACTGCGCGGCCGGGTCAGCGACGACGGCCTGTGGTACTTCCACGCCTGGCTGATCGGCCTCGGCCGGGCCGCCCACGAGCTGGCGGTGCACGACCCGGACGCGCTCGCCGACCACCCCGCCTTCCGACGGCTGGCGGCCCTGCCGTACCGCGAGTGGACCGACGCCGACTTCCCGGACTGGGAGGACGTCGACTACTGCGCCGAGCGCGCCTGGGAGGCGCAGACCGGCGAGGAGGAGGGCCTGGAGGAGGCGCTGCTCGCCTTGGACCACGACAGCCCGGTCAACGCCGAACCCGAGGGCCCGAACTGGACGCGCGCCGAGGTCGCCGCCCGCCTCCCGAGGCTCACCGCCCTGTTCGCCGACGCCGCCTGACCGCCCGCCACCCCTCACCGAGGCCCGCTTGCCGGGGGCGGGGCGGGCCTTGCCCGTGCACACGCGCCGGACGACCCGCGAACCGGGACTGCGAACCGGGACCGCGACCCGCGAACCGGGACCGCGAACCGGGACCGCGACCGGCGGCCGCCCGGCGCCCGGCGCCCGGCGCCCGCGGCGATGCTTCCCGGCCATCCGGGACCGGGTCGCCCGGCCGGGAGAACTTCTTCGAACCGGTGGCCCCGGCGCAGCCGGCGGAGGCCCCGTCCGGCCTTCCCGGGGCACCGCGGCGGGGCGCGGCCGGTGCTTCCGGCGCCTGCGGGCGGCCGGGCCCCGTCCGGCGCGCAGCGGCCCGTCGCGGGGCTGGCCGGAAAGCGTCCGACCTGGTCGTTCGTGTCCGGCGTGCCTAGGATCTGACGGGTCGGAAGGAGGGCCGGATGGACCGGACCGTGCGTACTGTCGAGGACGTTCTGACGCTGCTGGACGGCCTGTTCACCAGCGCGGCGGAGAGCGAGAGGCTGGCGACCGGCGACGGCCGGGACTACTGGGAGCGGTTCTACACGGACCGGGACCGGAACGTCCCGTTCTTCGCGGCGAAGCCGGACGAGAGCCTGGCCGCACAGGTCGACGCGGGCCTGATCGGGCCGGGCCGGGCGCTGGACCTGGGATGCGGGCCGGGCCGCAACGCGGTGTTCCTGGCCGAGCGGGGCTTCGAGGTGGACGCCGTCGACCTCTCCCCCGCCGCCGTCGCCTGGACGCGCGAGCGGGCCGCCGAGGCCGGGGTCGACATACGCCTCACCTGCGGGGACGCCTTCGCGGCGGGCCCGGGCGAGTTGCGCGGCCCGTACGACCTGGTCGTCGACTCGGGCTGCTTCCACCATCTCGCGCCGCACCGCCGGATCAGCTACCTGGCGCTGCTGGACCGCGTGCTGGCCCCCGGCGGGCACCTCGCACTGACCTGCTTCGCGGCCGGCGAGAACGGCATGGGCACGGAGCTCTCCGACGCGGACCTCTACCGCGAGCGCTCGCTGTACGGCGGCCTCGCCTACACCCCGGAGGCACTGCGCCGGATCTTCGCCGACCTGACGGAGGTCGAACTGCGCCGGATGCGCGAACAGCCCGCCGGTTCGGCCCTGTTCGGCGTGCCGTTCCTGTGGACGGCACTGTTCCGCCGGCCCCTCGGCTGACCGTGCGTCAACTGTCCGTGCCGACCCCTATCCTCGGCGGTCATGACCTCCATCGACGATCCGATCTGGCGCGACAACCCCCGGCTGAACGGCTGGCTGGAGGCCGCCCACGCCGGCTTCCCTGCGTGGGCCGAACTGGTGGGCGGCGACTGGGACTTCGACCCGGCGTCGCTGCCCCGGCTGGAACAGGCGATCCGGGACAGGTACCCCGACCGGGACCGGGCGTACGAGGCGCGCGACGACGCCTTCCTGACCGTGGCGGCGTGGTACCTCGGCGAGGTGCACGTCCGCAACTACGGTGCGCTCTGGCACTGTTCGCCCGAGCCGACGCCGCACGCCGGCGACCGGGTGGAGCCGATGCTGGTCCTGCCGCGCGAGGTGCTGACCGACGAGGAGGAAGAGGAGCTCGCCGCGGCCGAGGAGCTGTGCGAGGACGACTTCCCGTTCTGCGTCCCGGGCAGCGCGGTGGTGGGGGCCGCCGACCGGGAGCAGGCGGGCTGGCTCGCCGAGAGCGTGGAGAGCTACGCGTACTGGGAGTCGGCGGTGGAACGGGCACTGGAGCTGGCCCGCAGCCGGCCGGGGCAGAGCCCGGGCAGCCGGATCCGGCCCGACGCGCCCGGCCCGCTCGATCCCGGCCGGCCCGGGCAGGACCTCGCGCACTGGCTGGCGGTCCGCGAGGACGCCTTCCCGCTGTGGCTGCGGGCCGTCGGACACGAGGCCGAACTCGACTTCACCGAGCGGTCGTTGGAGGTCCTGGAGGAGCTGATGCGGCAGCGCCTGAGGACCATCGGCCTGGACGACCGGCTGGACGTGCTGGAGGCGGTGGAGGCCCACGGCCTGGGGGTGCTGCCGAACGCGCTCCGACTGTTCGACGACCCGGTCTTCGACTGCGCGCTCTGGTACCTCGGCGAGACCGTCTGCCGCACCAGGGGCGCCCGCTGGCTCCCGCTGCGCGCCAACCTGGACGTCACCCCCACCACGCTCCCGCAGCTGGCCGTGGCCCGGATCGGCCACCGGATCGGACCGCGGCTGGAGCTCACCGCCGCCGTGTACCGCTGCCTGCGCGACCGCGCCCCGCGCACCCGCGTCCACCCGGACGACGCCTACCGTCCGCTGTCCGAGGCCGTCTCCGTCGTCGGCCGAACGCCCGACCTCGACCGAATTCCCGACGTCGGCCGAATTCCCGACGTCGGCTGAACTCCCCTCACCGCAGCGCCCGTTCGATCGCGGTGCGGGTGAACAGCCGGGCCTGCTCGGCGCGCCGGTCGCGCTGCCCGACGGTGAGCGGCGCGGGGGTGCCGTAGCGGCGGGCGGCGATGTCCGCGACCAGCGCCGGCGGGGCGCCCAGGGCCGGGAGCCCGGCGATCGCCTCGCGCTTGGTGATCAGGCGGTTCTCGCGCAGGGCCACGGTGGCGCGGGCGGCGGTGATCGGGCCGAGGTCGACCCAGATGTCGCGCCGCCAGGGGCCGGGGCGGTCGGTAACGGGGTACCAGAAGGTGCGCAGGTCGGCTCGCAGGTGGGCGTGCAGGTCCCTGTCACCGACCGGGGGCAGCAGGCCGGCGGGGGCGCCGCCGGCCAACCGCAGTCCGCCGTCGAGGAGTTCACGCCGGGTGACGGGGGTGACGGGCCGGTCCATCGGCTCGCCCTGGGCGAAGGTGAAGTGGTCGGCGGCCGGGTCGGCGAGGTCGCCCTGCGGCAGGTACGTGCAGTGCAGCTTCTCGCCGCCGGGCTGCTCGGCGATCAACCGGCGGTGCAGCTCCGTCAGTTCGCCGCGCAGCCGGGCGTCCGGCGCGGTCGGCAGGACGGCGATCAGGTCGAGGTCGCTGCGGCCGTGCCGGTAGTCGCCGAGCGCCAGCGAGCCGTGCACCCACAGCGCGGTGACCGGGGCGGCGGCCTTCAGGCGGGCGGTGAAGTCGGTCAGCAGCGGGGCGGCGAGCGCACGTTGGGCCGGGTCGACGGCGGCCTGTTCGGCGGCGGTGGGCAGGACGGCGGGCAGAACGGCGGGCTGAACGGCGGCGGCGGGCGGGGCGGCGGCGGGCTCCGGGAGCGGCATGGCCCGACTCTGCCACGGCCGCGCCGTGCTGTCGCCCTCCCGTTCACCCCGGCCGGCGGACCGTCGCACGCCGTCGGAGCGCCGTCCGGTGCGCCGGGGCCGCCGCGGCTAGGGTCGGTGACGGCATCGCTCCGGACCGCGGCGAAAGGCATTCCCCGATGGCGCAGAAGATCACCACCTTCCTCTGGTTCGACGACCAGGCCGAGCAGGCGGCCGAGTTCTACGTGTCGGTGTTCCGGAACGGCCGGATCACCGGGCTGCAGCGGTACGGGGAGGCCGGGCCGGGCGAGGCGGGCAGCGTGATGCTGGTGTCGTTCGAGCTGTTCGGGCAGGAGTTCCGGGCACTGAACGGCGGTCCGGAGTTCCGCTTCAACGAGGCGGTCTCGCTCCAGGTGGACTGCGACGACCAGGCCGAGGTGGACCGGTACTGGGAGCTGCTGACGGCGGACGGCGGAGCACCCGGGCCGTGCGGCTGGCTGAAGGACCGCTACGGCCTGTCCTGGCAGATCGTGCCGAAGCGGATGATCGAACTGCTCGCCGATCCCGACCCGGAGCGGGCCGCCCGCGCGACGAAGGCGATGCTCACGATGGGCAAGCTCGACGTCGCCGCACTGGAGGCCGCCGCGGACGGGCGGTAGCGGTCCCCGGGCGGCAGTGGCATCGGGTCGCGGGCAGCGGACGACGGGGCGGCCGAGCGGCAGGCCGCCCGGTCAACGATCGCCCGGGTCCCGGTAGGAGCGGCGCCGAGGACTGCCGGAAGCCGACCCCGTTCGTGCTGGACGCGTGACTACCAACGCCTCCTGACGCCCCCTCGGCACCGGGTCTCCCAGTCGCCGTCCAGCGGCCGGCGGGCGCCGTCTGCGCGCACCACGACAGGCCGGGGGCCGGTCAGCTCGACGCGATCCCCGACGGCCAGGAACAGCGGGCGAACGGGCACGAACGCGAAGCCGTCGTCGGTCTCCAACCCGTCGGCCAGCACGAGCCGCGAGGCCGCGACGGTTCCGTTGTCGGTCAGGCGCATGCCCAGCATGGTGGCACGACTACGGGCGTTGACGGGCGGTCAGGGCGCGGGTGAACCAGGTGAGGGCCGGGGCGAGGGGCTGCGGGGCCGGCCAGCCGTTGACGACGGCGACCAGGCGCAGGTACTGCTCGCGGCGCGGGTCGTTCGCGATCTCCAGCCGGGTGCGCAACTCCCGGCGCAGGTCGGCGTCGTCGGGCCGGCCGAGGAGCTCGGCGCACTCGGCGGTGACGGCGTCGACCACGGGGGCGGCCTGCGCGGCGGCGGGGTCGACTCCGGCGGCGAGGGCCGGGGCGGTGCGGTCGCGGACCAGGGCGACCGGATCGGGGCGCAGACCGGGTCGGTGCTCGGCGACCAGGCGGCGCAGGCGCTCGCGGAAGTCCGCGTCCTGGATGAGTTCCGCCAACTCGACCCAGGCGTCGACCTGTTCGCCGGTCGGGTCGTCGGGCAGTTCCGGGGTGAGGGAGCGTCGGGCGCCCGCGAAGGCGGGGGTGTCGCCGAGGGCCGCGTCGAGGAACTCCTCGACCAGTCGGCGGCGTTCGGCCTCGGACAGGCTGGCCAGTCGGTGCACGAGTGCGGTCTCCTCGGTGGTGGCTCCGCGCCTGGCGACCGCGGCCAGCACGGCTCGTCGCAGGCGCAGGGTGCGGATCAGTACGTCGAGTGCGGCGGCGTGTGCCGCGGCGACGTCGGGGAGCGGGAGTTCCCGGTCCACGACCTGGCGGACGGCGGGCAGGCCGAGTCCGAGCTCGCGCAGTGTCCGCACCAGTTCCAGGCGTGCGACGGCCTCGGGGCCGTAGCGGCGGTGGCCGGCCGGGGTGCGGCCGGCCGGCGGCACCAGGCCACGGTCGGAGTAGAACCGGACGGCCTTGACCGTGAGGCCGGTGTGCCGGGCCAGGTCGCCGATCGAGTGGTGCGGGTCGCCGTCCATGCCGCCATCCTCGGTCCTCCCCCGGTGGGAGGTTCAAGTCCCGCCCGCGCGCCGGGCGGTGGCGGACGCCCGGTCGACAGTTCTGCTTGATACGCACCGTGGACATCGTGACTTCTGCTGGGGGCGGCGGGGTTCCAGGATGGGGGCATGCAACGGATCTGCGTCATCGGCGGAAGCCGGTACTTCGGAAGGCTCCTGGTGGAGCGGCTGGTGGCGGCAGGCCACCGGGTCACGGTGGTCAACCGCGGGTCCGCGCCGCCGCCGGCCGGTGTCGACCACGTGGTGGCGGACCGGGACGACGAGGCCGCGTTGACGGCCGCGCTCGGTGGCCGCTCCTTCGACGCGGTGGTGGACCAGGTCTGCTACACCCCGGTGCAGGCCGCCGTCGCCGCCCGGGTCCTCGCGGGGCGGACGGGGCGTTACGTGATGACCTCCACGATCGAGGTGTACGACCCGGCGACCGCCGAGCTGCCGCCCGTCCCGGTGGGCACGCCGGTGCCGGAAGAGGTCGTGGACCCGGCCCGCCGGCCGGTGGACCCGGCTCTTCCGTGGCAGGAGGGCGCGTTCCGGGAGTCGCACTACGCCGAGGGCAAGCGGCAGGCGGAGGCCGTGCTCGCCCGCGCGGGCGGCTTCGCCTTCGCGGCGGTCCGCAGCGCGCATGTCCTGGGCGGCGGTGCACGGGAGTTCACGGGCCGGCTGGCGCACTACACGGAGCGCGTCGCCGCGGGCCGGCCGATCGCCGTGCACGCGCAGCCGCTGCCCACCGTCTTCATCCACCACGAGGAGTTGGCGGACCTGCTGCGGTGGGCGGCCGAGGCGGACTTCACCGGCCCGCTCAACGCCTGCTCGGACGGCCTGCTGGACGTGTACGGGCTGACCGCGGTCGTCGCGGCGCAGGTGGGGCGGGAGCCCGTCCACCGGACCGTGCCGACGGGCGGGCCGGCGTCGCCGTTCTCCTTCGACCGTCACTACGCGATGAGCAACGCCCGCGCGCGGGAGCTGGGCTTCGCCTTCTCCCGCACCGCGGACTGGCTGCCGGGCGCCGTGGCCGAAACCCTCGGCGCCCGGTCCGCGGTGGTCTGAGCATCAGCCTCCGGTCAGCAGGTCGCGGAGCAGCGCGACGGTGTCGGGGTCGAGGTCGCGGCCGGTGCGGCGGCTCAGGGCGTCCAGGCGGTTGACGGCGCGGACGAGCTGGTCGCGGGCGCCGGCCGAGGCGTAGGCGTAGAACAGGTCGCGGTGCAGGAGTTCGACGTCCGGCGCGACGGCGAGGGCGCGGAAGATCGCGGCCTCGGCGGTGCGGTGGTCGCCGTACTGGAGGCGGCGGGCGGCGAGTTCGTGCGCGGTGTCGACGATCGCGGCCAGCATGTCCTGGCGTTCGGTCTCCGCCCAGGCGAACGTCCCGGCGGGGGCCTCGGCGAACGGGGCGCCGCGGACCAGGGCGAGGGCGTGGGCGAGGGCGGCGTCGGCGGTGGTGGAGGTGGAGCGCATGCCGCGCCGGTACAGGCTGCGGAACTCGTCCCAGTCGCAGCCGACCGTCGGCGCGAGCGTGTACGTCTCGGCGGGTGCCGGGTCCAGGTAGTCCCGGCCCTCCGGGGAGGTGCCCAGCCAGGCGGCCAGGGCGGCGAGTTTGACGGGCAGCGGCTCGGCGAGCCGCTCGACGGTGGCCTTCGGGTCGAGGTGCGCGGCGCCCGGGTGGATGTCCCGGTCGATCACCGCGTGCTCGGAGCCGGGGCGCAGCGCGAGGTAGGCGGCGAGTTCGGTGAGCCGGAGGCGGCCGGCCGGGTCGGTGCTGCCGGCCACGCCGAGGACGTCGGCGGGGCCGAGCAGGCGGATCCGCGGCGCGGAGCGCAGGTGGTGCGCCTCCGGGGAGCGCAGGATCGCCAACAGGTCGTCGCTGTCGGTCCGGGCGGTGGTGCTGCCGGGCCGGGCGGACGGCCGGGCGGCGACCGTCGCGGCGTGCGGGTCGGGGGCCTGTGCCTGGTCGTGGGTCGGCAGGGGCTCGGGCACCGCCGGTGCGACGGGCGGGAGCCGGTCGGGTGCGACGGCGGGCGGGGCTTCGACGTGGTGCGCGTCCTCGGCCTGCTCCACGGCGGCGGCGACCGGTTCGGCATACCGCGTGCCGTCGGCGGCCGGCTCCGGCTGCGCAGGCGGCGCGACCGGCTCGGGCGCGGGCTCCACGGGCGGGAGTTCGGCGGTGTCGGTGTCGTCGGGGGCCGGCCCGGCCGGTGCGGGGTAGCCGCCGAGGCGCGGGTCGACGGGGGTGCCGTGCGGCGGGGTGGTGGCCTTGCGGGCCCGGCCGTTGGCGGCGTGCCGGGGCTCGGCGGGCGCGGCCGGTTCCGTGGGCGCGACCGGCGCCGCGGGCGCGGCGGGGGCGGCCGGCGGGACGGGCGTGACCGGGGTGACGGCGTACGGGTTGGTGGGCGCGGTCGGGACCAGCCCGGCGAACGGGCTGCTGCCGGTGGGCACCACCCGGGCGAGCAGGCGCGGCCCGGCCTCGTCGCCCTCCCCGGCGGCGGCGGCGGGCTTGGCCAGCGAGAGCGGTGACGGAGCGTCGGCGGCGTCCTGCTGCGCGCCGCCGGGGCCGCCGAGCAGGGCGATCAGGCGGGCGTCGAGCGCGGTGTCGGCGCGTCCGGCGGGGGCCGGGTCGGGTTCGTGGCCGAAGGGGGCGGGGTGGGCGCCGATCGCGGCGCCGACGGTGGCGAGGGCGGGGACGGCGGGCAGCGGGATCTCGGCCTCGTCCTCGGGGCCGTTGTGCGGGCCGTCGAGCGTCCAGTCGGGGGCCGGGTGCTGGGTGAAGTCGCCGGAGACGCGGACGAGTTCGCCGAGCTGGTCGTACTGTTCCCGGCTCAGTCGCTGGAGTTCGACGCTCAGGTGCAGGCCGGGCAGGGCGGCCTGGCCGGTGGCGGGCAGCGTCCAGCGGGCGACCGGGCCGGCGCCGCGTTCGGGCGCGCGGGTGAGGACGGCCAGGCAGGTGCGGGGGCGGCCGTCGAGCAGGCGGCCGAGTTCGGCGGGGATGCCCCCGGCGGGCGGCTGCGCGGACAGCACGATCTCCGGCACCCACGCCTCGTCGGCGCTGCCCCGGCTGCGGGCCTCCCGCGGGCTGCCGGCCTCGGCGGCGACCAGGGTGGCGCGGGCCTTGGCGGTGCGCGGGCCGAGTGCGGCCAACGCGGCTTCCAGCGTGGGGTGGTGGTGGACCCGGTCGGCGGCCGGCCCGGCGGCGGGCAGGTCGGCGGCGACGCCGACCAGGTGCAGGTGGAGGCGGTCGGCGAGCGGGCTGTGGGCGAGTTCGACGGCGAGGGTGCGCAGCACGTCGTCGGCGTCGTCCGGGTGCCCGGAGAGGTGGACCAGGCGGACGGTCTCCAGGTCGGCGAGGACGGTGGAGCCGTCGGGGCTGTTGCCGAGGGTGACCAGCGCCGGGTAGGGGGCGCTGTACTTGGCGGCCTGCCCGGCGGACAGCAGTTCGTTCGAGTCGTCGGGGCACCACCACACGTTGGGGGCGTGCGCGGCCCGGAACGGGGCGATCGGCACGGCCGGTGCGGCCAGGTGGAGTTCGACGGTGCCGGCGGTGGTGATCCGGGCGGCGACCAGGGCGGGCAGCCGCTTCTCGCCGCGGACGGTGTTGCGGCCGAGGGTGCGCAGCGCGCGGTTGAGCAGTTCCAGGCCGCTGTCGTTCTGACGGGCCTTCAGCTCGGCCTCGAAGCGTCCGGCGTCGCCGGACGGCAGGGCGATCCGGTGCCGGGGGCGGCGGGCCCGCTGCTGGTCGGTGCGGCGGCGGGAGACCAGGGTGATCAGGGTGGCGGCCATCAGCACGCCGACGGTGGAGACGGCCAGCGGCACGGTGTAGTCGTCGCCGTGGTGGGCCTGCTGGTCGCGGACGGCGGGCAGGTCGGCGGCGGGCGCGCCGGTCTGCGGCGCGGGCGTCTCGGCGCCCGGCGACTGCGCGGGGGGCTGGGCCGCCGGGGTCTGCGCGGCGGGCGTCTCGGCGGCCGGTGTCTGCACCGGCTGCTGGGTGGGCTGCTGACTGGGCGTCGGCTCCGGCGCGGGGGTCTGCGCGGTGGGCGTCTCGGCGGCGGGCGGCTGCGGGGCCGGGGTCTGCGCGGCGGGCGGCTGGGGGGCGGGGGCGGGCTGGTCGCCGACCTCCGGCGGCTCGGGCGCGTGGCTGCGCGGGACGGCCGGCGGCGGGAAGCCGGTCTGCTGCGGGGCGGGCGGCTGGGCGGCGGGCGGCTGGGCGCCCGGGACGGTGAGCACCATGCCGGGGGCGAGTACGTCCGGGTCGGTGAGCCGTTCGCCGTCGGGGGCGGTGGCGCCCTTGTTGGCGTCGAAGAGTTCGGGCCAGCGGTCGCCGTCGCCCAGCTCCCGCTGGGCGATGCCGGACAGCGAGTCGCCGGCCCGGACGGTGACGGAGGCGTGGGCGGCTGCGGGCAGTCCGGGCGGGGTGACGGACGCCTGGGCGCCGGTGGCGGCCGGGGCGGCGGCGTCGGGCTTGGCGTCGGCGGGCATCAGCAGCCGCCAGCCGGGCTGGATCGGCCGGTCGGCGTCGAAGCGGGTGCCGGAGTCGTCCATCGGGCGGCCCGCGTTGAGCTTGGCGATCTCGGTCCAGCGTTCGCCGGAGCCGAGTTGGCGTTCGGCGATGGACCACAGGCTGTCGGCGGGGCGGGAGTCGCGGACCGTGTAGGTGGGCTGCTGCGGGTCGGCGGCGGGGGCGGCGGCCGGGGCGGCGGCGGGCAGCGCGGCGAGGGCCGGGGCGGCCGTCAGCTGGGCGACGGCGGCGGGGCGGGACGGCAGTTCGGGGGTGGCGGCGAAGGCCGAGCCGGCCACCGGGAGCAGGGCGAGGACGGAGCCGACCAGGCCGGCCGCGATCCGCTGGCTCCAGCCGAAGGCGGGGATCCGGCGGGCGACCCGGCCGCGCAGCTGGGCGGGGATCTCGATCAGCACGGAGATCAGGAAGCACAGCCAGCCGAGCCAGCCGACGGCGACCAGCAGCCACAGGAACAGGCTGCCGTCGTCGGGGCTGGTGAGGGCCTCCAGCAGGCCGCGGCCGAACGGGTTGCCCATGGCGGCGACGGTGGCGGTGCCGTGGGCGAGCAGGGCGGGCACGCCGATCAGCAGCAGGGCGAGGGCCAGCAGCGAGCCGAGGGCGGCGAGCACCGAGCCGCCGGCGCCGCGTCGTCGGGCCCCGACGAGATGGGCGGGCGGGTTGCCGCCGGGGTGCGGTCGCCGCCCCTGGCGGCCCTTGCGGTGCTGGTCGTCGGCTCCGCGCGCGGCCATCAGCCGGTCTTCCCTTCCGTGATGCCGTGCACCAGGGTGGCCTTGCCGTGGCCCTGCACGGGGAGTGTGGTGATGCCGACCAGGCCGAGCAGCGCGGTCGGGTAGTCCGTTTCGACGGTGACGCTGAAGGTCTGCAGGTCGTCCGGCCGGGGGAAGCCGATGGCGCCCTTGATGCCGTGGCCGCGCAGGTAGGCGGTGGCGGTGCGTTCGGCGGCGGCCCGGTCGAAGCGGTAGCCCTGGCCGGCCCTCAGCGCGTCGATGTCGAGCTGCTGGCCGCCGGCCCGGGCGGCTTCCTGGGCGAGTGCGTCGGCGCGCTCGACGGCGCGGAGCCGGCCGCCGCAGTCGAGGACCAGTCCGACCACGGCCACCAGGCTGACGGCGGTGACGGCGACCATGACCGAAATGCTGCCCCGGTCGCGGCGGTTCACGCGTTGTTCGTGCACGTTCCCTCCCCCCACGCGGTGGTGACGTCGGGTCAGTTTCCCCGGTAGCGGTCCACCACGGAGGTGAATGTACCGGTCAGCGTCTTGTGGCCGGGCAGTCCGTCCAGTTCCATCAGGTCGCCGAACGCGACGGTGCAGGACACCCGGACGGTGATCGTGGTGAGCTGTCCGTCGCCGGTGTTCAGGATGCCGTATTCGGGCTCTCCGACGGGCTCGGTCGCGCATTGCACGCCGCGGTCTTCGAGGGCTTGGCTCACGGCGTCCGCCGCCGCCTGCCGGGCGCCCTCCGGGGTGCGCGCCAGCGAGGCGGCGCGCGCGCCGGAGCGGGCGGCGGCGTCGACGATCGCGCCGGTGCTCTGGACGCGCCCGGCGGCGACCGCCAGCAGCGCGAAGGCCAGCACCACGGGCACCAGGATGGCGGCCTCGACGGCGAACGACCCGCGGTCCTCGTGGAGGTTCACGGCTGCCCCTGGGGGACGAACTTCTCCCGGGGCGCGCTGGCGGTCTTGGTGAGCGTCAGCCGGTCGAAGAACGGCAGTACGGACGCCGGGTGGACGGTGACGGACAGCCGGTACAGCTCCGGGTCGCCGCCGTCGGCGTCGATCCGTTCCAGCCGGGCCAGGTTGCCGAGCCGGTCGGTGAAGTCCCGGGCCCGCCTCGGCCCGTCGTCCGCGCGCGCCCCGTTGACCCGTCCGGCGTCCACGCCCTCCCGTGCGGCGGTCAGGGCGGCCTGGTCGGCGTACCACCAGAGGCCGGCCTGGACGACCAGGAGGACGGCGAACAGCACGGCGGGGAAGACGATGGCGAGGCTGATCGCCATCGCTCCCGCGTCGAGCGTGCGTCCGCGGAACTGTCGGGGTGTCAGGAGCGGCCGGGCGAGGGGCCGGGGCGGGCGTCGGGTCACGGCGCCTGGCCCCCGTCCGGGACGTTCTGCGGGATCTTGTTCTTGACGTTGGTGCCGAGCTGGGTGATCGCGTAGACCACGGCGCCGGCGATGGCCACCAGCACGATGACGGCGAGCGCCAGTTCGATGCTGATCGCGCCGCGGTCGCCGGAGGCGCGGGCGGCGCGCAGCTTGACCAGGCGGAACTCGAGGACGGGGCGCAGCAGGTGGACGGGGAACAGGAGCGGCAGCAGAACTGCCGTCGCCAGGGCGCGGATTCGGGTCATGGTGTGCTCTCCGGTGCGTGTTGTGCGGGGGGACGGGGTGCCTGCGGTGGGGTCATTGGACGGTCAGCATCTGGTAGAGCGCGGGGAAGACGATCAGGACCGTCATCAGCAGGGTGAGGGCGGAGCCGGGGGCGACCATCCGTTCGCTGTCGGTGTTGGCCTTGGCGAGTTCCTCGGAGAGCAGTTCGCCGCGCAGGCTCTTCGCGCGGGCCCGCAGCGTGTCGTACACGGCGGCGCCGTCGACGCCGGAGATCCGCATGATGTCGGCGACGTCCTGGAGCGGGGTGAGGCCCAGCTCCTGGGCGAGGGTGTCGAGTCCGTCCCAGGGCGGGAGCCGGTCGGTGGCGGCGCGCTCCAAGGCGTCGCGGATCCGCCGGAAGACGGTGCCGCGGCCGGCCGAGGCGGCGCGCCGGAGCGCTTCGGCGGGTCCGCAGTCGGCGACGCGCTCCAGGGCGACGAGTTCCAGGTAGGCGGCGATGCCGTGCAGGTACTCGGTGCGGGCCTCCTTGGCCTCGCCGCTGACGATGCCGTCGGGGACGAACCAGAGCAGCGCGCCGAGCAGCGGCCCGACCAGGACGGGGACGGCGAGCGGCAGTCCGTCGCCGAACAGGGCGGCGAGCGCGGCGAAGTAGCCGGGCAGGGCGAGGCCGAGGACGGCGAACAGCACCTTGTGCGCCATGAACCGGGCGGGGCTGCGCCCGATCAGGGCGAGTTCCTGGTGCGGGACGCGCACGCCGGGCAGGCTCAGCGAGCGCGTCCCGACCCGGTCGTACCAGGGGTGGGCGGGGTCGTCGCCGCCGCCGCGGTGCGGTTCGGGGGTGCGGTGCAGCCGGTCCAGGGCCTGCCCCAGGTCCGGTGGGGCGGGGCGGAGTTCGGCGAGCAGCAGGGCGAGGCCGCCGGCGGCGGCGGCGCCCGCGAGCACGGCCCAGGGGGAGATCATCGGGCCTCCTTGACCAGCGGGTCGGTGTCGTCGCCGGCGGTCTCGGCGCCGTCGTCGCCGGTGCGCTGTCCGGGCATCCGGCCGGCCTTGGAGCGCCGGTCCTGTTCGAGGATCCGGGGCAGCGGGGTGTACGAGGCCAGCGAGCGCATCCAGGCGATCACCAGGACGAACGCCACCGCGACGACGCCGAGCACGAGTTGGCCGACGCCGGTGGTGTAGGGCTCGGTGTAGCGGGAGTTGAACGCGCCGGCCACGACGACCAGCAGGATGATGCCGACCATCCAGCGGATCGTGGTGCGGTGCTTGGCGCGGTCGGCCTCGATGGTGCGGCGCTGGCGGACCTCCTCGCGGACCGACTCCGCCATGTCGGCCAGCGCCCGGGCCAGGCCGGGGCCGCTGTCGCCGGCCCGCAGCAGCAGGGCGGCGAGGACCTTGTCGGCGGTGGAGTCGGCGAGTTGGTCGGCGAAGGCGCGCAGCGCGTCCTCGGGCCGCCAGCGGGCCTGGAGGCGGGCGGCGAGGTCGGCGATCTCGGTCTCCAGGGCGGCGGGGGCGGTGCGGCGGCTGGTGACGATGGCCTGGTTGAGGCCGACGCCGAGCAGCAGCACGTCGGCGAGGCGCTGGGTCCACTCGGCGAGCGCCTCCAGGCGTTCGATCCGGCGGGTGTCGGAGCGGGTCGCGTCGAACAGCCAGGGCAGGCCGAACACGGCGGCGGGCACCAGCAGGGCGACCAGCGGGATGCCGGTGAACAGCCAGCCGGCCGGGCCGCCGAGCAGCGCCAGGGCGAGCTGGACGCGGCGCAGCCGGGCGATGCCGGGCGAGGCGGTGCCGGGCGCGCCGTACCAGAGGGTGTGCAGCCGCCCTTCGAGCGGGTTGGTCCGCCCGTCGGGGTCGGCGGGCCGGCCGCGCAGGCCGGCGGCCAGGGCCACCAGTCCGGCGGCGGTGGCGAGTCCGCACAGGACGTAAAGGAGCATCAGCGCATCCCCCCGATCCGCAGGTTCAGCGGCGCGCCCCAGGTCCCGTACGGGGAGGCGAGCAGGCCCGCGTCGAAGCCGGCCCGGCGCAGGTCGTCCAGGCAGTGGGGCGGGGTGACGGGGACGGCCCGCACCTCGCCGAGTTCCGGGCGGGGCCCGAAGACGGTGTTCATGGCGGGGCGGCCGGATTCGCCGAGGCCGGCCACTTCGAGCACGTGCGAGACGAACCGGTGTCGGCGGCCGCCGACGGCGGTCTCGTCGACCATGGTGACGTGGACGACGAAGTCGATGGCGTTGGCGGTGAGCCGGTACGCCAGCGAGTCGGTCATGTGGGAGCCGTACTCCAGGCAGAGTTCGGCGATCCGGTCGACCACCATGTGCGGTCCGCGCGCGTGCAGGGTGCACATGGAGCCGCCCTCGCCGTTGGTCATGACGCGCAGCATCGGAACGACCTCGCCGGAGCGGACTTCGCCGACGATGATCCGGGACAGCGTCATCCGCAGGGCGGCGGGGATGAGTTCACCGATCGTCAGTTCGCCCGCGGGCCGGCCGTCGACGCGTTCGCCGTTGCCCTCGCGGGCCTCCATCGGGACCACCTGGCGCAGGTGGCCGAGGGTGTGCAGCCACAGTTCGAACTCGGTCTCCAGGGTGCCGATCCGCTCGTCCGGGGGGATCTCGGCGGCCATCGCGCGCAGCAGGCTGGTCTTGCCGACGCCCTGGGTGCCGGTGATCATCACGTTCTTGCGGGCCCGGATCGCGGCGGCCAGGAACGCGGCCAGGGTGGTGTCCACGGTGCCGAGCCGGACCAGGTCGTGGAGGGTCGCGCTGGCCACCCGGTGGCGGCGGATCGCCACGTACGGCCGGGGGGTGACCTCGGTCATCGCCTGCAGGCGCATGCCGCCCTCCAGGCGCAGCGCGAGCATCGGGCTGGCGGTGGACAGGCTGCGTTCGCCGCCGCCGTGCTGGCGGGCCAGGTCCTGGAGGAGCTCGATCAGTTCCTCGTCGGTGTCGGCGACCGGCGGGACCTGGCGCAGCGGCTGGTGCACGCGGGAGATCCACACGTCGTCGCAGCCGTTGATCAGGATGTTCTCGATCTCCGGGTCGTCCAGGTAGGGCTGGAGCCGGCCGGCCCGGAACAGCAGGTCGTAGACGGCTTCGGAGAGCGCCCGGTCCTGGTCGCGGGTGGGCGGGATGCCGTGGGTCTGTGCGTAGGCGTCGGACCAGCGGGCCACCGCCTCCTCGATCAGCGCCCGGCCGCGCTGGCGGCGGGTGGCCCGGTCGGCCTCGGTGCCGGACGCCTCGTTCAGCCGGGAGAGTTGCTGGTGCAGTTCGGCGGCGACCTGGCGCTTCAGCTCGCGGGCGACCTGCGGGTCGACGGCGGGCACCGCCCCGGCGGCGGCGAGCGCGGGCACGCCGGCCACCGGCCCGGTCGGCGGGACGGGCCCGGCGGGCGTCGGCGCCGGCACCGCGGGCCGGGCCCAGGGCAGACCGGCGGCGTCCGGCGAACCGCCGTACACCACCTGTCCGCCGACGGGCTGTCCGGTCTGGTGGGGCGGCGGCCCCTGGTAGGGGTTAGCGCGCACGGTGGACCTCCGTCCGGCCGTCGTCGGGCCCGCCGTCCTGGCCGGGGAACGGCGCGGGTGCGGGCTGCTGGGGCACGACGGGCGGCGCGATGTACGGCGCGGTGTAGGAGATCTGCGGCGGCTCCACCCGGATCGGCCACTCGCCGGTGAACTGCCCGGCCGGCTGCGGCGGCTGGTGGCTCTGCTGCGGCTGGGCCGGCCGGCCGCCGTGCACCGGTCCGGCGGCGAATGGGGGCTGCCCGTACGGGGGCGGCGCGAACGGGGCGGCGGGCGGCGCGGCCTGCGGGTGCGTCATCTGCGGGTGCGTCATCTGCTGCGGGGGAACGGGCTGCTGGGCGGTCGGCTGCGGCGGCTGCGCGGCCGGCCGCGGCTGGACGGGCGGCTGCGGGGCGGGCGGCCGGTAGGACAGCGGCTGGGGCTGGGGGTGCTGCGGCTGCTGGGGCTGCGGGCCGAGGCGTCGGCGGCGGGCCTCGGCGACGTGCTGGATGCGGTCGGCGGTGGTGCGGGCGGTGCGCATCAGTTCGGAGCGGATGAACCGCCGGTCGGTGGTGTCGCCGCCGTCGGAGAGCACCCGGGCGGTGCGCGGCGCGTGCGCGAGGGTGCCGACGAGGGGCAGCTGGAACTGCCGGGACACCTCGTGGTCGGGGTAGGGGCCTTCGGCGACCAGCAGCAGGTGCAGGCTGTCGGAGCCGGTGCCGTGGGTGTCGAGGTCCTCGCGCAGCGCGGCCAGCCGGGGCCGGGCGGCGGAGAGTCCGCGCAGGGTGGTGCGGACGGTCGCGGCGACCACGTCGGCGCGCCGGGCGAGCACGGCCATCGGGCCGTTGGCGCCGGAGCGGCCGAGGTCGAGGATCACGTCGTAGCCCTCGGGTTCGAGTGCGCGCAGCGCCTCCACCAGGGGCTCCCAGGTGTAGGCGAGGCCGGGGGCCTGGGCGGGGTCGGTGAGTCCGGGCAGCAGCAGGCGGTCGCCGGTGCCCTGCGGGGAGACGTCGAGGAGCTGCTCCCAGAGGGTCTGGGCGAGCAGTCCGCGCCGGTCGGCGACGGCCAGGTTGCGCAGTCCGTACACCGCGTCGACGCGGCCTTCGAGGGCGCCGGCCAGGATCGCGCCGCCGTCCGGGTCGCATTCGGCGAGCAGCACGCGGCGGCCCGGGCGCAGCGGCCAGGACAGCAGCAGTGCGAGGGCACTGCTGGTGGCCCCGGGCGCCCCCGGCCCGCCGAGCACGGCCACCACGGTCATCAGGAGCCCCCGGCGTTTCGGGGTGCGAGGATCACCTGGAACTTGCCGCCGGCCACCCAGGCCGCCAGCCGGGGGCCGTCGTTGGGGCCGACGGCGACGTCGATGACGGTGGTGCCGTCGGTGTCGGCGCGGCCGACGCCGGAGACGGTGGCGGCCATCGTGTCGGGGGTGCGGGTGGCGCCGTCGGTCTTGGTGCTGTCGGGGGTGTAGACGATCAGCACCTGGAGTCCGGGCTGGAGCCGGGTGGCGGGCAGTTGGGAGCGCTTGGCCGCGACGCCGACGATCTGCTGGCCGGGCTGGGTGGCCGGGTCGCTGGTCAGGTCGGACTTGACCAGCAGCGCGCCGCGCTTGAGGTCGGTGGTGGCGCGCAGCCCGACGGTGTGTTCGAGGTCGCGGGCGTCCAGCGGGTGCAGGGCGGGGTCGCCGGCGATGTGCGCCACCACCAGGTCGTCGGAGCTGAGCACCTGGCCCATCGGCACGTCCCGGGCCAGCGCCAGGACGGCGATCCGCTGGCCGCTGCTGTTGTACAGCACCGCGCCGCCCAGGCCGCCGGCCGCGATCAGGGCGGCCGCCATCGCCAGCACGGCGGGCCTGCGCCGGCGGACGCCGAGGCGGCGCGGCGGGGTCGGCATGCTTCGGTTCTCCACCGCTTCGCGGCCTCTCACTCGTGATGGAACGTCAATGCTGCTTCGGCTTCGGGTGGCCGGTCAGTTCAGCACCTGGACCTCGTTGACCGGGATGCGCAGCACCGGGTCGGCGAGGTCGGTGCGCCAGGTGAAGTCCGCCATGTCGATGTCGACGTTCTTCGAGGTCCTGGCGGTGACCCGCCACAGCAGGCTGACCCGCACGGTGAAGGCGTGGTCGGCCATCTGCGCGGAGGTGGCGGTGAAGGTGTGGCTGCAGCTGGGCGTGCCGCCGGGGGTGAAGGGGGTGCCGGCGTCGTTGCAGACGATGTCGCGGGTCCGGTTCGGGCCGGCCGGGCCGTCGTCGACGTGCCAGACGACCTGCTTCAGCGTCACGGTGGTGGTGACGTCGTAGTCGGGGGCCTTGACCTGGCCGCTGAGCGGGCCGGTGAAGTCGTTGGGGTCGAACCAGAGCCACACCGGGGAGCCGACCACGGCGTCGGTGCGCGGGGCGACGTGCAGTTCGCGCAGGCCGATCCTGATCCTTCCGAGCGCGTCGTACGCCCGCTGCCGGGGGGTCTTCGGCGGCGGGCTGCCGGGGGCCCGGGCGAGGAAGACCGAGCCGGGTGCCTCGTTGCCGAGGCAGGCCCGGTCGTAGATCGCGCCGTCCTGGGCGGTCTTCCCGTCCCAGACGTCCTCGGACTCCAGCGGCTGGGGGTCGGCGAGGCGGTAGTAGCAGCCCTCGGAGAACCAGCCCAGGTCGTCGCGCCAGCACGGCACCGTCTCGCCGTTCCAGCTGCAGGTGTCGGAGCCCGGGTCGGAGCCGCCGGAGCCGCCGCCGGTCGGGGCGCCGGTGCTGCCGGGCTGGTGGACGCCCGTGCAGATGGTGTGGTCGGCGCACTCCGTCACGTCGTCGGCGCTCGCCGCGGGAACGGCCGCGACCGTCAATCCGATTCCGGTCAGTACACAGAGGGCAGCGCGCCAGGCGGAGTTCAGCATGTCTTGGCCACCTCGGGGGTGAAGTCGGCGATCAGCCAGCGGTTTCCGTATTTCTTCAGCAGGGCGGTCGCCGGATAGCGCGACAGCCGCGGTTTCGGATCCTTGATCTGCCGGGTGGCGGCGTCCGCCTGGTGCCAGTCGGTGACGTCGAGGCAGTCCTCGACCGTCGCGGTGGGCGGGTTCGCCTTCAGATCGAGGTTTCTGACGACCGGTGAGGTCTTCGCCCGGCCGGTCATGACGAGCTTGGCGTCGTGCAGCTGGGCCAGCGAGAGCAGCGCCTCGCTGAGGGCCGGCCCGGTGGCGTACTGGCCGAGCGCCGTTCCGTCCGAATTCGATCGCTCGAACACCTCGGTGCGGACGTCCCACCAGGACTGATAGGCCGTCACCGCGTTGTGCGCCTCGATGCCCTGGACGCCCTGGTCGGGGACCGGCGAGCGGTCGGCGCCGGTGCTCGGACCGCCGGAGGCGGTGGCCCGGGGCAGACCGGAGGCGGGGGTGCCGAGGCGGTCGGCGGAGCCCTTTTCGGCGCTGCCGCAGGCCGTCAGAACCGTGAGCAGGAAAGGCAGGAGCAGCCCGCTGATCCCAACCGCCCCAGGGCGCACCAGAATTCCGCGCTGCCGCATAGCCCCACCTTGTCGCGGCCGAACCTGTGGCGGGTCCGGACCGCGGATCTCGTCTGCCGTCCCCTGTGGTGATTCCGGGTCGTTCGAAGGTCGATTCTTCGCCAGCCCGCCCCGGCACGGCAACACCCGGGACGTCCTGACCTTACGCGGAAGGCGGATCCGTTGGGGCGCTTTCTCGCCACAGAACAGCCAAAAGTTCATCGGAAAGCGGCAGTCCGGCGAGCGCTCCGCGCACGGCCGCCCGATTGCGCATCAGGAGTCGTCCTCCGTCACGCGGCACCATCAGCCGGGCCTCGCCGGCCGACGCCGGTTCGCCCCAGCCGAGTTGGCCCTCGACGGCGGGCTGGAGGTCGAGCGGGCCGACCGCGGCGGGCGCGCCGGGCACGCCGTGCTCCAGCACCCGGCCGAGCGCCCAGCTGAACGAGCCCTCCGCGCCCGGCAGGACGCCGTCGCGCCCCCGCCGGCCGGCGCTCCACCGGCCGATCCGGCCCCACAGCGGCACCCGGGAGTGGCCGAGCAGTTCGCCCGCGCCGTCCTCGCGCAGCAGCGCCGCCCAGGTGTCGCGGTCGGCGACCGCGTCGACGATCAGCAGGGTCTCCTCCTGCTCGCCGTGCACCATGGCGCTGGTGATCCAGTCCCAGGCGAGGCCGCGCCGGTAGGCGTTGTCGGGGGTGGAGCCGGCGGTGACCAGCGCGACCCGCCGGCCGCGCGGGTCGGCGACCAGCTGTCCGAGCAGGCACACCACCAGCCAGCGGGCCGGGCGCTGGGCGGCCTGGCGCAGCGCGGTGAGCAGGGTGTTGGCGTCGCCGTCGGCGGGCGGCACGGAGACGTTGCTGCCGCGGGTGCCGGCGTCGAAGGTGCGGCCGGGGAGGGCGGCGGCCAGCGTGCGGGCGCCGTCGGCGGCACGGGCCGAGCCGCCGTGGCCGCGTTCGGGGCCGCCGTCCGCGCCGATCACCACCAGTTCGATGCCACCGCTCACCTGTACCGCCCCCTCACCTGCCGTGCCGCGACCGGCCTCCCGTGGGGCGGCCGAGGCCAAGGTATCGCCGAGCGGTGTCGGCGCGGGCCGAATTGGGTCCGATGAGCCCCAGCTCAGGGACCATGGGCCCTGTTCCCGGGCGGTGCGGGCGGGGCACCATCGACCCCATGGACCGTGACGACCGGGTGGAGACCCTCAGCGAGGCCGAGTGCCTGCGCCTGCTCGGCGCCGTGCCGTTGGGGCGCGTGGTGTACACCGAGCACGCGCTGCCGGCGGTGCTGCCGGTGGCCTTCCGACTGGCCGCGGACGGCCGGCTGATCCTGGCGCTGCGCACCGGCACCCGGGTGGCGCGGGCCCTGGACGGGACGGTGGCGGCGTTCCAGGTGGACGACTTCGACCCGGCGGGCCGCTCCGGCTGGAGCGTGCTGGTGCACGGGCGCGCCGAGGTGGTGCGGGACGCCGAGGAACGCGCCTCGCTGGAGTCGGACGGCCTGCGCCCGTGGATCCCGGAGCCGGGCCCGGAGTACGTGGCGATCACCCCGGAGCTGGTCTCCGGCCGCCGGCTGCTGCCCGACCCGGCGTCCTGACCGCGCGCCTCGCGCCGTCGGGCGGCGCCGCCCGACCCCACTGACATGTGACCGGCGAGTAGGCATACTCTGCGAGGCGGCCCGCCCGGGCCGTCCCAGCCCCGTCGCACCTGTGGAGCGCACCGTGACGACCTTCGCCTCGCTCGCCGACCTGACCGCCGCCGTCGGCACCGAACTCGGCACCAGCGAGTGGCACACCGTCGACCAGGAGCGGGTCAACCTGTTCGCGGAGGCGACCGGCGACCACCAGTGGATCCACGTCGACCCGGTCCGCGCCAAGGAGTCGCCGTTCGGCGGGACGATCGCGCACGGCTACCTGACGCTGTCGCTGCTGCCGGTGCTGGCGAAGGAGTGCTACGGCGTCGAGGGCATCAAGATGGCCCTCAACTACGGCTCGGACAAGGTCCGCTTCCCGGCCCCGCTGCCGGTGGGCACGGCGGTCCGGGCGACGGCGGTGCTGGTCTCGGCGGACGAGGTGCCGGGCGGCGTGCAGGCCGTGGTGCGGTTCACCATCTCCAGCGAGGCCTCCCCCAAGCCGCACTGCGTCGCAGAGACCATCACCCGCTTCTACCCGGCGTGACCTGCGCCGTTCCGCCGCACCTCCGACGGACCGCCCCGCCACCCGGGGCGGTCCGTTCGCGTTGCTCCGAACGGCGCGCCGAAGGTCCGATCGGCTGGTTTCGGACATTTGGAAAGGTAATGTCCTGATTCGAGAAGCGCCGTCCGCTCCGGGGTCCCCCGGCCGCCCGGGCGGCGCCGTCCGGCCTGCCGTCCGACCGTGCGGGGCGCCACCGCGTCCCGCCGTCCCGGCACGCCGCCGTTCGGGTGTTCAACCGTGGAGGTGCCTTGTCCCGCCCCGTCTCCTGGCTGTTCCGCGCCGGTGAACTGGCCGCCGAGGCCGGGCTCGCGCTGCGCGACGCGAAGCGCTCGTACCGGACGCTGCCGCGGGAGAGCTGGCACCGGATGCGCACCGACGCGTTCGGCGCCGACCCGCGCGGCGGCCGCCTGCACCGGGTCCGCAACTCGCCGCACTTCGTGGACGGCTCCTTCCGCAACCCGGTGCCGACCCGCCGCCTGGCGTACGGGCTCACCCCGCTGGCGCTGATGCGCACCAGGCTGACGTCCGACCAGGGCCGCCGCTCCCCCGCCGCCGCGGTGCCGGTGCACCGGCTGCTGCCGGCCGACCTGGCCGAGCCGCCCGCGTCCGGGCTGCGCCTGACCTGGCTCGGCCACGCCACCGTACTGGCCGAACTGGACGGCAGGCGGGTGCTGTTCGACCCGGTGTGGAGCGAGCGCGTCTCGCCGTTCGACTGGATCGGCCCGAAGCGGCTGCACCCGGTGCCGCTGCCGCTGGCCGAACTCGGGCCGGTGGACGTGGTGGTGATCTCGCACGACCACTACGACCACCTGGACATGGCGACCGTCCGCGCGCTGGCCGCCGGCGACGCGGTGTTCGCGGTGCCGCTGGGCATCGGCGCGCACCTGGAGCACTGGGGCGTCTCGCCCCGCCGCATCGTCGACGTGGACTGGTGGGAGTCGGTCGAGCTGGACGGCCTGCGGCTGACCGCCACGCCCGCCCGCCACTACTGCTCGCGCGGCCCGCGCCCCAGCGGCACGTTCCTCTGGGCGTCGTGGGTGGTGGAGGGCAAGCGGCACCGGCTGTTCCACAGCGGCGACACCGGCTGGTTCCCGGGCTTCGCCGACATCGGCGAACGCTTCGGGCCCTTCGACGCCACCCTGGTGCAGGTCGGCGCGTACTCGGAGCACTGGCCGGAGGTCCACCTGACGCCCGAGGAGGCGGTGCAGGCGCACCGCGACCTCGGCGGGAAGCTGATGGTGCCGATCCACTGGGGCACCTTCGACCTCGCCCCGCACCCGTGGGAGGAGCCCGCCGAACGCACCGTGGCCGCCGCACAGGCCGCCGGCGTCGCCGTGGCCGTGCCCCGCCCCGGCAAGCCGTTCGAGCCCGCCGACCCGCCGCCCGTCAAGCTCTGGTGGCGCGCGGTCGCCGCCACCCCGTCCGGCGCCGACCTGCTCGTCCCCGACGGCCTCGCGCCCGGCGTTCCCGACACCCCGGCCGCCCTCACCGCGCCCCCGCGCCCGGACGCCCCACTCGCCGCCGCGAAGCCCGCCCCCGCCGCGAAGCCCGCCCCCGCCGCCGGGCCGGCCCCCGAACCGGCGGCCGGGACGCCCTCCGCGACCAAGTCCCCCGCCGGCAGGGCCGCCGGCAGGCCCGGCACCGCCAAACCCCGCGCCACCGAACCGGACCAACCTCCCGGCCAGGACGGCGACCTCCCCCTGCTCTAGACCGACGGCCCTGCCCCGGCGCCCCCTCACCCACCCGCCGAGGGGGCGTCCGCGCCCACGGGCGGACTCGGCCCCGACGTCCCCCGCCGAGGGAACGCCCCGCCGCCCACCCGACCGGCCTCACGGTCCGGCCGACCACGAAACCACGGCGACCCCCGGGCCGGAACCTCCACCGTTCCCGGCCAGGGCCCGTCCTGACGCCACCTCAGCCACCTGCCGACCGGGCGTCCCGCCGCCCACCCGACCAGCACGCTCGCCTCCGCCACCAGTCGGCCGTGCCCACCGGGCGCCTGGCCGCGGCAGCCTCCGGCCAGGATCGCGACCTCCCACCGTTCCCGACCGGGGCCCGTCCTGACGCCCCCTCAGCCACCTGCCGAGCGGGCCTCCCGCCGGGGGCCCGGTCGCGGCAGCCTCCGGCCCGGGCCGAAACCTCCACCGTTCCCGGCCAGAGCCCGCCCCGACGCACCTCAGCCACCTGCCGAGCGGGCGTCCCGCCGCCCACCCGACCAGCCTCACAGTCCGGCCGACCAGAACCCCCACCACGAAACCGCGGGGACCCGACCTCGTCGCTGAGCAGGTCCGGTTCTGCCGCCCCCTCAGCCACCTGCCGAGCGGGCGTCCCGCCGGGGGCCCGGTCTCGGCAGCCTCCGGCCCGGGACACGGGCCTCCCACCGTCTCCGACCCGGGAGCCCGCCTCCACGCCCCCCTCAGTCGGCTGCCGAAGGGCACGTCCCGCCGGTCAGCCGGCCAGTAGTGCGGCCAGTGCGGTCGCCTCGGCGACGAGGCGGCTGCGGCCGCCGGCCTCGGCTGCGGCGGTCACCTCGGGGATCGCCCCGCGGGCGCCGGTGCGGCGGGCGCAGTCCACGGCGGCGGTGAGCAGTGCGGCCGCGCCGGCCGGGGGCCGGCCGGCGAGCAGGGCCGGCAGCGCCCGGGACAGCACCGCCCAGGCGAGCCCGGGTGCGCCCGCTTCGGTGAGTTCGCCGGCCGTCGCCGCGAGGCGGTTCGGCTTGACCGCGCCGGTCCGCAGCAGCTCGCCGGTCTCGCGCCCGAGCAGCTCCGCGTCGATCGCGTCCTGCGCGGCGAACGCGAGCAGCGCGTCGACCACGGCGGTGCGGTCCTCGGCGTCGGCCGCGCCGAGGCCGTAGGCGAGCGCCTGGTGCACGGCGAGGCCGCACGGGCCGGCGGCCTCGGCGAGCAGGGGCAGCAGCAGCGGGTGGCCCCGGACCGGTGTCGGGTCGGCGGACTCGGCGAGTTGCCCGATCAGCCGGGCGGCGGTCTCCTCCCGGTGGTGCGGCAGCACGGCGGGCCACCGCCCGTCCGGGATGCCGTCCTCCACCGCGGCGCGGCGCAGGAACGGGGCCGACCGGCCGAGCAGCGTCCGTACCGCGGTCGGCACGCCGTCGTCCGGGTGGGCCCCGGGCGCGCCCGCTCCGGGGACGCCGAGCAGTGTCAACGGCTCCTCCGCGATGCCCGGTTGCTCGCAGTACCGGCGGTGCTCGGACTTCCACAGCCCGCTCCGGCCGGTCCCGGCGGGGACCGGGACGGTGGCCTGCCGGGGCAGTCCGCCGGCCCGCAGCCAGGCGGCGAGCCGCGCGCCCGCCGGGGAGGTGAGGTGGTCGGCCACCGCCGTCGACGTGCCGTCAGGGGCGGTGCGCAGCAGGGCCTGGGCGAGGTCCACGGGGCCGGGTCGGAGGCCGAGCTCCTCGTAGCGGTGGATCCGGGCGGCCAGTGCGGCGGGGTCGAGGGCGCCGCTGCGGTCGGTGGGGGTGGCCAGCAGCAGCGGGACGGGCGCGTCGGTCAGCTGCCAGGCGGCCTCCTCCAGCCGGGCGGAGATCAGCTCTCCGACGCCGCCGCGCAGGTCCCAGGTCCGGAACGGGCTGGCGCGGACGTCGGTCAGGGCGCGCCGGGCCCGCTGCCGGTGCAGGGCGCCGGTGACGGCGCCGGCCAGCACGCCGAGCGTGCGCCACTCGCCGTCGTCGAGCACGGGGGCGAGTGCGGCGGCGAGTGCGTCCCGGTCGTGCCACGCGTGCCGGACCAGCCCGTCGAGGACGCGTTCGAAGACGACGCCGTCGGGGTCGCCGGCCAGCGCGGCGGCGAGTTCCTCGGCGACTTCGGCGGGGGTGCCGAGCGGCGCGGGCATGCTGACCGGCCGGGGTGGCTCGGGCAGCCGGTCGTGCTCCTGCGGGGTGCTGTCCGGCCGGGCGGGGAGGCCGAGCAGGCGGGCGGCGTCCTCGGCGTGCACCGGGTCGAGCGAGCGGGCCGCCGCGCGCAGTTCCGCCGCGAGCTCCTCGGGGACCCGCCCGACGTGACGGCCGGTCAGCTTCAGTGCCTGGCCCTGGAGCTGCCGGTCGGGGTGCGCGTAGCAGCGGGCCGCCGCCCGCAGCGCGAGCTCGGGGGCCCGCTTCGCCACCCGGTCCAGCCAGGCCAGCTGGGTGCGGACGAGTTTCTTCTCGGGCCGGGCGAGCAGCGCCTCGGCGGCCTCCGCGACCGTCGGGTCGTCGAGCCGGCCGGCCCGGTCGAGGGCGATCAGGCAGTCCTGGGCGTGGCCGGCGAGCGGCGAGGCGGCGTCCAGCAGTGCCGTCAGCGCCCGCACGTTCGCGGCGAGTTCGTCCTCGGTCGGGTCGAGCCTGCGGACCGCCGCGAGGTAGCTGCGCAGCTCGCCGGCCCCGCCGCCGCGCACCAGTCGGGCGTACCCGCGGGCGATCAGCGCGCCGCGGTCGACGGTGCCCTCCTCGGCGAGCCGGGCGAGGACGGCGGGCCAGCGCTGCTCGTCGTCCTTGGCCGCCCACGGGCCGGAGAGCTGCCGGGCGGTGTCGGCGTCGAAGACGTGCGGGGCGAGGACGGGGGTGAAGCTGTCCTGCGCGAGCCGCCGGTACAGGTCGGTGCCGGGCGGCAGTGCGGGTTCGCCGTGCCGGGGGCGGGGGTCGCCGCGGTCGGTCATCCAGTCGGCGACGAAGCCGGGCTCGGCGGGCGGCGGGGATCCGCAGGCGCGCAGCAGGTGTTCGGCGACCCGGTAGGCGGTGGCGGGTCCCCAGGGGTCGCGGTCGGCGGGGCGCCGGGCCAGCCGCAGGGCCACTTCCCGCTGCCAGTCGGCGTCCTGCGCGTCGAGCAGGGCGCGCAGCGGCGGCCGGTGCCACTGCTGGACGTCCTCGAAGTCGGGCGAGGCGATCCAGGCGGCGGCCCCGGACGGGGCGGTGTGGCAGACCGCCCCGGCGACCAGCAGGGCGGTCCAGGCTCCGCCGCGGGAGTGGGTGCCCTCGCGCAGGTCGCGCCGCAGTGCTTTCAGCCCGGGCAGTTCGGCGCGCCGCTGCTGCGGCGTCAACCCGCCGATCAGGCGGGCGACTTCGTCGAATCCGGCGCGGCGCACCGCCGCCGCCGTCGCGCTGTCCGTCACTTCGTCTCCTCGTCGCTCTCCGGCAGCATCGCGCGGGCCCGGCGGCTTCACCGGTTGTCCTGCGTCGCCGTCCGCACCGCCAGCACGTGGCTGCACGGTCCCCGGCCGCCCCGGTGGCGGGCCCACCAGCGGCAGGTGCAGCCGACCGGTCCGTCGGGGCCGATCCGGACGTGGTGGGCGTGGTCGCCGACCGTCACCACCCGGACGTCTCCGAGCAGCGGCCCGATCGCCCCTGCGGCGAGCAGCTCGCGGGCGGCCCGCAGCCGCGGGTTGGCGTCCTCGGGCCGGCCGGCGGCGTACGGGAGGCGGCGGTGGAAGTGGGCGGCGTCGGCGAGGTCGTAGCCGATCTGTCCCGCGGTGGCGAGCCGGGCGAGGGCCGCGCGGACCCGGTCGGGGTTCAGGCCGGAGTCGGCGGCGAGGTCGGCGGCGTCGATGCGCGGCTCCCAGGCGAGCAGGGCGTCCAGGGTGTCGGCGTCCGCGGTGGCGGTGGGCTGGGCGAGCAGGTCGAGCAGGCCGCCTTCGCCGGAGAAGCCGCGGGCGGCGTCGGGCGACAGGGTGAGGGTGATCCGGGCGCCGGGCAGGGCGAGTTCCCAGGCAGAGGCGGTGGGACCGGTGGGGGTGCCGGGCGGGGCGTAGACGCGCAGCCCGGTGGCGTGGCGCAGCAGCGGGCGCAGGGCGACCAGCCGTTCGGGGCCGGGCAGGCAGACGGCGCCGGGGCCGGGACGGGAGGTGGGGCGGAGCGCGGAGCGGGCGGGGAGCACCCAGCGGACGGTGCTGCGGCCGCCGGTGGGCAGGGTGCGCAGGAAGCGGGCGGCCTCGGCGGCGGGCAGGTCGGCGCGCAGGTCGAACCGGGCGGTGAGCAGCTGGGTCTCGGCGAAGCCCTTGAGCCAGCGCTGCGGCAGCGGGACCTTCCGTTCGACGAGGGTGTCGGCGCCGACGCCGACCTCGATGTGCTCGGCGCCGACGGCGAGGGTGAGGTGTTCGCCGGGGGTGCGCAGCCGCAGGGCCTCGCGGAGCGGGGCTCCGACGTCGACGTTGGTGGTGCCGTGGCCGGAGGGGGCGCCGTCGAGTCCTTCCGGGAGGACGTCGAGGCGGGCGTGCACGCCGCCGCAGCCGGAGAAGGACTCGAAGCGCAGCCGGTCGCCGTCGGCGGTGACCACGGGGTCGAGCGAGGCGGCGGCGCGCGGGCGGTGGTAGCGGGCGGCGGCGACGTCGGCGACGGCGAGCAGGGCGGCGGCGGCCGGGTCGGGGTGCCGCAGGGCGCCGTCGAAGAACCGGGGGTGGTCGGCGGCGCCGTGCGGGGTGGCGCCGCCGCCGGTGGCGAGGTCCAGCCGGTGCGGGCGCAGCGCGGAGGGCCTGGGGTAGCGGAGCGCGTGGACTGCCGTGGTCATGGGCGGAACGCTAGCCAGCAGCGCCGACAGTTCCTGACGGGACGTGACCGGTTCCACATCCGGGCCGTGCTGGAACCTGTTCTAGCATGTGCCGGGTGACCGATTCCGCGCTCTCCCTCGCCTCGTCGTCCACGCCCGGAGTGCCGTCCTTCGCCGAGCTGCTCGGCATCGAGGAGCTGGACGAGAACCTGTTCCGGGGACGCTGTCACGCGGGTGCGCCGCTGCGCGCGTTCGGCGGGCAGGTGGCGGCGCAGGCGCTGACCTCGGCGGGGCGGACGGTGGAGCCGGCCCGGCGGGTGCACAGCCTGCACGGGTACTTCCTGCGGCCGGGCGATCCGCGCCGGCCGATCGTCTACCAGGTGGACCGGGCCCGGGACGGGGCCTCGTACGCGACGCGGCGGGTGACGGCCGTTCAGCGCGGCGAGGTGATCTTCACGATGTCGGCGTCGTTCAAGCGCCCGGAGACCTCGGGCGACCGCCAGCGCACCATGCCGCCGGTGCCGGGCCCGGAGGAGCTGCCGGACCCGTACCGGGCCTGGCAGCGGGACGCGCCGGAGGAGTACGAGCGGTCGGCGATCTTCCGTGCCCTGGAGATGCGGTTCGTGCCCGCCGAGGCCCCCGGCCTGCCGCCCGAACTGCCGGGTGTGCCGCAGCAGTTCGTGTGGCTGCGGACGGCCGCCGCGCTGCCGGGGGACGATCCGCTGATGCAGGTGTGCGCGCTGACGTACCTGTCGGACCTGACGCTGGCCTCGACGACGGCGCTGCACCTGCAGCCGCACCGGGTGCACCGGGTCGCGGAGCCGCGGGTGGCGCTGGCCTCGCTGGACCACGCGATGTGGTTCCACCGGCCGTTCCGCGCCGACGAGTGGCTGCTGTTCGCGCAGCGCAGCCCGTCGGCGTCGGACGGGCGGGGCCTGGCGATGGGCGAGTTCTACGACCGGGACGGGGTGCTGGTGGCGTCCGCGGTGCAGGAGACGCTGCTGCGCGAGCTGCGCCCGAAGGCCCCGAACTCGCCCTGAGGGCACCGGCCGGCGGGCACCGTCACTGAGCGGTGACCTGTCGCGTCATACCGCGGCGAGGGGCCGCCCCGTATCATGGTTCGGGTGACCAAGGTTGACCTGTCACCTCGTCCGGTGGAGGCGATGTCCCCCCGTCAGCTCGAACGCCGCGGCTCCCTCCTGTCCGCCGCCCTGGCCCTGGTGACCGAGATCGGCGTGGAACGCCTCCAGATGAAGCAGGTGTCGGAGCGTTCGGGCGTGGCGCTCGGCACCGCCTACCGGTACTTCTCCTCCAAGGACCACCTGCTGGCCGCCGCGATGGCGGACTGGCACCGGCTGCTGCTCGCCGACCTGGTCGGCGAGGTGGGGGCGGGGCGCAGCGCCTCGCCGACCGAGCGGGCGGTGCGGTTCGTGCGGCGCGGGATGCGGGCGTACCAGCGGCAGCCCGAACTGGCCCGGTTGCGGGTGGCGGTGGCGACGTCCACCGACCCGTTCGCCAGTGAGGCGCTGCAGGGGCTGGCCCGGGCGGACCGGGCGGCGCTGGGCGCGGTGCTGCCGGAGGTCGCGCCGGCCTCCGGGGAGCTGGTGCGGCACATGGTGGGGCACGCCTGGCAGGGCGAGTTGACGGCCTGGGTGACCGGCCGGTCCACGCTGGACGACGCCCGCACCCGGCTGGAGGAGATGGTCCGGCTGGTGCTGGCCCCGTACGAGCCGCCGCCGGTGCCGGCTGTCTGAGCAGCGGTCCCGGGGTGCGGCGCTCTCGGCGTGCCGCGGCCCCCGGGTGGCCGTTTGTGGACATAGTGCCTGATATGTCCACACCTACGGAGCCTTTGTCGGATCGTCAGCCCTCGCCGCCGGACGCCTTCCCGCTGGACCGGGTGGTGTTCGGGGTCGGCGCGGCCGCCGTGCTGGCGGTGGTCGCCTGGGGCGTGTTCGCCCAGGACTCGCTCAGCCGCACCTCGGACACCGCGCTGTCCTGGGTGCTGCACTCGTTCGGCTGGCTGTTCGTGGTCGCGGCGGACGTGTTCCTGGTGCTGGCCGTGGTGATCGCGGTGAGCCGCTTCGGCCGGGTTCCGCTGGGGCGGGACGGCGAGCAGCCGGAGTTCTCCACGCTGGCCTGGGTGGCGATGATGTTCAGCGCCGGCATGGGCATCGGCCTGCTGTTCTACGGCGTCGGCGAGCCGCTGCAGCTGTACGCGCAGCCGCAGCCGGGTTCGGACCTGGCGCCGCAGACGCCGGCGGCGGCGCGGCGGGCGCTGGAGTTCTCGCTGTTCCACTGGACGCTGCACCCGTGGGCGATCTACGCGGTCGGCGGGCTGGCGCTGGCGTACACCACCTTCCGCAAGGGCCGGGGCAACCGGATGTCGGAGGCGTTCGTGCCGCTGCTCGGCGAGCGCCGGGCGCACGGCTGGGCGGGCCGGCTGATCGACCTGCTGGCGGTGTTCGCCACCGTGTTCGGCTCGGCGACCAGTCTCGGGCTGGGCGCGATCCAGGTGGCGGGCGGTCTCGGGTACGTGACGGACGTCCGGGCCACCCAGGGCGTCGAACTGGTGGTGATCGCCGCGCTCGGCGGCGCGTTCGTGCTGTCCGCGATGTCCGGCGTGCACCGGGGCGTGAAGTGGCTGTCCACCACCAGCGTGGTGCTGGCTGCGGCGCTGATGGTGTTCGTCTTCGTGGTCGGCCCGACGGTGTTCGTGCTGGACGCGCTGCCGTCCACGGTCGGCGGCTACCTGTCGGACCTGGCCGTGCTGGCCACCCAGACCGGGGCGTTCACCGACGAGGACTGGCTCGGCTCCTGGACGATCTTCTACTGGGCGTGGTGGCTGTCCTGGGCGCCGTTCGTCGGCACGTTCATCGCCCGGATCTCGCGCGGCCGGACGGTGCGCCAGTTCCTGGTCGGGGTGCTGCTGGTGCCGAGCGGGGCGACGACGGTGTGGTTCGTCGTGATGGGCGCCTCGGCGATCCGGCTGCAGTCCACCGGCGCGGCCGACCTGGTGGCGACCATCCCGCAGGGCGCGGACGCCGGGCTGTTCGAAATGCTCAAGGCGCTGCCGCTGGGCTCGGTGACCAGCGTGGTCGCCGTGCTGCTGGTGATGCTGTACTTCATCACCTCCGCCGACTCGGCCTCGCTGGTGCTCGGCTCGCTCTCCTCGGGCGGCGCCCTGCACCCGCGCACCTGGCTGGTGGTGCTGTGGGGCGCGCTGATGGCGGCGGTGGCGGCGGCCCTGCTGCTCGCGGGCGGGCTGACGGCCCTTCAGAACGCGACCATCCTGGTGGCGCTGCCGTTCGTGCTGGTGATGCTCGCGCTCTGCCTGTCCCTGCTCCGCGAACTGCGCGCCGACCCGGCGGCCGGCCCGCCGCGCGCGCACCCCGCCCACGGCCTGCGCGAGGCGGTCGTCACCAGCGTCGGCGAGGAATACCCCGGCCGGTCTCGCCCGCAGGAGTGAACCCGGCCCGCCGCCGACCCCGGTCCACCCGGCCGACGCCCCGTGCGGCGTCTGGGCGGGCGGCAACTCGCTGCCTTTACCAAGAGTTCGTCATGGTCCGGGCGGGCCCCGGACGGTGGCAGGCTGACCCCCGTCGGACGCCACGCCGAACGGCGGCCGGGCGGCCGTCATCCGCCCGCGCCCGCCGGAAGCCCCGCCGCCGCCAGGCCCGTCGGGGCCGCGGCCGGTCCGACGCCCCGTCACCTCCAACCACCCCGCCCGAAGGCCCGCCCCGCATGCGTCCGCTGTGCACCGCCGTCGACCGCGTCCTGCGGCGTCGTCTGGCCGCCGCCACCCTGGCCGCCTGCCTGCTGGGCGCGGTGTCGCCGGACCTGGCGGGGGTGGTCCGGCACTGCCGGGCGGGCGGGGTGACGGCACCGGGGGCGATGCTGCTGGCGGCGATGTTCATCGGCGGGTTCGAGACCCGGGCGGCGGACGTCGGGCGGGCGCTGCTGCGGCCCGGGCTGCTGCTGGCCGGGCTCGGCATCGCGCTGGTGCTGCGGGCGGTGGTGCTGCTGGGTGCCGAGCGGGCGGCCGCCGGGTGCTGGCCGGACGGCCGGGAGGCGCCCTGGCTGGTGGTGGGGCTGGCGCTGACCGCCGCGATGCCGGTCGCGGGCGCCGCCCAGACCTGGGGGGCCAGGGCGGGCGGCGACGCACCGCTCGGCCTGGGCCTGGTGCTCACCACGACGCTGCTCAGCCCGCTCACCACCCCGCTCGGCCTGGCCCTGGCGGAGGAGCCGGAGAGCGGCGGCCCGCGCCGGGTGCTGGACGCGCTGGCCCGGTCGGACGGCACCTGCCGGTTCATGGCGGTGTGGGTGGCGCTGCCCTGCCTGGCCGGCCTGCTGGCCCGCCGCGCCACCCGCCGCCCGTTCGACGGCCGGCTGCGGGCCGCGCTGCTGCCCCGGCTGCGCCTGGCGGGCCTGCTGAACGCGCTCGCGCTGACCTGGCTGAACGCGGCGGGGGTGGCCCGGGAGGTCGAGCTGCGGCCCGAGCCGCGGCTGGTCGCGGTCGCCGCCGCCTGCGGGGCGCTGGTCTGCGCGGGGCCGTTCCTGGCGGGCTGGCTGGCCGTCCGCCGCTCTCCGGCCCCGCCGGCGGCCCGCACCACGCTGACCCTCGCGTCCGGGCTGAACAACACCAGTGCGGCGGCGGCGCTGGCCGGCAGTCAGTTCGGCGGTCACCCCGCCGTGCTGCTGCCGATCTTCTTCTACGGCGCGGCCCAGCAGGTGCTGGCGTCCTTCCTCCCCGGTCTGCTCCGCTCGGCCACGACCGCCCCGGCCTGCGGCGATGCAGCTGTGGAGGTTCCGACGCCGAGATCCCGGCGGGATTTCACCCGGGTGTCGTGACCGCGTAACGCCGCCCTGGCAGGCTGCCTGCCATGAACGCCCGCACCGCCGCCGCCGTCGTCCCGGACCTGCGCTTCCCCCTGCCGAAGCGCCACCGCCGGCTGCTCGCCTGCGCCGCCGTCGCGGCGTCCGTCGCCCTGGGGTCCTTCGGCGTCGGCGCCACCGTGGAGACCGTCCGCCACCAGGGCCCGGCGGTGAGCGCCGCACAGCGCTGACGCTGCGCCGAACGAGTGGTGGGGCCCCGGACGCCGTCCGATACTGGGGGTGGCCGGAAGGGAGTCCCGCCATGGAGACCGGCACCGTGCGGTGGTTCGACATCCACCACGCCTACGGCTACATCGCCCCCGACTCGGGCGGCCCCGACGTCGCCGTCTACTACGACTCCGTCCTCGCCCCGGCGGACGACCGCTTCCTGCACCGCGGCCAGCGCGTCCAGTACGACGCCACCGTCCAGGAGTTCCGCCCGGTCGCCGAGCGGGTCCGCCCGCTCACCCCGTGAGCCGTCACACCGCCTGCCGGTCGCGGCCCCGGGGCTGGGCCGGGCCGGCCGCGGGGCGGGAGTGCCGGCCGGAGCCCGGGGCGGGCTGGAGTTCGGCGCGGGGGGCGTAGCGCGCGGCGGGGGCGCGGAGCAGCCAGTTGCGGCCGGCGGGGGCGGCGAGGCCCATCCGGTGGAGCAGGTCGAGCGCGTCGCGGCGGAACGCGGCCAGGTCGGCGAGGTAGCCGGCGTCCCATCCGGCGCTCATGCCGTAGTCGTCGGTGATGTCGCCGAGGGTGCCGTCGATCAGGGCGTCGGGGATGAGGACGGCGGGCGGGGCGGTGTCGGTGTCGACCGGGCGGAGGTCCTCGACCAGGCGTTCGGCGAGGAGCAGCGCGGCCTGGGCGAGGGTGCCGGGGCCGGGCAGGGCGAGGTCGGTGAGCTCGTCGGCGGGGTCGAGGAGGGCGATGCCCTCGGCGCGGATCTCGGCGGTCAGGCCGAGCACGTCGGCGAATCGTTCCGTCTCGGCGGGGGCGGCGGCGAGCAGGTGGGCGCGTTCGGCGGGGGCGAGGTCGTCGAGCAGGACGACGGGCGTCTCGGCGAGCAGCCGGCGGACCGTCAGCTCGGGTCCGGCGGGCGGCAGCGCGGGGGCGGTGAGCAGGTCGGCGGCGAGTTCGGCGGGCGGTCGCCACTGGTCGAGCAGGGCCCGCACCCGGTCGTCGGACGTGCCGGGCTGCGCGCCGCGGGCGAGCGCGGCGAGCGCGCGGACGAGTTCGGCGTACCCGGCGGGGTCGAGGCCGGGCAGGCCGCGGCCGGGCAGCGGGGACTTGTGCAGCCGGGCGTGGTCGGGGCCGAGGGTGAGGCGGTAGCCGAGCAGGGTGTGGAAGCGCTCGGCGAGGGTGGTGGCGTGACGGCGGATCAGGGCGAGCGCCGCGCCGTGCGGGCCCTCGGCGGTGACCAGCGGGTGGGCGAGCAGCAGCCGGGCGGCGATGCGCAGTTCGGTGGTGGGGCGTTCGGGTTTGCGGTGCCGGCCGCCGCCGGTGGGGCGGGGTGCGGGCAGTGCGGGGGCTTCGCGCCGGGTCCGCCGGTAGCCGACCGGGCGGAACAGCGGCGAGGTGGTGTGGTGGACGGTCGGGCCGTGCCACCAGCTGGTGCCGGGCGCGGGTTCGGCCTGCCGGGGTGCGCCGCCCAGGTGCCGGGCGCCGTGCACGCCGAACACGGTGGACGCCAGCAGGTCGGCCTCGGCGGGTGCGGCGGCGGCGAACCGCTCGGCCAACTGCCGGGCGGAATCGGCGAGTTCGCTTCCGGTACCGGCGTATCCCGGGTACGGCCGCGGTGGGGCCGCCAGTTGTGTCGCCCCGCCCGCGCGCCCGATCCCCGTTCCGCCGGTGGCCGTTCGGACCCCGGCGGCTGCTTCGTGCCGCTCCATGTCACCCCCAAGCCTAGACGCCGCACCGAGCACTACGCGCCGGTAACAACCTCTTCCGCACGCCGCCGCGGTCCCCTATGGTTCCGGCATGCCTCACCTGCCCGATGTCGTGCTCTGGTCGATACCGGCCTTCGTGCTGCTCACCGTCCTGGAGATCGTCTCCTACCGGTTCCACCCCGACGACGACGAGCAGGGCTACGCCGCGAAGGACACCGCGGCCAGCCTGTCGATGGGCCTGGGATCGCTGCTGTTCGACGCCGGGTGGAAGATCCCGATCGTGGCGATCTACTCGTTCCTGTACGAGTTGACGCCGCTTCGGGTCCCGGTGCTGTGGTGGACGGTGCCGCTGATGCTGCTCGCCTACGACTTCTTCTACTACTGGTCGCACCGCGGCCACCACGTGATCCGCCTGCTGTGGGCCTGCCACGTGGTGCACCACTCCAGCCGGCACTACAACCTGTCGACGGCGCTGCGCCAGCCCTGGACGTCCGTCACCGGCTGGGTGTTCTACGTGCCGATGATCCTGGCGGGCGTGCACCCGGCGGCGGTGGCGTTCTGCAGCTCGGTGAACCTGGTGTACCAGTTCTGGATCCACACCGAGCGGATCGGCACGCTGCCCCGGCCGGTCGAGTACCTGTTCAACACCCCGTCGCACCACCGGGTCCACCACGCCTCGCAGGGCGGCTACCTGGACCGCAACTTCGGCGGCGTCCTGATCGTCTTCGACCGCTGGTTCGGCTCCTTCGCGGCCGAGGCCGAGCAGCCGGTGTACGGACTGACCAAGAACATCTCGACCTACAATCCGTTGAAGGTCGCCACCCACGAGTACGCGGCGATCGCCCGGGACGTGGCCCGCGCCACCACCTGGGGGGACCGGCTGCGCCACCTGGCGAAGGGTCCGGGCTGGCAGCCCGCAACGCGTACCGAGTCCCCCGCCGCCAACCCGGAGAGTGCCCCCGCATGAGCCCCGCCCGAGACCCGCGCACCGCGCGGGCCCTGCTGATCGCCTTCGCCGTCGTCTCGGTGGCGCACCTGCTGGCGATCGCCGTCCACCTGCCGGTCCTGCGGTACTCGACGAAGCCGCTGCTGATGCCGCTGCTGGCCGCCTGGGTGTGGGCGTCGGCGCGGCCCGGCACGCCGAAGCTGCTGATCCCGGCGCTGCTGTTCGGCGCGGGCGGCGACATCCTGCTGCAGGTCGGCGGCACCGGCGGCTTCCTGGCCGGCATGGGCTCGTTCGCGCTCGGCCACGCCTGCTACGTGACGATGTTCGTGAAGCTCGGCGCGCTCGCCGACCGCCGCCGGGCGGTGCTCACCGCGGCCGTCTACGCGGTGGCCTGGGCGACGCTGATCACCCTGCTGCTGCCCGACCTGGACGCCGGGATGCGGATCCCGATGGCGTTCTACAGCCTGCTGCTGGCCTCCACCGCGGTCACCTCGGCGCGGATCGACTGGCGGGCGGGCGTCGGCGGCGCGCTGTTCCTGCTGTCCGACACCCTGATCGCCACCGACCTGGCGGACTGGAAGCACCTGCCGGCGCACGGCTTCCTGATCATGCTGACCTACATCGTCGGCCAGTACCTGCTGACCATCGGCACCCTGGGCCGCACCGACGGCGCTCCCGCCCCGACGGCGGCTCCGGCGCCGGCGTCCTGACGGCCCGTCGACGCACGACCGAGGGCGGACCCACCATCGCGGTGGGTCCGCCCTCGGTCGTTCTCCGCTCCGGGCCGCGGGGGACGCGCGTACCGGACGGCCGCTCAGGACGCCCGGCCGGCGGCCGCGGCGCGCCGGCGCAGCAGCCACAGCCCGGCGACGCCGGCCGCCACCAGCCCGGCCCCGGCGCCCAGCTGCCCGGTGTCCGCGCCGACCGAGCCGCCGAGGCCGGTCTCCACCCCGCCGTGCGGGAGCCGCGCGCCCTCGAACTCGCCGCCGGTGCCGCTGCCGGCCGAGGCGACCGCGATGGCGACGGCCCCGACGAAGCTGTCGCCGTTCGGGCACTTGCCGTCGATGCCCCAGGACGAGTCGTTGGTGGTGGTGCGCTTGGCGGCCGCGCCGGCCATCTCCTGCTCGGAGATGACGGTGGCGGTGCCGGAGTAGGTGCCGTCGGGCCCGACGCTGAGCGTGGTCGAGCCGCCGGCGAACGCCAGCGAGGTCGCGGTGACGGTCTTCGCCGAGCTGCTGGCGCAGGTCACACTGACCGAGACGGACTGGCCGGGCTTCGCCTGCGCCGGGCTGACCCAGGCGGGTTCGCTGCCCTTCGCGGACGCGGGGGCGGTGCCGGCCAGGCCGAGCAGGACGGTGGTGCCGAGCAGAGCGGCGGCGGCGGTGCGCGTGCGGCGCATGCCGTACCTCCAGGGGGTTCGGGATGGGGGCAGCGGTGCGTGTCCACTCCGCTACGTCCGGTTGCCGCCCAGGCTAGGCAGTGCTGCCGGGCCCGGCGACACCGCAAGGCCGTTCGGGGCCGGAGGATCCTCCGACCCCGAACGGTCCTCCTCCGGGCGGCTACTCGTTGCGGGCGGTCTCCGGTCCGGTGATCCGCCGCAGCAGCGGCAGGGTCGCCCCGATGATCGCCAGGGCGGCGGCCAGGCCGGCCGCGACCGTCAGGTAGTAGCCGGTGCCGAGCGCGTGCAGCGTGTACTTCAGCTGCGAGCGGAGGAACAGGTCGGCGGCGAGCAGTCCCACGCCGACCGCCACCGCCGCCATCACCAGCAGCGGCACCACCGACTCCATCGCCACCACCCGGCGCAGGGTGCCCAGCGACACCCCGGTCAGGCGGAGCAGGCTGAACGGCCGCTTGCGTTCGCCGATCGAGCCGGCCAGGCTCACCGCCAGGCTGCAGCCCGCGATCGGGAAGGTCGCCAGGATCACCGCGTCGGCGAGCTGCTGGTAGGCGTGCGTCTGAGCGCCGGACAGCTTCCACGACTCGGCGAGCGTCATGGCCTGGCGGCGCCCCGGGTAGGCGGTGTCCACCATGGTGCGGGCCTGTTCGACGGCGGCGGTCGAGCCGTCGCTGTCGACCACCACGTTCAGCACCCCGAGCCCGGCCAGCTGCTCGGCCGTGTAGGGCGCGGTCGGCCACCGGGTGGCGCTCTCGTCGGCCCAGCCGAACCAGCGGGACGGCACGTAGGCGCTCTGCGCGCCGGGCGCGCAGTGGCCGTACAGCACGACGGCGTCCAACTGCCGGCAGTCCACGGCCTGCCGGGCGGTCTCGTCGCCCTCGGCGGTGTGCACCGGCACGGCCTCCGCGACCGGGTGCGACAGCAGGACGGCCCGCACGCCCGGCACGGCGAGCAGCCGCTCCATCAGCTCGGGCGAGGCGGGGTGGCCCTGGCTGACCGGACGGTGGTCCCGGTCGTAGCCCTCGCTGAGCTCGTTGACCAGCAGGTGGTTGAACTGCGGGCCGCCGTGCGGGTGGTCGCGCTCCTCGCTGATCGTGGTGATGACGCCCAGCGTCGCGGTCATCACCAGCAGCGCCAGCACCAGTCCGCTGACGGCCCGGAATCCGGCGGTCGGGTTGTCGGCCAGCCGCCGGACGGCGATCAGGGTGGCGGGGCGCTGGGTGCGCGAGGCCAGCAGGGCGGCGCCCCACCTGGTCAGCCACGGGCCGGACAGCACCAGGCCGAGCGCGATCAGCAGGAATGCGGAAAGGTACGCCCTGACCTGCCCGGGCACCGACTCCGGGTGCCAGATCAGGAACACGGCCAGCTCCACCAGCCCCGCCACCAGCGGCACCACCCGCCACGCCCGGGGCGGCCGGGGCGTCACCCGCCGGGTCACCCCGAGCGGCGAGATCTGCACCCGGCGCAGCGCGATCCGGGCGGCGACGGCGGCGGCCAGCGGCACGCCCAGGACGACGGCCAGGATCTGGACGGGCGTCAGGGAGAGGTCGGACCGGAAGAACCGGGCGCCGGTCAGGCCCGCGTTCGCGACCGTGCCGCGCAGCGCGAGGAACGGCAGGAACCCGACGGCCACGCCGGCCGCGGCCGCGACCGTCGCCTCCGCGGCAGCCACCACGGAGACCTGCCGGGGCGTCGCGCCGACCAGCCGCATCGCGGCGAAGCGCTGCTCGCGGCGGGCCGCGTTCAGGCGGGTGGCGGTGCCGATCAGGATCAGCACCGGGAAGACCAGTGCGCCGCTCACCACCGTGAGGATCAGGTCGACGCCGCTGGACCTGATGCCCACCACGCAGCCCGCGCACTTGTCGGGCGAGGTGGTGGCGACCCGGTCCACCAGCGTGGCGTCGGGCAGTCCGGTCATCTCCTGCGGGGTCCGCCCGACCAGGGCCACCAGGGTGTCCGGCGCGGGCAGCGCCTCCGGTCCGAGGATCCCGATCCGGTGCCCCGGGAACCGGTCCCCGAGCTGCGCGGGCGGCGTCTCGTCGACCATCCGCGCCAACGCGGGCGACAGGTAGTACTCCCCCGGGCCGGGCATCCGCGGCACCCCGGGCGCGAGATCCGCCCGCGGCCCGGTGAGCGCGACGTCGACCCGCCCGAGCTCCTTCCCCTGCACGGTGTCCCGCCGGGTCAGCCACCACATCGGATCGAACCCGCCCGCTCCCGCAGCCTCCCGATCGGCGGAAGCAGCACCACTCCCCGCACCCGCCGCCCCGGAGGCGCTTGCCGCGACGCTGTGCACGAAGGGCGTGTTGAACCAGGCGTTGCGGGCGTTCTGGGCGTGCACGCCGTTGATCGCGGCGAGCGTGGTGAGCAGCAGGCCGACGCCGATGGCGACGGCCCCGGCGGTGACGGCGAGGCGGACGAGCGCTTCGCGGCCGCCGCTGACGGCCAGTCGGAGTCCGAGCCGGATCATCGTCACGTCAGCCGTCCGCTCAGCGAGGTGGCGCGGCCGTCGCGGACGATCGCCTCGCGGTCGGCGTAGGCGGCGATCCGGGCCTCGTGGGTGACCAGGACGACGGTGGTGCCCTGTTCGCGGGCGCAGCCGACGAGGAGGTCCATGACCTGTTCTCCCGTCAGGGAGTCGAGCGCGCCGGTGGGTTCGTCGGCGAACAGGACGCGCGGTTCGGCGACGAGGCCGCGGGCCAGGGCGACGCGCTGGGCCTGACCTCCCGACAGTTCGCCGGAGCGGCGGGCCTCCAGGCCGTCCAGGCCGAGCCTGGGGAACCAGCTGCGGGCGCGCCCGAGGGCGGCGGCCCGCTTGGCGCCGCCGAGCAGCAGCGGCAGGGCGACGTTCTCCTCGGCGGTCAACTCGGGGACGAGCTGTCCGAATTGGAAGACGAAGCCGAAGCTGTCCCGGCGCAGGGTGCTGCGTTCCTGTTCGCCGAGGTTGTCGATCCGGCGGCCGTCGAAGTGGATCTCGCCGCCGTCGGGGGTCAGGATGCCGGCGAGGCAGTGCAGCAGGGTGGACTTGCCGGAGCCGCTGGGGCCCATGATGGCGAGGATCTCGCCCTCGCCGACGGCGAGGTCGGCGCCGCGCAGGGCGGGCGTCTCGCCGAAGGCGAGGGTGACGTCGTGGGCGTGGAGCAGGGGGTCGGTCATCGTCGGGCCACCTCTGCGGCGAGGGCGTCGAGTCGGGCGGTGGTCAGGTCGATCCAGCGCAGGTCGGATTCCAGGTGGAACAGGCCGTGGTCGGCGAGGAGGGCGTCGACCAGGCTGCCGGAGCGCTTGATCTCGGTGAGTTCGCGCATCCGCCCGAGGTGGGCGGCGCGCTGGGTGTCGAGGTACTGCTCGGCGTCGCGGCCGAGCATCAGGGCGAGCACGACCTTGCTGAACAGGACGGTCTGCAGGTGGGGTTCGGCGGCGACGGGTTCGCGCAGCCAGTCCTCGAACTCGGTGGCCCCGGTCTCGGTGATCACGTAGCGCTTGCGGTCGGGCCCGTCGCCGGCCTCGGGTTCCCCGACGACGACCTTCCCGTCCCGGGCGAGCCGTCCGAGGGTGGCGTACACCTGGCCGAAGGGCAGCGGTTTGCCGCGTCCGAAGAAGGCGTCGTAGTCGCGTTTGAGGTCGTAGCCGTGGCTGGGCTCGCGTTCGAGCAGCCCGAGCAGGGTGAGTGGAACGCTCATGATCCAGAGGGTACGCCGGGGGTGTACTCCACGTCTATACACTCGGAGAATACTGACCGACGGGCCTTCAACCCCTAGCCTTGTCACGGGATTTCACGGACGGGGCGCGTACGGTGAAGTTCAGGAAGAGCCGGCCCGACGGGACGACGGCCGCCATCACACCGCCCGGCGAGCTGACGCTGCATCGTGCCCGCTCGGACGCCGAGTTCGACGTGCTGAGGGGCCACCCGGAGATCTGGCGGCTGGAACTCGATGGCCGCCCGCTCGCCGAGCTGCCGGACTTCGGCGAGCCGGCGTACGGAGTCTCCTTCGCGCGGCGCGGCGCGGTCGGCACTTTCGACGGCGCCGAGCTGCGCGTCTCCGCCCGCGACCACCTGCTGCGTTCCCGCCGCCACGTGGAGTTCCGCTCCGGCGGACGCACCCTGCGCATCGTCCGCCGCGGGCTGGCCGGCTCCCGACTCCTGGAGGACGGACGGCCGGTGGCCCGGACCCGCTCCCGCGCGTGGGACTCGGCGGAGCCCGACCCGCTGCGGGTGGTCGCCATGGCCGTGTACACCTGGGCGAAGCTGAACTTCGCCAACACCGATCCGGTGCTGCGCTTCGTCCACTGCACGATCGGTACGGTGCTCAACGGCTTCTGAAGGAGCACCGCGAAGCCCGGCCCCACGACAGGTGCGGTGGGAGGCCGGGCCGACGGCCTGACGGAGGCTCAGAGGTCGAGGTCGACCACCACGGGTGCGTGGTCGGAGGTGCCCTTGCCCTTGCGGGCCTCGCGGTCGACGTAGGTGTCGGTGACCGCGTCCGCGAACGCCTTGTTGGCGTAGGTGAGGTCGATCCGCATGCCGCGGTTCTTCGGGAAGGCCAGCTGGCGGTAGTCCCAGTAGGTGTAGGGGCGGTCGTACTTGAGCGGGCGGGGGACGACGTCCTGCAGGCCGATCTCCTGGAGGGCCGTCAGGGCGGCGCGCTCGGGGGCGGTGACGTGGGTGAGGCCCTCGAAGGCGGCGATGTCGAAGACGTCGGCGTCGGTGGGGGCGATGTTGTAGTCGCCGAGGACGGCGAACGGGCGCGGGCCGGCGGCGTCCTCGCGGACGGCGTCGCGCAGGGCGGTCAGCCACTCCAGCTTGTAGCGGTAGTGGGCGTGGTCGACCTCGCGGCCGTTGGGCACGTACACCGACCAGACCCGGACGGGGCCGCAGGTCGCGCCGACGGCGCGCGGCTCGACGACCGGGAGCATGGCGTCCTCGGCGAGGTAGCCGGGCTGGCCGGGCAGGTCGCGGACCACGTCCGCCAGGCCGATCTTGGACAGCACGGCGACGCCGTTCCACCGGCCGGTGCCGTGCGCGGCGCTCTCGTACCCGAGTTCGCCGATCGCCTCGGCGGGGTACGCCTCGGTGCTGCACTTGAGTTCTTGCAGGCAGAGCACGTCCGGCTTGGCGGACTCCAGCCACTCCAGCAGCTTGGGGAGCCGGGCGGTGACGGAGTTGATGTTCCAGGTGGCGATGCGGACGGTCACGGCGGCCTTCCCTCGGCGGTACGGACGGACGGGGCACCCGGCACCGGGCCGGACACCCCGTCCGAACATACCGCCCGGCGCCGACAGCACCGGGGCGGACGGGCCTGCCAGGGCAGTCCGGGAGTGGGCAGGAGCCTGAGCCGGTCGGTGAACCGGAGCACCGCGGTCTTCGAGGGTGCTGACGGCCACGCCGGTGGACAGGTTGCCCGGGCCGCTGAAGGCGGCCTCGGGTGAGCGCTCTTCAGGTCCCGGGCGAGCCGGCCTACGTGTCGGCCTTCGCCTCCGGCCCCGCCGCCGTGACGCCGCGTACGGGGCGCCCGGCGGGCCGCCCGGCCGACGACGCGTCAACTGCTCGCCCGCCTCGGCGGCGGAGACGGTCGCGGACGGGGGGACCGGGCCGCCGCTGCGGCGGTCACGGGGGTCAGGCCCGCGCGTCGGTGGCCAGGGCCTGGGCCACCGGGAGGTTGGGCTGGGGGTGCGTCAGCAGGTGGATGCCTGCCGCGAGTGCGCCGCCGACCAGCGGGGCGAGCAGGAACAGCCAGAGCTGGGAGAGCGCGTCGCCGCCGGCGAACAGCGCCGGGCCGAGGCTGCGCGCCGGGTTGACCGAGGTGCCGGTGAGCGGGATGCCGACCAGGTGGACGACCGCCAGGGCGATGCCGATCGGGAGCCCGTCGAAGCCGACCGCGGCCAGTCGGTGGGTGACCGCCAGCACCACGTACACCAGCAGGAAGGTGAGGACGACCTCGGTCAGGAACGCGCCGCCGGCGTTGATGTGCATCTGGGAGCGGTCGCCCCAGCCGTTGGTGCCGAGCTTGCCGTGGGTCTCCAGGCCCGGTATCTGCTTGGCCAGCAGCAGGACGAGCGCCGCGCCGGCGATTCCGCCGAACACCTGCGCGATCCAGTACGACACCGCGGTGCGCCCGTCGATCCGGCGGGCCAGCAGGAAGCCGAGCGTCACCGCCGGGTTCACGTGGCAGCCCGAGATCGGTCCGAGCGCGTAGGCCAGCGCAAGCAGCACGAAGCCGAAGGCCAGCGCGATGCCGACCGGACCGATCGCCTCCCCCGCGAGCACTGCGGCGCCCACCGCCAGGAGCACCAGCAGCAGAGTCCCGAGGAACTCGCCGATCACCGCCCGCCTCTTCGTTCCACCCATGCGCCTGGTCCTCCTGGCCGTCTGGGCAGGCGGTCCGGTGCCGCCCGCGTCCGGCCAACCCTGGTCGACCGTTCGGGGGACCGCATGTCGGCCGAACGGCGGAGGGCCGTGTTCACGGCGCGTCCGCCTGCCGAATTACTCCGAACGCATGAAACGGTACGAAACCGGCGCGCTCAATGCAAAACGCAGGCAAAGCGGACCGAAACGGTCAGGACGGACCGAACACCCCGAAGCGGTCCGCCGCACCGGCGCCGGGGCCCCGACCCGGGGGGCCGGGGCCCCGGCGCGGTGAGCGGCGTCGCCGTCCTAGCGGGACGGGTGCACCACCCCGGCCGCGGCGCCGCCCCGGCGGACGGGTTCGGCGGCGGCCAGCCAGCGGCCGTCCGGAAGTCGTTCGACTCCGGTGGCCGCGCCGATCTCCGGTGTGGAGCTGAACACGTGGCCCAGGGCCTGGAGTCGGGCCGTCTCGGGCGAGGCGAGGAAGGCCGGCTCGGCCTGGCTGGCGGCGGTGTTGCGCTGGCTGGCGCGGGGCGCGGCGATGGCCTGTTCCAGCGTCAGGCCGCGGTCGATCCGCCCGGTCAGCACCTGCAGCACGGTGGTGATGATGGTGGCGCCGCCGGGCGAGCCGACGGCCAGGTACGGCTGTCCGTCGCGGAGCACGATGGTCGGCGAGATCGAGGAGCGCGGGCGCTTGCCCGGGCCGGGCAGGTTGGGGTCGGGGACGCCCGGGGTGAGCGGGGTGAAGTTGAAGTCGGTCAGCTCGTTGTTGAGCAGGAAGCCCCGGCCGGGCACGGTGATGCCGCTGCCGCCGGTCTGCTCGATGGTCAGCGTGTAGGAGACCACGTTGCCCCACCGGTCGGCGACCGTCAGGTGCGTGGTGCTCTGCCCCTCGTACGGTTCGGCCGCCGGCTGCCCGCTGCTCGCGCACGGCGCCGGGTGGTACGGGTCGCCCGGGGCGAGCGGGCTGGTCAGCGCGTGCTTCGGGTCGATCAGGCAGGCCCGGGACGCGGCGTAGTCGGGGTCGAGGAGCTGACGGGTCGGCACCTGCACGGCGCTCGGGTCGCCGACCCAGCGGTTGCGGTCGGCGAAGGAGATCCGGCTGGCCTCCAGGAACCGGTGGTCGTACTGGACCGGGTCGGCGAGGTCGGCGCGGCTGCTGCGGGCCAGGATGTTCAGCGCCTCGCCGACGGTCGTCCCGCCGGACGAGGACGGCGCGATGCCGTACACGTCCAGGCCCCGGTAGCTGACGTGCGTCGGGTCCTGCCGGCGGACCTGGTAGGCGGCCAGGTCGGCGGCGTCGATCTTTCCGGGGCGGGCGTTGCGGCCGGACGCCGGGTCGACGGGCGGGTGCTGGACGGTCCGCACGACGTCGGCGCCGATCGGGCCGCGGTACAGCGCGGCGGTGCCCGACCGGCCCAACTCCCGGTAGGTGGCGGCGAGGTCGTGGTTGCGCAGGGTGGACCCGACGGCGGGCGGCTTGCCGTTCGGCAGGAACAGCGCGCGACTGGCCGGGAAGTCCTGGAACCGGGCCTGGTTCGCGGCCGTCTGGTCCTGGAACGTCTGGTCGACGGTGAACCCGCGGTCGGCGATCCGCTCGGCCGGCCTCAGCACCTCGGCCAGATCGCGGCTCCCCCACCGCCGCAGCGCCTGCTCCCAGGTCGCGGCGGTGCCGGGAACGCCGACGGACAGGCCGCTGGTGACGGCGTCGGCGAACGCCAGCGGCTTCCCGTCCTCCAGGAACAGCGAACTGTCGGACGTCCGGGACGCGGTCTCCCGCCCGTCCAGGGTGGAGACCTTGCCGGTCCGGGCGTCGTAGTACACGAAGTACCCGCCGCCGCCGATGCCCGCCGAGTACGGCTCGGTCACCCCGAGCGCGGCGGCCGTGGCGACGGCGGCGTCCACCGCGTTGCCCCCGTGCCGCAGCACCTCCAGCCCGGCGGCGGTGGCGTCGGCGTCGACACTGGCCACCGCGCCGCCCCACCCCACCGCCTCCGGCTGCTTCCCGGCGGCGGCCGCCGGATCGGCCTGGGCAGGGGCAGCGGTGCAGAGCAGTCCGGTGACGAGAGCGAGTGCAGGGACGAGACGGGCAAGGGGTCTCATACGGCCTCCTGGGACGGCGTCGGTCTCCCGTTCTCCCACACGCCGCCCGCCCCCGACAACGCCCCGTTCGGCCAACTGCCGCACACCCGGCCCGAATTGTCATCCCGTCAGCGCTCCCGACCGGGCCGGCCCCCGCGTCCCGGCCGGTCGCGGTGGCCGCAGGCCCGGGCTCAGTGGGCGGCGGCGCGTTCGACGCGGCGGCGCTTGACGGTGCGGAACCGGCGGGCGACCTGGCGGGCCAGGTCGGCGGCGCCGACGAGGCCGGCCTCGTTGCCGAGGGCGGCGTGGACGATGTCGGCCTCGGGGCGGAAGCCGCGGCCGGTGAGGGTGCGGCGGAAGGCGTCCTGCGCGGGGCCGAGGAGGAGGTCGCCGGCTTCGCTGACGCCGCCGCCGACGACGAACCGGCCGGGGTCGAGCGCGGCGGCCAGGTTGGCGATGCCGACGCCGAGCCAGCGGCCGACCTCGTAGAGGAGTTCGACGGCGACCGGGTCGCCGTCGCGCGCGGCTTCGGTGACCAGCGGGCCGGTGATGCCGAGCGGGGTGCCGCCGGCCCGGGCGAGCAGGGGCTGGACCACGGGGGACTCCTCGGCGGCGAGTTCGCGGGCTTCGCGGACCAGGGCGTTGCCGGAGGAGTACTGCTCCCAGCAGCCGCGGTTGCCGCACGGGCAGCGGTGCCCGCCGGGCACCACCTGCATGTGGCCGAACTCACCGGCCAGGCCGTGCTTGCCGCGGTCGACGTACCCGTCGCGGACGACCGCGCCGCCGATCCCGGTGCCGAGGGTGATCATCACCATCTGGTCCTCGCCGCGGCCGGCGCCGAAGCGCCATTCGGCCCAGGCGGCGGCGTTGGCGTCGTTCTCGACCACGACGGGGAAGCGGAGCCGGGAGCTGAGCGCCTGCTGGAGGGGTTCGCCGCGCCAGTTGAGGTGGGGGGCGAACAGGACGGTGGAGCGGTCGGCGTCGACCCAGCCGGCCGCGCCGACGCCGACCGCGTGCACGTCGTGCTTGTCGGCGAGCTGCAGGACGAGGTCGACGATGACGTCCTCGACGACCTTGGGGCTCTTGCTCTTGTCGGGGGTCTCGGTGCGCAGCCGGTCCAGTACGCGTCCTTCGCCGTCGACCACGCCGGCGACGACCTTGGTGCCGCCGATGTCCACCCCGATGGTGGGCAGGCGCAGCACCCCGGCGGGCAGGGTGCGGCGGCGGCGTTCGGCGCGCGGGCCGAGGCCCAGCAGGCTGGGCAGGGCGGGGCGGGAGGGGCCGTTGGCACTGGTCACGGAATGAATGCTCCTGGTTTCGGTAAAAGCTGTGGGCGGGTGGTGGAGGGCTCTTGGCGAACTGGCAGACTAGGCCCCGAACGCACAGCGGATTCTCACGAAAACGTGATGTTCCTCTCAGGTTTCTGCGGGTGTCGCCAGCAACTGATCGTGTGTTTGACGCAGTCTGACAAGTGTGATGTGCGAACCGGGGGACCTTGCCCCGGACGGCCGGACGACCCGATGCGAGAGACCCGATGCAGCTGACAGGCACCCCGTTCCTTATTCTGACGATCATCCTGGTGCCGATCTCGATCGCCGTGGCCCTGCTGCTCTGGAGCCGGGTGCGCGGCCCCAAGCCGGTCCAGGTGCTGTCAAGGATCGTGATGCTGCTGTTCTGTCAGATCACGGCCGTCACCACGGTGTTCGTGATGGTGAACAACGCCAACCTGATCTACGGCAGCTGGGACGACCTGCTGGGCACCGGCAACCACGTCCGGGCGGTCCCGAACGTGCAGGCCGAGACCGGGGCGAGCGGCGGTCCGACGCCGGGCAACGACGGCAAGCAGCACACCAAGGTCGTCCAGCACTTCAAGCCGGTGGGTGACCCGAAGGTCCCGAACGACGTGCAGACCACCGACCTGAAGGGCGCGGTCTCCGGCGTCGACGGCGAGGTGCTGGTGTGGCTGCCGCCGCAGTACAACGACCCGGCGTACAAGGACAAGAACTTCCCGGTGGTCGAGCTGCTGCCGGGCTGGCCGGGCTCCTCGAAGACCTGGTTCGGCACGCTGCGGGTCTCCGAGCAGCTGAAGCCGATGATGCAGAGCGGCCAGGTCACCCCGTTCATCCTGGTCTCGCCGCGCACCAACCTGCTGGGCGACAGCACCGACACCGGCTGCGCGGACGTCCCGGGCAAGGTCAACGCCGACACCTGGCTGTCGAAGGACGTCCGCCAGATGGTGCTGGACAACTTCCGGGTGGACGCCTCGGCCGACCGCTGGGCGGTGGCCGGCTACTCGGCGGGCGCGCACTGCGCGGCCAAGCTGGCGCTGGAGCACCCGGACCTGTACCGCGCGGGCGTCAGCCTGTCCGGCTACAACGACCCGGCCGCCGAGGCGCAGTCGCTGACCGCGAAGGACCCGCACCTGCGGGAGATCTCCAACCCGCTGAACATCCTCAAGTCCGCGAAGACCCCGCCGAAGACCGCGCTGTACGTGAGCGGCAACAAGGGCGACGGCCTGGAGGGCGGCGAGGCGCTGAAGGCCGCCGCCAAGGCCCCGACCACGGTGACCGTCCAGGAGACCACCGGCGCGCACAGCAGCGACGTCTGGAAGCCGATGGTGCCGGGCGTCTTCACCTGGCTGACCGGGATCATCCCCGCCCAGCACTGACGCCCGCACGACGAAGGGCCCGGCCTGCGGCGGCCGGGCCCTTCTGGCGTGTCGGTGCGTCAGTTCTTCGGCAGGGTGTTGACGTAGGCGGTGCCCTCGCCGTAGAAGCCGTCCACCGTCTTCTGGACGTCCGCCGCGGACACCGCCGCGTCGGCCTTGTAGTAGACCCAGTTGACCTTCATGTCCCAGCTGCGCGGGCCGGCGACGGACGGCATCAGGTCGATGAACCAGTTGCTGAAGTGGATGTCCATCTTCTCGCGCGGGACGTACTTGCCGGAGCTGGTGAACAGCTCCTTGCCGTCCAGCGCGTAGGTGGCCTTGCCGTCCACGGCGGTGACCATCAGCGTGTGCCAGCCCTCCAGGCGCTGCTTGACGGCGTGGGTGACCCGGTCCGGCGGGTCGGCCTTGTACCAGCTGGTGGTGTCGAGCTTGGGGCCGGGCGCGCCCCAGCCGCCGTTCGGCAGGTACTCGTAGTCGAGTTCGCTGTAGTTCTCCGAGGAGTCCGACGGGGAGATCGGGAAGAAGGTCTGCACGACGTGGTCGCCGGTGCGGCCGCTGGAGGGCTTGTCGCTGAAGTGGACCCGGGCGGCGAAGGTCCCGTTGAACAGGTTGCCGCCGGTGGTCTGCACCTCGACCTGCTTGGTGCCCTGCTTGGTGCCGTCGGTGGTGGAGCGCAGTTGCAGCGCGCGGCCGCCCTGGGCGGTCGGGTCGTCGGGGAAGCTCGCGCCCGCGGTGGTCCAGGTGTCCTTGATCCCGGGGCCGCCGGCGCCGGCCCGGACCTCCCAGCCGTGGGCGGCGAACGCGGGGTCGTCGGGGCCGGTGTAGTGGAAGGTGTCGAACAGCGTCCCGGGCGGCCCGCTGGGCGTCGGGGAGGCACTGGCGGCGGCCGCGCCCTTGCCGCCCTTCGGGGCGGCGCCGTCGCCGCTCGCGGGGTCGCCCGTGCAGGCGGCCAGCGTGCACAGCAGGACCGGCAGGCTGAGCACGCTCCACGCGCGGTGACGGGGGATGCGGCGGGGCTGACTCACGCGGGCTCCTCGGGGCGGGGCGGCGGCACCTGGACACGCCCCTGCACGGGTTCGACGACCGGTCGGGCGGAGCGGTCATCCTAACGGGGCCTCACCGGGCCGCCGAGCCCGGGCCGGTCGGCGTCTGGGCAGGTACCGGGCCGGATCCACGGTCCGTGCACAGGTCCATACCGGTACGTGCTGGTAGGGGTCTCGATCCGGTTACAACCCTCACCGAGAACGCGCCGAAACTGGACAAGGGGACCAATTCGGTCCAGGTCGGTGCACTAGCGTTCGAGCTACGCCCCCGCGGTCTTCACCCCCTGCACTGAGAGGCCTCGTACGGTGCGCCCTGTCATGACTTCCCCCGACCGCGGACCGGCCCACCCGGTCGGTGCCGGCCTTCCCGGTCCGGATGTCGAAGAGCCGCTCGCCGAACCGGTGTTCGTCGACCAGTCCGGCCTGCGCGGCCGGCTGCTGCGGGGCCTCGGCTGGCCGGTCTCGGTGGTGGGCGCCGTGCTGGCCGTCGCCATGGGCGGCAGCCTGATCGGTGTTCAGGCGGACGCCCCCGCGATGGAGATACCCGCGCAGCCCGCGCAGTCGCCGCCGGCCTCGGCGCCGGTCGCGCCCTCCGCCTCGCCCTCGCCCTCGCCCTCGCCGTCCGCGTCCCGGAACGCCTCCCACTCGCCCTCGCCCGGCGCGAAGACCTCGTCGAAGCCGTCCACCGGGGCGCGCGGGGCGACGCCTTCGGGCGGGTCGGCCAAGCACCCCTGATCGTCCCTCGCACCGCCCATTCCAGGAGCACCATTTGTCCCGCCACCAGCGCCGCCGGCAGTCCCTGCTGAGGCCGCGCCGACTGGCCGCGCCGCCGCTGCGCTTCGTCATGCCGCTGTCCCTGCTGGCCTGTCTGCTGGTGCTCCTCGTCCTGCGCGGCCTCGCCACCAACGAGGTCTTCCACGACACCCGGATCGCGCAGTCGGTCGACAAGACGACCGTGCCGGAGAACCTGCTCAAGGGCGGCCCGGTCATCGACGCGCGCGGCGACAAGAAGGCGAACCCGGTCAGCTACCGCATCCCGGACCGGACCGTGGTGCTGAGCTTCGACGACGGCCCGTCACCGGAGTGGACGCCGAAGGTGCTGGACGTGCTGAAGGCCCACGACGTCCGCGCGGACTTCTTCGTCACCGGCGCGATGACCACCCGCAACCCGGAGCTGATCCGGAAGATCGTCGCGGGCGGCCACGAGATCGGCCTGCACACCTTCACCCACCCCGACCTGGCGTTCCAGTCGCACGCCCGGATCGGCTGGGAGCTGGCGCAGACCCAGCTGGCGCTGGCCGGCGTGGCAGGCGTCCACAGTTCGCTGTTCCGGCCGCCGTACTCCTCGGACGCCTCGGCGATGGACGACTGGAACTACCCGGTCATCAAGTACGTGGGCGCGCACGGCTACCTGACGGCGTTCATCGACAAGGACACCGACGACTGGAAGCGCCCGGGCGTCGAGGAGATCGTCAAGGCGGCGATGCCGTCCAGGCCCGGCGCGGGCGAGCTGATCCTGCTGCACGACGCGGGCGGCGACCGCGCCGAGACGGTGGCCGCGCTGGAGCAGATCATCGTCAAGCTGCAGGCCGAGGGCTACCGGTTCACCACCATCTCGGACGCGCTCGGCGCCACCCCGGCGATGGTGCCGGTGCACGGCTTCCAGCTGTGGGCGGGCAAGGGCTTCATCTGGGCCACCCAGGTCGCCGTGTACACCCTGCCGGTGCTGGTCGGCCTGCTGGCGCTGGTCGGCTTCCTCAACTTCGGCCGGTTCGCTCTGATGCTGGTCCTGGCGCCGGTGCACGCCCGCCGGGCCAAGCGGCAGGGCGCGTGGGGGCCGCCGGTCACCGAGCCGGTGACCGTCCTGGTGCCGGCGTACAACGAGCGCGAGTGCATCGCCAACACGCTCAACTCGCTGGCGGCCAGCGACTACCCGATCGAAGTGATCGTGATCGACGACGGCTCCACGGACGGCACCGCGGACATCGTCGAGGAGATGAACCTGCCGTTCGTCCGGCTGATCCGCAAGGTCAACGGCGGCAAGCCGAGCGCCCTGAACGCCGGTGTGGCGGCCGCCTCGTACGACATCGTGGTGATGATGGACGGCGACACCGTGTTCGAGCCGTCCACGGTGCGGGAGCTGGTGCAGCCGTTCGCCGACCCGGGGATCGGGGCGGTCGCGGGCAACGCCAAGGTCGGCAACCGGGAGACGCTGATCGGCGCCTGGCAGCACATCGAGTACGTCCTCGGCCACAACCTGGACCGCCGGATGTACGACGTGCTCAACGTCATCCCGACCATTCCGGGCGCGGTCGGCGCGTTCCGCAAGGAGGCGCTGCGGCGGGTCGGCGGGATGAGCGACGACACCCTCGCCGAGGACACCGACATCACCATGGCGGTGCTGTGCGCCGGCTGGCGGATCGTCTACGCGGAGCGGGCCCGGGCCTGGACCGAGGCGCCCGCCAGCCTCCAGCAGCTGTGGTCGCAGCGGTACCGGTGGAGCTACGGCTCCATGCAGGCGATGTGGAAGCACCGCCGCGCCGTGGTCTCCCGCGGCCCGGCCGGCCGCTTCGGCCGGATCGGCCTGCCGCTGGTGGTGCTGTTCGGCGTGGTCGCCCCGCTGCTGGCGCCGCTGGTCGACCTGTTCCTGCTGTACGGCATCCTGTTCACCGACGCCCCGATCACGCTGGCCAGCTGGGGCGGGTTCATCGCGCTCCAGGCGCTGCTGTCCTGGTACGCGTTCCGGCTCGACCACGAGAAGCCCTGGCACCTGATCAGCCTGCCGTTGCAGCAGGTGGTCTACCGGCAGCTGATGTACATCGTCCTGCTGCAGTCCACGATCACCGCGCTGACCGGTGGCCGGCTGCGCTGGCAGAAGCTCCGGCGCACCGGCGAGGTCGCCGCGCCCGTGGAGGCCTGACCATGAGCGACACCATCCGGCTGCGGATCCCCGAGCAGCTGCGCCGCGAGTACCCGCCGGCCGGGCCGGAGCCGGCGGTCCGCAAGGGCGGCCGGGACCGCTACCTGGACCTGCTGCGCGCGCTGGCGCTGGTCCGCGTGGTGCTGTACCACAACTTCGGCTGGTTCTGGCTGCCGCTGGTGTTCCCGTCGATGGGCGTGATGTTCGCGCTGGCGGGCTCGCTGATGGCCCGTTCGCTGAGCCGCCCGGCGCTCGGCGTGATCCGCGGCCGGCTGCGCCGCCTGCTGCCGCCGATGTGGCTGTTCGGCGCGATCGTGGTGACCCTCCAGGTGCTGGACGGCGGCGGCCCGGGCTCCGACGGCCACCCGACCTGGTGGTGGGCGAAGCTGGCGTTCTGGGTGCTGCCGCTGAGCACGCCGCCGTACGCGACGGACGGGCTGCACGGCCTCGGCGGGCACCTGGAGCCCGGCTGGGCCACCCAGCTGGTGGTGCCGCTGTGGTACCTGCGGGCCTACCTCTGGTACGTGCTGCTGTCGCCGCTGATGCTCAAGGCGCTGCGCCGGTTCCCGCTGGTGACGCTGTTCGCCCCGCTGGCGCTGGTGATCGCGATGAACGGGTTCTTCCCGGAGCACGACTTCGTGTGGGGCCGGGCCTGGGAGACCGTCAACGACTTCGCGATGTTCGGGTCCTGCTGGATCCTCGGCATGGCCCACCAGGAGGGGATGCTCAAGCGGATCCCGCAGTACGTGCTGCCGTCGATCGCGCCGCTGATCATGGTGGCGGGCTTCTGGTACCTGCAGACCCGGCCGTTCGACCCGACCGAGCCGACCGACATCGAGGCCTGGCCGATCGCCCAGGCGGTGTGGTCGTTCGGCTTCGTCGCGCTGCTGCTGCACATCAGCCCGTCCTGGGAGCAGTGGCCGCCGCGGCTGGAGCGCTGGAACGGCCTGGTGAGCCTGCTGAACTCGCGGGCCGTCAGCGTCTACCTGTGGCACGTGACCGCCCTGGTGGCGGCCGTGCCGCTGATCGACCTGCTGTGGGACGTCGACTTCTTCCGCCTGCACCTGCGGTGGCTGCTGACCAGCCGGTGGTTCACCCTGCTGATCGGAATCCCGCTGCTGGCCCTGCTGGTGCTGGTGTTCGGCTGGGTGGAGGACGTGGCGGCGAAGCGCAGGCCGCGGCTGTTCCCGTACCCGCGCCGCCCGCGCGGCCGGCGGCGGAGCGCCGCCTGACGGTCGGTCAGCCGGCCTGGAGGGCCAGGTAGAAGTCGACCCGGTCCTCCAGCCGGGACAGGTCGCGGCCGGTGAGCTCCTCGATCCGGCCGATCCGGTAGCGCAGCGTGTTGACGTGCACGTGCAGGCCGGCGGCGCAGCGCGTCCAGGAGCCGTCGGCGCGCAGGAACGCCTCCAGGGTGTGGACCAGGTCGGCCTGGTGCTCCCGGTCGTAGGCGGTGACGGGGTCGAGCAGCCGGGCGCGGAAGGCGCGCCGCACCTCGTCGGGGACGGCGGCCAGCAGCAGGACGTGCGAGGCGAGCTCGTCCGGTCCGGCGACGCCGACCCGGCCGGTGCGGGCGGCGGCGATCCGGTGGGCGTGCCGGGCCTCCTCCAGGGCGCCGCGCAGGCCGCCGGGCCCGGCGGGGGCGCAGACCCCGACGGTGATCCGCTGCTCCTCGCCGAGGCCGGCCTCCAGCGGGGCGAGCAGGTCGCGGACGGCGTCGGCGGGGACGGCGGTGTCGGGTGCGGGCAGCACGGCGACGGCGCCGGTCGGGCCGGCGGCGGCGACCAGGGCCCGATCGGTGTCCGCGCCGAGGGCCTCTTCGAGGATCGGGCGCAGCGCGCCGTCGGGCAGGGCGGTGCTGTCGGCGGACAGCACCAGCCAGCGCGGGTGGTCCTCCCGGGTGGCGGCGTGCAGGGCGCGGGCGAGGTCGGCGGGGTCGGCGTCGCGCCGCAGCAGCGTCAGGACCTCGTCGGCGATCCGGCGGCGCAGTCGGCGGCCCTCGTCGCGGCGGGTGCGTTCGGCGGCGACCAGGCGGGCCAGGTTCTCGGCGAGCTGGCGGCGTTTGGCGGGCCATTCGGCGAGGTCGCCGGCGACGGCGAGGATCCAGTCGGCGAGCGGGGCGCGGTCGGCGGGGTCGGCGGCGGGCAGCAGCGAGTAGGGGCCGGTGTCGAGGCGGACCCGGTGCGGGGGCCGGTGGTCGCGCTGCTGGGCGGCGAGGTGGGCGCGGGCGAGGCGGTCGCGGTCGGCGGGGGTGAGGCGGTCGGCGGGTCCGGCGACGACGCGGCCGGTGGGGGTGAGGACCCAGCAGTCCAGGTCGAGGTCGCCGCCGAGCAGGTCGAGGACGGCGTCGAGGCCGCCGGCGCCGGCCGCGGAGACCAGCAGTCGGTGCCGGTCGACGAGGGCGGCGAGGTCGGCGGCCCGGCCGGCGGAGACGTGCCGGCCGACGTATTCGGTGACGGTGCCGAAGGCGACGTCGTCGGGGACGGCGAGCAGCGGCAGCCGGTGGCGCCGGCAGGCTTCGGCGAGGTCGTCGGGGACGGGGCCGACCTCGACCTCGCCGGCGCCGAGGGCGGCGGCGCCGCCGGCGACCAGGGTGCGGACGAAGCGGTCGGAGTCGGCGGGTGCGGTGCGCCACAGCATGCCGGTGAGGACGAGTTCGCCGCCGTGCAGGAACCGGCCGGGGTCCTGGAGGTCGGTGGTCATCACGCCGGTGAGCGGGCGGTCGAGTTCGTCCTCGCCGGCGAGCAGGCGCAGCCGGGGGGCGCCGGGGGCGAGCAGGTCGCGGACGCGCATGGACGGGCCCTTCTTCGTCGGTGGGGGCGGCGGGGCGGGTGCTGCGGGTGATTCGTGGGGGTGATTCCGGTGCGGGAACGGCCCTGGGTGACCCGGGTGGGCTGGAGGATCGTCCACATTGGACGAACGTACAGGACAGTGCCGCAGGTCATCGTCGGCCCTCATGCCATCGGTGACTGCCGGCGGCCCGGGTCGCGGCGGTTCACTGGCCTGCACGCCGCCGGGCGTTCCCGGTCGGGCGCAGGGCCCGCGTCCGTCGGCGAGGAGAGGAGTCACCGCATGGAGTTCCTTCGGCCCGCGACCTGGGACGAGGCCCTCGCGGCGAAGGCGCGGCAGCCGGACGCGCTGCCGATCCAGGGCGGCACGGACGTCATGGTGGAGCTGAACTTCGACGTGCGCCGGCCGCCCGCGCTCCTCGACCTGAACCGGATCGCGGAGTTGGCGCAGTGGGAGGTCGACGGCGGGTGGGTGCGGCTGGGCGCGGCGGTGCCGTACAGCCGGATCGTCGACGAGCTGTCGGGGCCGCTGCCCGGGCTGGCGCTGGCCGCGCGGACGGTGGGGTCGCCGCAGATCCGCAACCGGGGCGGTGTCGGCGGCAACCTGGGGTCGGCCTCGCCGGCGGGGGACGCGCATCCGGCGCTGCTGGCCGCGGGCCGGGGGGTGCGGGTGGAGGCGCATTCGGTGCGCGGCGTGCGGCTGCTCCCGATCGACGAGTTCTTCGTCGGGGTGAAGCGCAACTGCCTGGCCCCGGACGAGCTGATCCGGGCGGTGCGGATCCCGGTGGCGGACGGCCCGCAGCAGTTCTCGAAGATCGGCACCCGCAACGCGATGGTGATCGCGGTCTGCGCGTTCGCCCTCGCGCTGCACCCTCGGGAGGGCGCGGTCGGCACCGGGATCGGTTCGGCCGCGCCGACGCCGCGCCGGGCGGAGCGGGCCGAGGAGTTCCTGCGGGAGGTGCTGGTGTGGGAGTCGCCGGCGCCGCTGGCGGAGGGCGTGGTGCGGCGGTTCGGCGAGCTGGTCGCGGCCGCCGCCGACCCGATCGACGACGTGCGGGGCACGGCCGCGTACCGGCGGCACGCGCTGGCCGTGCTGGCCCGGCGGTCGTTGACGTGGTGTTGGAGCGAGTACTGCGAGCGGCTCGGGAGGGCGGCGTGAGGGTGGTGTTCACCGCGAACGGCAGGCGGGTGGAGGCCGACGACGTGTGGGAGGGCGAGTCGCTGCTGTACGTGCTGCGCGAGCGGCTCGGCCTGCCGGGGTCGAAGAACGCCTGCGAGCAGGGCGAGTGCGGTTCCTGCACGGTCTACCTGGACGGGGTGCCGGTCTGCGCCTGCCTGGTGGCGGCGGGTCAGGTGCAGGGCCGTCAGGTGCGCACCGTGGAGGGCCTGAACGGCCCGGACGGCGCGCTGGCCCCGGTGCAGCAGGCGTTCCTGGACGCGGGCGCGGTGCAGTGCGGTTTCTGCACGCCGGGGCTGCTGGTGCAGACCGACGCGCTGCTGGCCCGGGATCCGCGGCCGTCGGACGCCGACATCCGGGAGGCGCTGTCGGGCAACCTGTGCCGCTGCACCGGCTACGAGAAGATCATGGACGCGGTGCGGCTGGCCTCGTCCCGCGTCTCCGGGGCGGAGGGGGCGAGGTGACGGCGCGCACGGTCCGGGGCGGGAAGAACCTGCAGAAGATCCACCAGGCGTCCGGGGACGGCATCGGCCGTTCGCCGCAGCGTCCTGACGGCGCGTTGAAGGTGCGCGGCGAGTTCGCGTACTCCTCGGACCTGTGGCACGAGGACATGCTGTGGGGCACGGCGCTGCGCTCCCCGCACCCGCGGGCCGACATCCTCTCGGTGGACGTGTCGGCGGCGCTGGCCCTGCCCGGGGTGTACGCGGTGCTCACCCACGAGGACGTCCCGGGCGCCAAGTTCTACGGGCTGGAGATCGCCGACCAGCCGGCCCTGGCGATCGACCGGGTCCGCTACCAGGGCGAGCCGGTGGCGCTGGTGGCCGCGGACCATCCGGAGACGGCCCGCCGGGCGGCGGAGCGGATCCGGGTGGAGTACCGGGTGCTGGAGCCGATCACCACCGAGGAGCAGTGCCTGGACCCGGAGCGGTACGGCTACGTGCACGAGCCGCACGAGTACAAGGCGCGGGCGCGGGGCAACGTCTGCCACGAGCAGCGGGTGGTCTCGGGCCGCGGCGTCACCGACGAGGTGCGGGCGCTGGCGGACGTGGTGGTCTCCGGCGAGTACCAGGTCGGCATGCAGGACCAGGCGTTCCTCGGCCCGGAGTCGGGCCTGGCGGTGCCGGCCGAGGACGGCGGGGTGGACCTGTACGTCGCCACCCAGTGGCTGCACGTGGACCGGCAGCAGATCGCCCCGGTGCTGGGCCTGCCGGAGGAGAAGGTCCGGCTGACGCTGGCCGGGGTGGGCGGCGCGTTCGGCGGCCGCGAGGACCTGTCGATGCAGATCCACGCCTGCCTGCTGGCGCTGCGCACCGGAAGGCCCGTCAAGATCGTGTACTCCCGGGACGAGTCGTTCTTCGGGCACGTGCACCGCCACCCGGCGCGGATGCGCTACGAGCACGGCGCGACCCGGGACGGCCGGCTGGTCTTCGCGGACTGCCGGATCGTGCTGGACGGCGGCGCGTACGCGTCCACCTCGCCGGCGGTGGCGGGCAACGCGGCCTCGCTCGGGCACGGCCCGTACGTCATTCCGAACGTCCGGATGCACGCGGTCGCGCTGTACTCCAACAACCCGCCGTGCGGGGCGATGCGGGGCTTCGGCGCGGTGCAGGCCGCGTTCGGCTACGAGTCGCAGATGGACCGGCTGGCCGCGGCGCTCGGCATGGACCCGGTGGAGCTGCGGCAGCTGAACGCCCTCGCGCAGGGCGACTTCATGCCGACCGGGCAGCAGATCGACGCACCGGCGCCGGTCGCCGAGCTGCTGCGGCGGGCCAAGGACCGGCCGCTGCCGCCGCCGCTGGACCCGTCGGACCCGCGCAACCTGCCGGGCGCGCTGTCGAACTCCACGCACGGCGAGGGCGTGGTGCGGGGCGTCGGCTACTCGGTGGGCATCAAGAACGTCGGCTTCTCCGAGGGCTTCGACGACTACTCGACGGCCCGGGTCCGGCTGGAGGTGATCGGCGGCGAGCCGGTGGCGATGGTGCACACGGCGGCGGCCGAGGTCGGCCAGGGCGGCGTCACGGTGCACGCGCAGATCGCCCGCACCGAGCTGGGCGTGCAGCGGGTCACCATCCACCCGGCCAACACCGAGATCGGCTCGGCCGGTTCGACGTCCGCGTCCCGGCAGACGTACATGACGGGCGGGGCGGTGAAGCTGGCGGCCGAGGCGGTCCGCGAGGTGCTGTTCGACCGGGGGCGGCGCCGGTACGGCTGGACGCACCGCGACCTGGTGCTGGCCGACGGACAGGTGGCGTCGGCGTCGGCGGGGGTGCTGGTGCCGCTGGCGGACCTGCTGGGCGACGAGCCGGTCGAGCAGACCCGGGTGCACCGCCACCGGCCGACCTCGGCGCTGGACCGGGAGACCGGCCAGGGCTTCGGCCACGTCCAGTACAGCTTCTGCGCGAACCGGGCCGTGGTCGACGTCGACGTGGAGCTCGGCCTGGTGAAGCTGGTGGAGCTGACGGCCGTTCAGGACGTCGGCCGGGCGCTCAATCCGCAGGCGGTGGTGGGCCAGATCCACGGCGGCTGCACGCAGGCGATCGGGCTGGCCGTGATGGAGGAGATCGTGCTCGCCGACGGCAAGGTCCGCAACGCCTCGTTCACCGACTACCTGATCCCGACCGTCCTGGACACCCCGCCGATGCCGGTGGAGCTCCTCGAACTCCCCGACCCGAACGCCCCGTACGGGCTGCGCGGTGTGGGCGAGGCCCCCACCGTCTCCGCCACCCCGTCCATCGTGGCGGCGATCCGGCAGGCCACCGGGAAGGCGCTGAACCGCATCCCGGTCCGGCCCGAGCACCTGACCGACACGTCCTGACGACCCGTCACCCTCCCTGACCCCTGGGAACGCACATGGCACAGATCCCGGCGCAGCCCGGCCCCACCCGACGCGGCGCGCTGGACGCGTACTTCCGGATCTCGGCGCGCGGGTCCACCGTGGGCACCGAGGTGCGCGGCGGCCTCACCACGTTCATGGCGATGGCCTACATCATCCTGCTCAACCCGATCATCCTGAGCGGTCCGGACGTCACCGGCCACCGGCTCGACCACGCCCAGGTGACCACGGCCACGGCGCTCGCCGCGGCCGTCACCACGGTCGTGATGGGCGTGGTCGGCAACGTGCCGCTCGCGCTCGCCTCCGGCCTGTCGGTCTCCGGCGTGATCTCCGCGCTGGTGGCGCCGCACACGACCTGGCCGCAGGCGATGGGCCTGTGCGTGATCTACGGTCTGCTGATCGTGCTGCTGGTGGTCTCCGGCCTGCGCGAGAAGATCATGAACGGCATTCCGCTGCCGCTGAAGTACGCGATCACCATCGGCATCGGCCTGTTCATCTCGATCGTCGGCTTCTACAAGGCCGGGTTCGTGCACACCGGCGGCCCGACGCCGCTGTCCCTCGGACCGTTCGGCGAACTGGAGGGCTGGCCGGTCCTGCTGTTCACGCTCACCCTGCTGTTCGTGTTCGTCCTGCTGGCGCGGGGCGTGCGCGGCGCGATCCTGATCGGCCTGGCGGCGGGCACGGTGGTCGCCATGGTGGTCCACAAGGCCGCCGGGCTGACCGCCGAGGACTGGGGCGGCTCCGCCCCGGTGTGGCCCGGATCGCCGGTCGCCGCACCGGACTTCGGGCTGTTCGGGCAGGTCGACGTGTTCGGCGCGTTCGGCCGGCAGGGCATGGGGGCGATCAGTGCCACCGTCGCCGTGTTCACCCTGGTGCTGGCCGGGTTCTTCGACGCGATGGCCACCATCATCGGCGTCGGCACCGAGGCCGGGCTCGCCGACGCGCGGGGCCGGATGCCCGGCCTGTCGAAGGCGCTGTTCATCGACGGCGCGGGCGGCGCGATCGGCGGCGTGGCCGGGGCGTCCGGGCAGACGGTGTTCCTGGAGTCCGCGACCGGCGTCGGCGACGGCGCCCGCACCGGACTGGCCTCCACCGTCACCGGCGCCGTGTTCGCCCTGATGCTGTTCTTCTCGCCGCTCGCCGCGATCGTGCCGGTGCAGGTCGCCTCGGCCGCGCTGGTGGTGATCGGTTCGCTGATGATGAGTCAGGCCCGGCTGATCGACTGGTCGGACCGCGAGGTCGCCGTCCCCGCGTTCCTCACCAGCGTCGTGATGCCGTTCACCTACAGCATCACGGCGGGCGTCGCGGCCGGCATCGTCTCCTACACGGTGGTGAAGGCCGGGACCGGCAAGTGGCGCGAGCCGGGCGTGCTGATGTGGATCCTCACCTTCGTGTTCGTCGTCTACTTCGCGCTCGCCCCGATCAAGTCCTGGCTGGGCGTCCACTGACTCTCGTCCCCGAGGAGCAGCCCGTGCGGGACATCGCCGCGCACCTCCGCGCCTGGCAGGCCGCCGGGCGTCCCTTCGCCGTGGCGAGCGTGGTCGCCGCCTCGGGCAGCGCCCCGCGCGAGCCGGGCGCGGCGCTGGCCGTCGACGCGGACGGCGAGGCGGTCGGCTCGATCTCCGGCGGCTGCGTGGAGGGCGCGGTGTACGAGCTCTGCGGGCAGGCGCTGGCCTCCGGCACGCCGGTCCTGGAGCACTTCGGCTACAGCGACGACGACGCCTTCGCCGTCGGCCTGGCCTGCGGCGGCTCGCTGGACGTCTTCGTCCACCCGGTCGTTCCGGGCGCTGTCCCCGGCCTGGCCGCCGCGGTCGACCGGGTGTGCGCGGGCAGCCCGGTGGCGCTGGCGCGGGTGGTCGACGGCCCGCCGGCCCAGCTGGGCGCCGCGCTCGCGGTGGCCCCGGACGCGGAGGCCGGCGCGCTCCCGGTCGACGCGGTGGCCGAGGTCCGGGCGATGCTCGCCGCCGGGCGCACCGGGCTGCTGCGGGTCGGCGGCGCCGCGCTGTTCGTCGAGTCGTACGTTCCGCCGCCGCGGATGCTGGTCTTCGGGGCGATCGACTTCGCGGCCGCGCTGGTCCGGCTCGGCGCGTTCCTCGGCTACCGGGTGACGGTCTGCGACGCCCGGCCGGTGTTCGCCACCGCGCGCCGCTTCCCGGACGCGGACGAGGTGGTCGTGGACTGGCCGCACCGCTACCTCGACGCGCAGGCGGCCGGGCTCGACCCGCGCACCGTGGTGTGCGTCCTCACCCACGACGCCAAGTTCGACCTGCCGCTGCTGGAACGGGCCCTGCGGCTCCCGGTCGCCTACGTGGGCGCGATGGGTTCGCGCCGCACCCACCGGGACCGCGTCGCAGCCCTCCGCCGGGCCGGCCTGACCGCCGCCGAGCTGGCCCGGCTGCACTCCCCCATCGGCCTGGACCTCGGCGCCCGCACCCCCGAGGAGACCGCCGTCTCCATCGCCGCCGAGATCGTCGCCCGCACCCGCGGCGGCACCCACCTGCCGCTCACCGGCACGACGGGGCCGATCCACCACGACCCCGGGCCTGAGGGGCAGTCATGAACGTCGGCATCTCGCACCTCAGGGCGTTCGTCGCGGTCCTGGAGCAGGGGGGTTTCGGTCTCGCCGCCGCCGAGCTGGGCGTCAGCCAGTCCGCGGTGTCGCACGCGGTGGCGGCGCTGGAGCGGTCGCTGGGCGCGCCGGTGCTGGTCCGCGGCGGGCAGCCGCGGCCGACCGCGTTCGGGGAGCGGATCCTCCCCGAGGCGCGGCGGGTGGTCGACTCCTTCCGGGCGATCCGCGAACTGGCGGACCGTCACGGGGCCCGGCCCGCCGGGACGGTGCGCGTCGCCGCCCCGGCCGCGCCGCAGGGTCGTTGACGGGGGTTCAGCAGTCGAACGCCCGCGTCGCGCCGTGCTTTCCGGCGTCCTCCAGGACGACGGGGCTCACCGGCCGGGGCGCCCCCGGCCACTCGCGCCCGACGGGCAGGCCGGTCGGGAGCATCGGCGCCACCGCCTGGAACACGGCCCACACCGCAGAGCCGCGGTAGTCGGCGAACTCCTCGGTGGCGCGCAGCCACAGCGCGCCCGACGGGAGCTCGACGGCGTCGTACAGTCCCGAGCCGGCGTACCGGGCGGCGCCGCCGTGCTCGGCGGCCAACTGCCGTGGTACGACGGTGATCCAGTCGTACCCGCGGAGGATGCGCCGGGCGTCGTCGTAGGTGTCGCCCAGGTCGCGGAGGCCCAGCGCGTGCTCCAGTTCGGTGCAGGTCACCTCTCCGCCGTGACCGACGGAGCCGAACACCGGGTCGGTCTCGGCCGCCGCGCCGCGGATGGTCCCCACGACGGCGTCGACCAGCTCGGCGGAGACCGGGGTCGTGATCCTCAGGACCGCCCAGCGGTCGTCCGCGTCGTCCCGCCACGCCCAGAGGTGGCACAGCACCTCGACGCGGAGCCCGCCCTGCCCGACGACGCAGGCCGCCGCGGACACCGTCCGGCCCTCCGCCGCCCGGTCGGCGAGCCACTGGAGGTTCTCCGGGCTGTACGGGCGGTGCTGGTGCATGCCGCCGAGCTCCGGCGAGGCCGCCGACAGTTGGATCAGGCCGGCCAGTGCCGCGCCGTGGACCTGGCCGGCGGGCCCGGCCGCGAGTTCCTCGACCCGGGCCTTCAACGGTCCCTCGACCCGCTCCAGTGCGTCGCGGAGGAAGCGCAGGACGACGCCGCGGTACTCCTCCGGGCTCCCGACGTCGACGAGCAGGTCCCCGGCCACCCGGTCCGAGGCGTCCCCGGGCGGCCTCACAGCGTCGCGCCCAGCGGGCGGTCCGGCCGGGAGCCGGGGAGGACCCAGGCGACGGCGGAGCCGTTGTGGGTGAGGAACGGGGTGAGGGCGTCCTTCTCGGCGAGCCGGTTCTGCACGCGGGTGAAGAGGGCGGGGTCGCGCATGAAGGCGCAGAACAGCAGGCCGCGGTCGTCGGGGCCGTCGTCGTAGGAGTAGCCGCGGCGGAGCATCCGCGCGCCGCCGTCCAGCCGGGGGCTGCTGAGGCGGACGTGCGAGGTGGCGGGGATGATGTACGAGCCGTCCGGGTGCTTGGCGTAGATGTCCGGGTCGTCGCGTTCGGCGGTGCCGGTGAGCGGGGCGCCGGTCGTCAGGCGTCGGCCCATGGCGAGTTCCTGACCGCCCGTCGGGAGGGCGGTGAACGCGGCGGTGTCCATCCGGATCCGGCGGTAGACCAGGATCGTGCCGTCGGCGTGCCACAGGCCGGGGTCGGCGGCGTCCGGGTTGGCGGTGCCGTCCTTGAAGCCGAACAGGTTGCGCGGGGTCTCGCCGTCGGGGACGGGCGGCAGGAAGCCGGCCTGGCTCCAGCGCACGGCCGCGCCGGCCGACCTGGCCGCCGTGAGCAGATGCTCCGTCAGCACGCCGACGGTCCACGGCTGTTCGGCGGAGACCTGGAGGATCAGGTCGCCGCCGCTGCGCGCCGGGTCGAGCCGGTCGCCGGGGAAGGCGGGGAGGTCGGCGAGTTCGGCGGGGAGGTCGAGCTTCAGCCGGGCGGCCAGCGCGGTGCCGACGGCGGCCAGCGAGGACACCGGGGCGGTGCCGGACAGCCGCGGATCGGCGAGGGCGCCGGCGGACGCGGCGGCCAGCACCTTGTCGATCCCGGCGAGCAGGCCGCGCAGCGTGTCACGGGAGGCGTCGGCGGGCAGGTCGAGCGCCAGCAGCCTGGTGGCGGGGAGTTGACGGTACGCCAGGCCGGACTGCCGCGCCCCGTGGTGCGGGACGGCGGCCGCCGGGGCGGCGGGCGGTGCGGCGGGGTCGCGGCCGAACGCGGTGGCGGTCGCCGCCCCCGCCCCGGCGGCCAGCACGGCGCCGGCGGACAGCAGGGCCCGGCGGCCGATCCGCGGCCGGGCCGGGGCGTCGCCGTCCTGCGGATTCCCCCGTTCGATGTGCATGGCCGCTATTGCAGACGATAGAACACGCTTCATGCAACTCCTCCACGATTTCCACCCGTTGGTACGCCGACGTTCCGGTCCGGGCCGGTTCCGGACCGGCGCCTTACTGCTGGCCCTGCTGCTTCCCGCCCTGGGCGCGTGCTCCTCGCCGGCGTCGCCGTCCGCCGACCGCCACCCGCCGGGCACGGTGCTCCGGGTGCCCGAGGACTTCCCGACCGTGCAGCGGGCGGTGGACACCGCCGTCCCGGGTGACCTCGTCCTGGTGCACCCGGGCGTGTACAAGGAGAGCGTCCGGATCACCAAGCCCCGGATCGTGCTGCGCGGTTCGGACCGCAACACGGTGGTGTTCGACGGCGACCTGAAGCTGATCAACGGGATCACCGTGACCGGCGCGGGCAGCGTGGTCGAGAACCTGACGGTGCACGGCTACCTGGCCAACGGCGTGCTGTTCACCGGCGTCACCGACGAGAAGCTGCAGCGGCACGGCGCGGGCGGCTCCGCGTACGACCCGCTGGACACCACCCGCTTCCCCGCCGTGCAGGGCTTCCGGGCCAGCCGGGTGACCTCGTACGGGAACGCCCTGTACGGCATCTACGCGTTCGACGCGCGCGGCGGGATCATCGAGGAGTCGTACGCCTCGGGGCAGGCCGACTCCGGCATCTACGTCGGCCAGTGCAAGCCGTGCGACACCCTGGTGCGCGGGAACACGGTGGAGCGCAACGCGGTCGGCATCGAGATCACCAACGCCTCGGAGAACCTCACCGTGGTCGGCAACCGGGTGGTGAACAACCGGGTCGGCGTGACCGTCAACTCCAACGACCTGGAGTCGCTGGCCCCGCAGCACGCCGCGGTGATCGCGGGCAACGTGGTCGCGGACAACAACTCGGCGGACTCGCCGCAGCAGGCCGACGGCGGTTTCGGCATCGGGATCGGCATCGGCGGCGGCACCGACAACCGGGTCGAACGCAACCTGGTCCGGGGCAACCGGTCCGCGGGCATCGTCGTCACCGACCCGCCCGGGCACCCCGCCTCCGGCAACCGGGTGACCGGGAACACGGCCACCGGCAACGGGGTGGACCTGGTCAGTTCGGCCGCCGACCCGAGCAACTGCTTCACCGGAAACGGCCCGGCCGTACAGAGCCCCGCCGACCTGGAGCGGCTGGCCGCCTGCGGCGCGAGCGGCGGCGGCAAGGTCCCGGCCGGGCGGGCCGCCGGCGTGCAGCCCCCGCCCGGCATGGCGTTCAACGCCGTACCGGTGCCGCCCGCGCAGCCGTCCATGGCCGACCCGAACGCGCCGGCGGTGCCCGCCGTGGACCTGCCGGGCAAGGTCGACCCGGACGGCTACCCGCTGCCGACCGGCGTCTGACGGCACCTCAGCCCGCCGTCGCCCAGGGCGCTTCGGGCAGCTTGGCCCCGGCGTCCCGGCCACCGACCTCCAGGGTGACCGGGGTGCCGAGGCCCGCCATCCGCATGGTGACGCGGCGCAGGCCGCCGTCGGCGTCGATCCAGTAGGTGATCGGCGAGGTGCCGGTGTCCTTGTCCGCGGCGTCGCGCGGGCGCGGGCCGGCGATCCGGTCGTAGTCCCGGCCGTCGATCCGGTCCCGGCCGAGCCAGCGCGGGCCGGACTGGACCAGCAGCAGCGGGTTGTCGGGACGGTCCGCGCCGAGCTGGACCAGCATGTTCAGCCCGGCGTCGAGCGGGTCGGTGCCGTAGCTGCGCGACGCCCAGCCGCTGCGCGGCACGTGCTCGGCCTGCTCCCAGGCCGGGCCGGTCGCGCCCGCGGCCTGCTTGGCCAGGCCCAGGCCGCCGGCGTCCCACACCGCGAGGCCCTGGTCGACGGTGGCGCCGTCCTTGCCGGTGACGGTGTAGCTGCCCGCCGCGTGCTTGCTGCGGTAGTCGACCACCCCCTGCACCTCGACCACCATGCCGTCGCCCTCCTGCGCCCTCAACGTCACCCGCACCGGGCTGGCCTGATAGAGGTTCAGCCGGGACAGTGCCAGCCGGGACGCCTCGTCGGTGCTCAGCGGCCGGCTCTCCTCCTGGCTCCCCGCCAACTGCCAGGCCGTCACCCCGCCGCCCGCGAGCACGGCCGCCACCACGGCGGTGACGATCACGCGGCGGCGGGCCGGTCGCTTCTTGTCGGATGCCATCGGGCTGTCTCGCTCCTCGGTGCGGGTGGGTGGTGCGCGGTGCGGAACTCGGGACGGGGCCCCGGGAGAGTATCCCGGGGCCCCGTGATCGCTGACGTCGCGTCAGCCGATCCTCCGCCGCTCGTGCGTCAGTTGCTGCGGCGCTTGCGGACGGCGATCAGGATCCCTGCGCCGACCACCAGCAGGGCGGTGCCGCCGATCAGGGCGTACCTGAGGGTGGTGTCGTCCGTGCCGGTGTACGCCAGGCCGCCCGACGGCTGCGACGGCGTGGGGGTCGGGGTGGGGGTGGGGGTGGGCGGCGGGGGCGGGAGGAGCTCGTTGACGGCGGTGGTGGTGATGCCGGCGTCGAGGTGTTCGTCGTCGAGGACGACCGGTCCGAGGACGGGCTGTTCGGGCGTCCGGTAGCCCTTGGGCGGGGTGACCTCCTGCCAGTAGTAGCGGCCCTGGTCGGTGACGGTGCGGCAGGTGCCGTCGTCGCCGGTGGTGCACGGGTCGCCGACCTTGGCGTCGGCCCGGTCGCCGTCGGTCTGGAGGCCGTCGGCCTTGTCGGTCTCGCGCCACAGCTGGAAGACGGCGCCGGGCAGCGGCTTGCCGTCCTGGTCGTTCTTGACCAGGCGCAGTTCGCCCTGCTGCCGGCTGAAGCCGAAGTCGAAGGTGTGGTCGTTCTGGCCGGGGCCGCCGGTGGTCAGGGCGCGTTCGACGTACTTTCCGCCCTGGGGGACGGTGCCGTCGGAGTCGACGGCGCGGTCGGCGCCGACGTCGGCCCTGGTCGGGACCCAGTGGTGGAGCGGGCCGCCCTCGGCGTAGTCGGCCGGGTTGTCGAGGCGGATCGTGTACGCGGTCCTGGGCTTCAGGCCGCCGGTGACGTCGGTGTCGTCGAAGTAGTACTCGCCGCGCGCGGTGGTCTTCGTGGTGCCGACCTTCTTGCCGTTCGCGTCGTACAGGTTGACGGTCGCGCCGGGGACGGGCTTCTGCTGCGGCAGTTGGAGGCCGGAGCGCTCCGGGTCGTACCAGACCCGGTTGCCGATCTGCAGCGGCGCCCGGTCGCAGAGCACCTCCAGGTCGGCCATCGCCGCGCCCTTGCCGAACCGGGAGCGGCCGTCGGACAGCTCGTTGCCGAAGCCCGGGTCGGGGCCGCCGGCGCGGAGGGTGAACATGGTGCCGGCGGTGACGATGTTGTTGGAGACGTCGTAGCCGGAGGTGGCGATGGAGTTCTCCACCTTGGACAGCGCCATGCCCGCGAAGGTCGGGTACGGGTGGCCGTTCGGGTAGGGGCGGTCCAGGTCGAAGAAGCCCTTGTTGCGGGTGGTGCTCCCGCAGCCGAGGTTGACGTCCAGCACGTACTGGTCGCCGGACCTGCACGCCTTGTTGAGGTCCGCCGAGGCGAGCACGTAGACGAAGCCGTTCGGCAGCGGCTGGCCGGCCGGCGGGGCGGCGGCGGCCTGGTCGGCGTACCGGTCGCGGAAGGACAGCAGCATGGAGCCGTCGGCCTCGAAGCCGATCTCGCCGAGCTCGGGCTCCGGGTTGAGGCCGCAGGTGGTGCCGTTCGGTCCGGGCTCGCCGTCCTGCCACGGGTACCAGTAGTAGCCGGCGCAGGCCGTCGCGGGCGTGCCGCGGTGGTCGAGCGGCTGGTTCAGCACGGCCGCGCCGAACTCGCCGGTGGCCGGGTCGAAGGGCAGCACGACCGCCCGCAGGTCCGCGATCTTCTGGGTGGACTCGCCGGAGCAGACGCCGCCGACGTAGCCGGTGCCGTCCTGCATGCCGAGGCCGAACGGCCGCCAGTCCGCCGCCGACGGGCAGTCGGGGGCGGGGATGGCGTACACGGCCTTCGGCTTCTCGGCCGTGGCCGTCGTGGCGTCGTACCGGTACAGCTTCCGGTCGTGGAGGTTGACCACGTACAGGTCGCGGTTGTCCTCGGTGAGCTTCAGGCCGCCGAGGCTCTCCTTGCCGACCGCCGCCATGAAGCCCGCGTCGTTGGCGTCGGTGTGCGCGGTGGCGCCGGCGTTCGGGACTGTGGTGAACAGCCTGGTGGCCTTCGTCGCCGGGTCGGTGACGTAGATCGCGCCCGGACCGCCGGGGCCGTAGACAGTGGCGCGCTTGGCCTGGGCGGAGCTGAACAGCCGCCGGTCGTCCCGGTTCCAGGCGATGCCGAACACGTTGCCGGTGCCGGCGACCGTGCCGATGTCGGTGACGTCCTTGTTCACGCCGCGCGACTGGTACGGGAAGGTCAGCAGGGTCCGCTGGGCCGCCGGGTCGCCGGTGGCCGGCTGGCAGGCGGTGGCCAGCGGGGCGTTCTGCTGGCAGTAGTCGGACGGGTTCCACAGGCCGGTGATCAGCTTGGCCTGCTTGCCCGCCGAGAGGTCGACGAACTCCTCGTTGCTGCTGAGCCGGTTGGGCGCGGTCAGGCCCTCCCGGGCGGCGAACGCCGGGAACAGCACGCCCGGCTTCGGATTGACCACCTCCACGCGGTACTTGCCGCTGGCCGTCGACTTGGCGGGCTTCAGCGTCACCGTGCCGTCGGCGGCGGTGACGGCGGTGCGCACCGCGCCGTCCTCGCCGGTCAGGGCGACCGTCACCCCGGCCAGGCCCGGCTCCAGCGCCGGGCTCCACGTCCCGCTCTCGTCCACCGCGCGCACCACCTGGACCGTCACCGAACCGTCGGCGGCCAGCGGCGAGGCGGACGGGGCGGTGACCGCGGCGGTGGCGGCGAGGGCCGCCGCCACGGCGGCGGCCCGGGCGGCCGTCCGCCGGCCCGCGCGTGGCGCGGGCGCTCGGGTTTCCTGTTCTGTCTGGGTCATGCCCTGCTCTCGTCGTCAGGAAGGCACGCCGAACCCCCGCAGTACGTTCACCGATTCGGTCCCGCGCGCTCCTCGTTTGGCCGAATAGTAAGCGGAATAGGCACATCCGGCTTACCAAACAGCCGAATTGACGCCGCATCAGGAAGCATGAACGATCAGTTTCGTGCGCCCCCGCACCCCGGCGCGCCCCCGTGCCACGATCCTTCGGCCCCTCCCGCGGCCCCGCCCCACATGCACATTCCGGCCACCGGCCCGCGCCCGGGCGGCACTCCCCCACCAGGGCGCACAGGGCCCGAGCCATGCTCCTCCCCCGCTCACGCCCCGGGCGCACGGCCGAAATCCGCCCGCCCCCGGACCGGTCGGCGGTCCCGGTCGCCGATCAGCACGGTGCCTCCTTTCCCTCGGCCCAAACCTGCCTTTACCGCCAAGTCGACTTCGAGCCAACCGCGCTGACGCCGCGGCCGCCGGCCGCCTTCCCCCCGACTCCGGCCCCCGCATGCCTGAGCGCGCACAGCTTCGCGCACTCCGTGCCGGGTGGCGGCCGCCGTGGCCCGTCCGCGAATCCGCCGGGAGAGGCTGGGAACGGAAGAGCACCGCACCCCGCGGCCGCGGGTGTGCGGTCCGGCGACGACGGAAGTGGGGATCCGCATGACTCTCGTCCTGGACACCGGCGACGTTCCCGAGGACGCCCGCCACGACGCCTGGACCGACGCACTGTCGCAGGCGCTCGTCCCGGTCAAGGTGACACCGACCGGCCCGGGTGAGCGGCCCGGCCGGATCCGCTCCGTGCCGCTCGGGCACCTGCGCACGGTGTCGCTGGACGGCGGCCCGCAGCGGATCAGCCGCCCGCCGAGCCTGTGCCGGCCCGAACCCGGCGGGCGCTTCGCCCTCGGCCGCTGCCTCGAAGGGGAGGCGGTCTTCACCCAGGCCGGACACACCGGCTGGCCCGGACCGGACGAGATCGTGGTGATCGACCTGGCCCGGCCCTTCGCACTGCACTTCCCGCAGCCCTTCCGGGCCGGCCTGGTCCACCTCCCGCAGCGCACCCTCAGCAGCCCGCGGACCCTGCAACGGCTCGCCGGATCGACGCTCCGGCCGGACGACGGCACGGTGACGATGCTGGGCCTGCTGCTGACCCATGTCCTCGACGGCGCGGCGCAGTTCGGGCCGACGGCGGCCGGCCGGCTGGGCGGACACGTGGCCGACCTGGTGGACGCGATCGCCTTCGACCTGGACCGGGAACCGGCCTCCGCCCGCGAGCACCTGCTGTCCCGGGCCCGCGACTACGTCGACGCCCACCTGGGCCGCCCCGACCTCGGCCCCGAGTCGGTGGCCCGGGCGCTGCGGATCTCCGTCCGCTACCTGCACCGGCTGTTCGAGGGCGAGGAGTTGACGATCACCCGGCTGATCCAGCAGCGGCGCGTCGAAGCCTGCGCGCAGGCCCTGGAACGCCACGGCCCGTTCGGCCCGACCCTGGCCGAACTCGCCCGCCGGCACGGATTCAGCAGCGCCTCGCACTTCAGCCGTGCCTTCCGCGCCGCGTACGGCGTCACCCCCAGCGAGTGGCGCGGCCGCCGCGCCGGCACACCCGGGACGCCCGGCAGCGACGCCGCCTGAGCGCACCGCCCGCACCGGCCCGGCCCGGCTGCCGTTAAGCTCGGCTGCCCCGTGACCTCGCGGGGCCGGGAGCAGGACGGACGGCGGGCTGGAGCGGAATGGAACTGCGGCAGATGGAGGTCGTCGTCGCGGTGGCCGAGGCGGGCGGCTTCACCGCGGCGGCCCGGCGGTTGCACGTGGTGCAGTCGGCGGTGTCCGGCACCGTCCGGGCCCTGGAGAAGGAACTCGGCGTCCAACTCTTCGAACGCACCACGCACCGGGTCACCCTGACGCCGGCCGGCGAGGCGTTCGTACCGGCCGCCCGCGGTGCGCTCCGCGCGGCGGAGCTGGCGCGGGCCGCGGCGGACGAGGCACGCGGGGTGCTGCGCGGGGTGCTCACCATCGGCACCATGCAAGGCGTCTGGCTCGGCCTGGACCGGGTGCTCGCCGAACTCCGCGCCGAGCACCCCGGGCTGACGATACGGCTCCGGCAGGCCGCGGCGGCCGACATCCGCACCGCGCTGCGCGACGGCACCGTGGACGCGGCGATCGTCGCGTTCGACCGGCAGCAGCAACGCGGTCTGACGGTCCGTTCGCTGGCCTGCGAGGCGATGGTGCTGGCCGCGTCGCCCGCCCGCGCCTTCGCCCACCGCGACCGGGTCCGGTTCGACGAACTCGCCGGCCTGCCGTTCGTCGACTTCGCCCCCGGCTGGGCGGTCCGCTCCGCGGTGGACCGGGCGTTCCGCGCCGCGGCCGTCGAGCGGACGGCGGTCTTCGAGGTGAACGACATCGTGGCCGCCGCCGAACTGGTCCGCCACGACCTGGGGATCTGCGTACTGCCGGAGTCGATCGCCGCCCGCTTCCCCGACCTCGCACTCCGCCGCTTCACCACCGGCCAACCCCGCTGGGACGTCGCCGCCGTCTGCCCCGCCGGCGACCCGACACCGGCCGTGGCAGCCCTCCTCCGCCACCTCGCCTGACGGCCCCCGCAGCGGAAGGCATCCCGTGCCGGACCACCGCTGGTCGAGCAAGTGTCACTGACGGGGACCGCCGGGCTCGGGGCGGCTGTCGAGCGCTCTCGCCCGCTGCGCGGGCCGGCCAGCCGGTTCAGGAGGGTCCGTGCCGGGGGTTGGTGAGCTGGCGTTCGTGCCGCTGCGCGGAACACGATGCTGGTCGATGGCGCGTCAGTGACCCGGGCCGCCGGCTATCGCGGGCACGCCGATCGCCCGTCAGCCACCCGCGCGGTGGGGGCCACGGCATCCGCACCGGGTCAGCCCCCCATCGCGCGCATCAACTCGCGGAGCCCATGCGGCCCGTGGCCCAATGCGCCAGCGGGAGCAGCTGCGCAGCGAAGGCGGCCACCGCCCACCAGCCGCCCCGTGGGTGGGTAAGCGTGCCGAGTTCGGAGCCCAGCACGCCGCCACTCCCTCAACCAACCCGCGCAGCGGACACCACCCACCACCGACGCCTCAACTCCTGGCGCCAGCGCGGGCCACCGCCCACCAACCGCCCGCACGGCAGGCGAGAGTACCGAGTTCGGAGCCCAGCACGCCGCCACTCCCTCAACCAACCCGCGCAGCGGACACCACCCACCACCGACGCCTCAACTCCTGGCGCCAGCGCGG
>NZ_JBHWDS010000012.1:105900-172235 GCF_042734615.1 Kitasatospora sp. NPDC059646
GGCCACCGCCCACCAACCGCCCGCGTGGTAGGCGAGGGTGCCGAGTTCGGAGCCCAGCACGCCGCCACTCCCTCGACCGGCCCGCCGGCCCCGCGCAGCGGAACCGACACCCCCGCCGCCTCAACTCGCCAAGCTCTTGCGGTCCGTCGCCCAATGCGCCAGCGCCGGAAGCGGCAGCAGCGCGGCGAAACCGGCCACCGCCCACCAACCGCCCGCGTGGTAGGCGAGGGTGCCGAGTTCGGAGCCGAGGGCGCCGCCGAGGAAGAAGGTGGCGATGAAGACGCTGTTGAGTCGGGCGCGGGCGGCGGGGTCGAGTTGGTAGACGACGTGCTGGCCGAGGATGAGGGTGGTCTGGACGGCGATGTCGATGACGATCGCGGCGAGGGCGAGCAGCAGGATGTGGTGCCCGCCGAGGCCGGCCAGCAGGGCGCCGAGGGAGGCGGTCAGCAGGGCCGCGCCGGTGAGCGGGCGGCCGAGGCCGCGGTCGGCCCAGCGTCCGGCTGCCGGGGCGACCAGCGCGCCGGCCGCGCCGACCAGCGCGAACAGGCCGACGCCCGCCTCGGAGTAGCCGAACGCCGGGCCGGTGAGCTGGAACGAGACGGTGGTCCAGAAGGCGCTGAACGAGCCGAACACGGCCGCCTGGTAGAGGCCGCGCTTGAGCAGTGCGGGGTGGGTGCGCACCAGCCGGGCGGTGGAGCGCAGCACGTGGTGGTAGGGCAGGTCGGTGGTGGCGGCGTGGCGGGGCAGGGCGCGGTAGAGGGCGGCGGCGAGCACCGTCGTCAGCACGGCCGAGCCGAGGTAGACCGCCCGCCAGCCGGCGGCGTCGGCGACCAGGCTGCTCAGGGTGCGGGAGAGCAGGATGCCGGTGAGCAGTCCGGCCATCACCCGGCCGACGGTCCGCCCGCGGGCGTGGTCGGGGGCGAGGCCGGCCGCGAACGGGACCAGGATCTGTGCGACCACCGAGGTCCCGCCGCTGACCAGCGAGGCGGCCAGCAGCACCGGGAAGCTGCCGGCGGTGCCGGCGACGGCCATCGCCGCGCTGGTGACGAGCAGCAGCACGGCCACCAGCCGCCGCTTCTCGAACCGGTCGCCGAGCGGCACCAGGAACAGCATGCCCAGCACGTAGCCGATCTGAGTGGCCGTCACCAGCGCGCCCGCGGTGGCCGTCCCGACGTGGAACACCTCGGCGAGGCGGGCCAGCAGCGGCTGCGCGTAGTAGAGGTTGGCGGCGGTCATGCCGGTGGAGACGGCGAGCAGCGCGACGAGCCCGCCGGGCACTCCGTCACCGGCCCGGGCGGCGGCCGGTGCGGCCGGCGCGGCCGGTGCGGTCGGCGCTGAGGGGGTGCTGACGTTCGGTGAGGTGGCCATGTCTGCCTTCCGGAGTGGTCGTTCGCGCTGCGGCGTTCGCGGCGCGCAGCTGTGAGAGCGTCCGGCCCCGGCGTTCGCTTCCCGCCCGGGCGCGATGATCGGCGACAACTGTCATCTCTGTGGGAGATGACCGTGGCGGGCGCGGTCACCGGGGCCGGACCAGGCCCTGGTCGGACGCGGTGAGGCCGCCCCGGACGCACCGGGGCCGGACCGGGCCCTGGTCGGACGCGGTGAGGCCGCCCCGGACGCCGAAGGCCGCGCCGCCCTGGACGCCGAAGGCCGCGCCGCCGGCTCGCACGGGGCAGAGCCGGCAGCCGGCAGACGGACCGGGCGCGCCGTTCGCGCCTGCGACGGTCGCCGCCCTGCTCGCCGGTCGGCGCGAAGCACACGGAGCTGTCCGTGCCCCGGCAGCCCGCCCGGGCCTGCCACTCCCAGCAAGTCCGCTACGTCGACGTCGACCTGAGCGCGCCGTCGCTCGCCTATGTCGCGCCGTCCACGGTGTTCCCGCCGATCGGCAGCGGCATCGAGCCGTCCGGCCAGGCCGGCGACCCGGGCGCGCGGATCCGCGTCACCAGCACCGACCCGGTGCCGGGCGGCTGCACCCGCGGCTCCTGCCTGGCCGGCGGCGTACGGGAGTTCCGGTACAGCCTGGACGACAACAGCCTGCCCCGGCCGGCTACCGGGCCGAGCCGGTGGCCGGGGTCGACGCCTCGTCGACCGACCCCGGCCGGCCCGGCCCGGTCACCGTGGAGAACGGGCACCTGCGCCACTACCCCGGCGCTCCGCTCGGCGGCTGCAAGCTCGCCCCGGGCGTGGAACCCGGCCGGGCCGGCGAGAGTTGGAGCGGGTTCACCCTGCGGTCTCCCGGGCTGGTGGCCGGCGGCCCCGCCCTGTGGGTGCGCGACACCGTGACCGGCGCGATCAGCAGCATCCCGCTGCCGCCGGCGACCGGCCCGGCCCGGCCGCGAACTCCGTGGCGCTGCCGGCCCGTCAGGCACTGGTGTCCGCGGTGGCGAACGCAGCCGGCCGGCGGATGTGCGCCGACATCGAGGACGGCGGCACCGCGAACGTCACCGACGCCCGGCTGTCGGACTGCACCGGCACCGCGAACCAGGCGTTCACCCGCGGCACCGACGGCTCGCTGCACGTCCTCGGCGAGTGCCGGGACGTCACCGACGCCGCCACTGCCGACGGCCCCTGGACCAACCTGTACGGCTGCAACGGCACGCCCGCGCAGCAGTTCGTCGACGGCCCGTACCCGAACACCCTGTGCGGCGCCCAGGTACTGCACCGGGGTCGCGGGCCCCGGTCCGTCAGTGCGGTTCGGGCGCCCAGCCCGGGCCGCGCAGCACGTACCCGATCCGGTCGGACCAGCGCCGGGCGCCGAGCACGTCGCGGACGATCGCGGCGAGTTCGTGGGTCTGCACGCGCAGGATGTTGTAGGTGCCGATGTTCTTGGTCAGGCCGTAGCGGACCCGCTCGCCCTCGGGCTGGAAGGTTCCGAACAGCCGGTCCCACACGATCAGGATGCCGCCGTAGTTCTTGTCGAGGTACTGGCCCTGCGAGCCGTGGTGGGCGCGGTGGTGGCTCGGCGTGTTGAACACGAACTCGACGGGCGCCCACAGCCGGTCGACCAGTTCGGTGTGGACGAAGAACTGGTAGACCAGGTTGAGCGCGAAGCAGGCCGTCAGCACCTCCGGGCGGACGCCGACCAGCACCACCGGCAGCAGGAACGGCAGCGCGGTGACGGCCAGCAGGAACGGCTGCCGCAGCGCGACGGAGAGGTTGTACTGCTCGCTGCTGTGGTGCACCACGTGCACCGCCCAGAGCACCCGTATCTCGTGGTGGGCGCGGTGGAACCAGTAGTACGCGAAGTCCACGGCGAGCATCCCGGCCACCCAGGCCGGCCACCCGGTGAGCTGCCAGGGGACCGCCGAGTGCAGCCGCAGCAGCACCGCGGCCTCGACCACCGCCCATGGCGCGGCGACCAGTTGGTTGCCGACGGCGGTCGCGATGTTCAGCAGTGCGTCGCGCCTGTCGTAGCCGGGCAGCCGGCGTCTGCGGAGCACGAACAGTTCGACGAGCATGCCGAGGAGGAACACCGGCGCGGAGAGCCAGAGTACGAGCGATGCGAGGTCCATGAGCCGCGAGCATAGGGTTACTGGTCCAACCAGACAATCAGCAATCTGCTCCGGACCGCACGGATATGCTGTCGGCGTGAACCTCCGACCCGTGGGCGCCCTGCCGCTCTCCGGCCAGATCCACCGTCAGCTGATGGACGCCATCCTCGACGGCACGCTCACCGGCGCCCTCCCGTCCGAGCGCGAACTCGCCGAGACCTTCGGCGCCAACCGCCACGCCGTCCGCGAAGCCATCAAGCGCCTCCAGCAGGCCAGGCTGGTCGAGGTCCAGCAGGGCGGCGCCACCCGCGTCCTGAACATCCCCGACCACGCCGGCCTCGACCTGCTCCCCGAACTGGTCGCCGGACCCGGCCGGTTGAACGACGAAGCCACCACCGGCGTCCTCGAACTCCGCGCCTGCATCGGCGCCGACGCCGCCCGCCTCTGCGCCGAACGCTCCCCCGCGGTCGGCGCCGCCCTGCTCGACCTGCTCCCCCACGACGGCATGTCCGACGCCGAACTCGCCGCCACCAGCGCCGCCTACTGGACCGCCCTCGTCGCCGGCACCGCCTCCCTCCCCTACCGGCTCGCCCTCAACACCCTGCTCTCCGGCCTCGACGCCATCGGCGACTCGCCGGCCGCGCAGGTCTTCGTCACGGCCCTGCGCGAGGAGTCCCGCCGCACGGACGAGCTGGCGGAGATCGCCCACGCCATCCGCCGCGGCGACGCGGCCGCCGCCGGCGGGACCGCCCGCCGCCTGCTCGACTCCTCGGTCCCCGCCACCGCTCCGAAGTAGCGCGGCGCCGGGGGGGCTGCCGCGGGGCCCCGCTGCCGAGTCCCGCTGCGCCCGGGCCGTCAGGCGAAGGTGTGGAGCAGACGGGCGAGTTCGGCGGGCTTGGTGAACATCGGCCAGTGGCCGGAGTCGAAGTCGTGGTACTCGATGTGCTTGGCGGCGGCGAGTTCGGGGACGTGGCCCTCGGCGACCCAGGCGCGGACCTGGGCGGGGCTGAACTCGGGGCAGACCATCATGACCGGGACGTCGTGCCGACGGGGGTCGCTGTAGCGGACGGGGCCGCGGGCCACCTGCTCGGGGACGGGGACGGCGGCGGCGGCGATCCGCTGCCGCAGGCCCTCGTCGAGGTCCGCACTGTCGGGGCCCTCGAACGCGGCCCAGCCGGGGAACGGCATGAAACCGTCGCGGATGTCGAAGAACTCGGCGTAGCGCCCGCCGTCCGGCTGCGGGTAGCCGCCGACCAGGACGAGCGTGGCGATCCGTTCGGGGCGGGCGTCGACGGCCAGCCGGCCGAGGGTGCAGGCGGCCGAGTGGGCGACCAGCAGGACGGGCCCGGGCGCGGCGTCCACCGCGGCGAGGACGGCGGCGAGTTGGTCGTCCAGGGCGGTCGAGGAGGTGGCCGGCAGCGTCAAGGCCCGGGGGCGGTGGCCGAGTTCGCGCAGCGTCGGGGTGACGGCGTCCCAGGCGGTGCCGTCCAGCCAGAGGCCGCCGATCAACAGGATGTCCATGAGTGAGCTCCACAGGTGGGAAGGGGTACGACGGCAAGGCTAGGAGCGGTTCAGGACGATCGGCTTCCTGATTGAACGGTGATCCGTCTAGGCTGCCGGACATGTCGACCGGAACCAGCCCCACCGCCCGGGCGCTGCGCACGCTGGAGATCCTGCGGGCCCGCCCGGGCACCACGTCGGAGGAGCTGGCGGAGCGGCTGGGCGTGACGGACCGGGCGGCGCGGCGGTACGTGGCGATCCTGCGGGAGGCCGGGATCCCGGTGGAGTCGGAGCGCGGACCGCACGGCGGCTACCGGCTGCGGCGCGGGACGCGGCTCGCGCCGGTGACGTTCACTCAGGCCGAGGCGCTGGGGCTGGTGATGGCGGTGCTGGACGCCCGCCCGGCCGCGACCGATCCCGGGGATCCGGTCGGCTCGGCGCTGGACAAGGTGGTGCGGGTGCTGCCGGAGGAGGTCGGCCGGCAGGCGGCGGCGCTGCGCGAGCACGCCGCCGCCGCACCGGACCCGCGGGCGGTGCACGCGGACCCGGCGGTGACGAACACCCTGGTGGAGGCGGTGGCGCGGCGGCGGCGCGCGGTGATCACGTACCGGAGCGCGGACGGCGACGAGTGGCGGGCCGAGGTGGATCCGTGGGCGGTGGTGGTGCGCCGGGCCCGCTGGTACCTGCTCTGCCACTCGCACCGTTCGGACGCCCTGCGCACCTACCGGATCGACCGGATCGGGACGGCCGAGGAGACCGCCACGGCCTTCCGGATGCCGGACGGCCTCGACCCGGTCGCCGTGCTGGAGGCGCACCTCGGCACCGGCTGGGCCTTCCCGGCCCACGTGCTGTTCGACGCCCCGCTGGAGCAGGTCGCCCCGTGGGTCAGTGCCCCGATGGGCCGGCTGGAGGCGGCCGGCGAGCGGTGCGTGCTGCGCGGCAGCACCCGCAATCCGGCGATGTACGCGCAGGAGTGGCTGGGCGGCGTCCCGTTCGGCTTCCGGGTGCTGGGCGGCGCCGAACTGCGCTCGGCGGTCGCCGCGGCGGCCGCCCGCCTGGCCGCCGCGGTGGCGGATCCGGCGGGCGGGGATGTCAGTCGGTCAGTGCGAGCTTGACGCCGAAGCCGAGCACGGCGGTGCCGGTGACGCGGTCGAGCACGCGTCGCGCGGCGGGGCGGCGCAGCCAGCTGCGCAGGGTGTGGGCGAAGCCGATCAGGACGGCGGACCACAGCGCGCCTTCGAGCACGTGCACGGAGGTGAGCAGGACACCGGCGGCCAGGTGCGGCTGGCCGGCCGGGATGAACGGCGGCAGCACCGCGACGTAGAACACCCCGACCTTCGGGTTGAGCAGGTTGGTGACCGTGCCGCGCCGCCAACCGGCCCACAGGCCGCCGCCGTTGCCCCGGTCCGACGGCTCGTCGGCCGGGGCCGCCTCCCGGTGGCGGGTGCGCAGCAGTTGGACGCCCATCCACAACAGGTAGCAGACGCCGGCCCAGCGCAGCGTCTCGTACGCGAGGCGGGAGGCGGTGAGCAGCACGCTGAGGCCGGCCGCGGATGCGGTGCCCCAGATCATGGTGCCGGTCTGGATGCCGAGGACGACGCCCCAGGCGCGGCGGCGGTGTCCGAGGGCGGCGGTGCGGAGGATGAGGGCGGTGTCGACGCCGGGGGTGAGGGTGAGCAGGCCCACCACGAGCGCGAAGGAGGCGAGGGGGGCGGCCATGGCTGTCAGGTCCATGGGCTGTCAGTCTACGGGCCGGCCGAACCGGGCCAGGCAGTGCCAGACCCGTTTCAGCTCCTGCGGGTCGTGGCGGCCGTCGTGGACGGCGGCGCCGATGGCGGCCGGGTCGAGCACGCCGTCGCGGGCGATCCTCGCGCCGAGGGCGGCGATGTGCGGTCCCCGGTAGTCGGCGATGTCGGCGCGGTGGGCGAGTTCGTCGGCGGTGAGCCGGTGGCCGGGGTGCCATTCGAGGCGGCAGGGCAGGGCGCGGGCGGCGGTCTCGACGGCGGTGCCGCGGTAGCAGGGGTCGAGCACCAGCGCGTCGAGGTGGGCGGCGAGCCGGACGGGGCCGTGCAGTTGGGCCTCCACGTAGGCGTCCAGCAGGTCCTGCTCGTCGGCCTCGGCGACGGCGAGCAGGGCCGTCGCCTCGGCGGTGCCGAAGTGTTCGGGTTCGAAGACGCTGTCGGGGTAGCAGAAGGTGGCGCGGTGCAGGGCGGCGGGGGCGAGGCGGAAGTGCGCGGAGCCGAACCGGGGTGCGCCGCCGTAGGGGCTGCGCAGGTGGTTGAGCGCGCCGTAGACGGGGCGGCGCTCGGCGGGGGCGTCGTCGTAGGCGCCGCCGAAGATCCGGCTCTCCCAGGCCCACCGGTCGCCGCCGGGGTGGGCGGTGAGCCCGCCGTTGCTGGTGCCGGTGGAGAACTGGGAGCGGTAGACGCCGTCCCGGGCCAGCGATTCGAGGATCGGCACGCCGTCGAGGCCCGCCCGGTCGGGGTGGAAGTTGAGCGTGACGTCGAGGCCGGCGGGCAGCGGGCCGCCGCTGCTGCGGGCGGCGACGTGCCGCAGGGCTCGGGTTTCGGGCGTGTCCATGCGGCGCATTCTCGCCTCGGACACCTGTGCGGCGCAGCCGGTTTACGCTCCGGCCGCGCCGCACGTCCCGCTGACCGTCCGTCAGCCGACGTCGAGCCGGGCGGCCCTGCGGAGCAGGCCGGGGCTGAGCCGGCCGAGCAGGCGGGCGGCCTTGGCCTCGACCGTCACGGGGACGACGGCCCTGCCGGTGCGGACGGCGCGGACGATCTCGGCGGCGACCTTCTCCGGCGGGAAGCCGCGGCGGGCGTACATCTTGGAGACCCGGGCCTGCCGGGCGGCCTGCTCCTCCTCGCCGAGGCCGGAGAAGGTGGAGGTGCGGGTGATGTTGGTGTTGACGATGCCGGGGCAGATGGTGGAGACGCCGATCCGGTGCGCGGCGAGTTCGGCCCGCAGGCAGTCGGACAGCATGAACACCGCGGACTTCGACGTGGCGTACGCGGCCAGCACCTTGGACGGCAGGTAGGCGGCGGCGGACGCCAGGTTGACGAGGTGTCCGCCCCGTCCGTGGTCGACCATCAGCTGCCCGAACGCGCGGCAGCCGTGGATGACGCCCCACAGGTTGACGTCAAGGACGCGCCGCCACTCCTCCTCGGTGGTCTGCAGGAAGGTGCCGGAGTGGCCGATGCCCGCGTTGTTGACCACCACGTCGGGGACGCCGAAGTCGGCGGCGACCTGCTTGGCGAACGCGTCCACGGCCGCGCCGTCGCTCACGTCCACCTGGTACGCGCCGGACTTGACGCCGGACAGCGCGCACAGTTCGGCGGTGCGCTGCGCGGCGGGCAGGTCGCGGTCGCAGACCACCACCCGGGCGCCCTGGTCGGCGAAGGCCAGCGCGGTGGCCCGGCCGATGCCCGAGCCGCCACCGGTGACGACCACCAACTCGCCGCTGCCGGACGGCTCCTGGCGCAGCGCGCCGTGGTCGCGGGCGGCGAACTCGCGGACCATCGCGGCGACCGACGGGCCCTTCTCCAGCAGCGCCGACCAGTGGGTGGCGTTCAGGCTGCGGCGGGTCAGCCGGGGCACCCACTGCTCCAGGCCCTCGGAGAGGAACTCCGAGACGTAGTTGTCGCGCTGCAGGGTGATCAGCTGGACGGGGACCTCGGTGCGGCGCTCGCGCGGCCTGGCCACCGAGGGCCGCATGTTGGCCCGGTACAGCTCGATGCCGTGCACGGCGTCCTTGGCGAGCGTCGGCTGCGGGTGACCGGGGCGCGGGCGGACGGCCTCCAGGTCGTTCAGCACCCGGGGCCACAGCCGGGCCAGGCCGAGCTTCCAGGCGGCGGGCGCGAGGACCGGCAGGTGGAACAGGCCGATGTACCAGGAGTGCAGTCCCTGGCGGAGCAGTTGGGAGACGTGACGGGGCGTCGGGCGGCGCAGCCGGTGCCGGATCCAGTGGCCCATGTGGTCCAGGCACGGGCCGGACATGGTGGTGTAGCTGGCGATCCGCCGGTACGAGCCGGGGGCGGTGACCGCCTCCCAGGACTGCACGCTGCCCCAGTCGTGCGCGACCACGTGCACCGGCCGGTCGGGGCTGACGGCGTCGGCGACGGCGAACAGGTCCTGGCCGAGCAGTTCCAGCCGGTAGTCCTCCCGCCGGGCCGGCACCCCGGAGGCGCCGGCGCCGCGGGTGTCGTAGCGCACCACGTGGTGGTCGGCGGCGAGGTCGGCGGCGACGTCGTCCCAGACGCTGTGGTCGTCGGGGTACCCGTGCACCATCAGCACGGTCGGGTTCGCCGGGTCGCCCTGCTCGTAGACGGCGAGCTCCAGCCCGCCGGAGTCGACGGTGCGGCGGCGGATCTCGGTGCTGCGGCCGGTCATGCTGCATCCTCCAGGAGTGCCCAGCGCCGCACGTGCGGCAGGTCGTCGTCGAGCCAGTACACATCGTCGTCGGTGACCACGAGGAGCTCCTCGAACTTGATGCCCACCTCGCGGAAGCCGATGTGCGGTTCCACCGCCCACAGTCCGGGCGTCGGCGCGTGCCGGGAGGCCCGGCCGCCGGCCCACAGCGGGGACCGGCCCTCCAGCCGCTCCTTCACCAGTTCGCGGCCCAGCGTCTGCAGCGTCCGCACGCCGAACCCGAACAGGTTCACCCCCGCCGGACCGCGCGCGGTCGTCCTGGTGACCTGGTGGCCGATCACCCGGCCCGGGTACACCTGGTGCCGGTTGTCGTAGCCGTGCTCGGCGATCTGCGCGTCCACCGCCGCGTACACCTCGGACAGCGTCTTCCGCGCCTTCACCTCACGCAGGATCAGCTCCCGGTACACCTTCAGGTCCTGCGCCAGCCGGTCCCACACCGCGTTCTCGCCGACCTTGCCGCCGTACCCGATGTCGGCCGTGTAGCCGTCCACCACCGGCGCGCAGTCCAGCACGTACGGCATGCCCTCCTTCAACACCCGCGAGCCGGCGAAGAACTGCAGCGGGGTGTGGAAGTGCCGGAACGCGGTCCGGTCGCCGAACCACGCGAACGGCACGTGGAAGAAGTCCTGCACGCCGGCCCGCACCAGGCTGCGCCGCAGCCTGGCCGTGGCCTGACGCTCCGTCACGCCCGGCTCGATCCACGCCGCGACCTGCTCCGCGCAGTGGTACGCGAGCTGCTGGACCTCCCGGAACCTCGCCAGGTCCCGCTCCTCGAACGGGAACCGCGGCAGCTGCTTCTGGGCCATCGCCTACACCTCCAGGACGAGGGTCTCGCCCTCGGCGGCTCGGGACACGCACGGCAGCACCAGGCCCTCGGCCCGCTGCTCCTCGGTCAGCCTGCGGTCACGGTGCTCGGGCGTCCCCGAGGACACCTTCAGTACGCACGTCCCGCAGAAGCCCTGCTTGCACGAGTAGGCCAGGTCCGGCCTCAACTCCCGTGCGACGTCGAGCGCGGAGCGGTCCGCGGGGACGGTCACCGGCTCGCCGTCCGCGCCCAGCCGGATCGTGAACGGCCTGCCGTCAACGATCGGTGCGGCGCTGAACCTCTCGAAGTGCAGGGACGCCGCGGGCGACGCGTCCAGCGCCCGCTGCACCGCGCCCAGCATCGGCGCCGGGCCGCACACGTACACCGCGGCGTCGCGCGCCGCGTGCGAGAGCAGCTCGGCGGCGTCCGGGAGACCGTGCACGTCGTCGGTGCGGATCTCCACCCGGCTCGGGTCGAGGGCCTTCAGCTCGGCGGTGAACGGGAGCGCGGCGGCCGTCCGGCCCAGGTGGATCAACTTCCAGTCGATGCCCGCGTGCTGGGCGGCCCGGGCCATCGGCAGCAGCGGTGTGATGCCGATGCCGCCGGCCAGGAACAGCACCTTCGGCTCCCCGCAGAACGCGAAGCCGTTCCGCGGCCGGCGCACCCGCAGGCGCAGGCCGACGTGCAGCTCGTCGTGGACCTCCACCGACCCGCCGCCGCCGTCGGCGATCCGCCGCACCGCGATCCGGTACCCGTGCCGGTCCGCCGGATCCCCGCACAACGAGTAGTGGCGCTCCCGCCCCGACGGCAGCGTCACCAGCACCCGCGCACCCGGCTGCCACTCCGGCAGCCTTCCCCCCGAGGGATCGGCGAGCCGCACCTCCACGACGTCCTCCGCCACCACCTGGTGCGACGTCACCACCAGGTACAGCGGCGGCACCGGCCGCGACTCCGCGCGCCGCGGACTCCGCCGCAACCCCGGCCGCCCCAACGCCGGGCTGTACCAATCACCGAACGCGGTCAGCCGCGCGAACATCCGATCGACCCGAGGGCGGCCGTACAGGTCCGGCGGCGGGGTTTCGAGATCCATGGGGAGCGACTCCGGGAGTGAGGCTTCGTCAGGAGGAGGAGGGGCGGGGCGCGCACAGACGGGGACGTGTGGGGGTGCCTCCCAGCCGCTGGTGGTGCACCGTCCGCGCGCCGCCGGTTGCGTACTCGCCTAGTGAGCGGCGGCGGCCCTCGCCGCCGGCGACTTCGCCAAGTACGCCAGGGCCTGCGAGGAGCTGCCCTCGTTGGTGGGGTGGTAGCCGGGGGCGAAGTAGCGGAGGGCCGAGCGGAGGAACCGGGCGGGTTCGGGGAGCAGTCCCCGCTTCGCGGCCTTCTGCGCCTCGCGCCACGTCGGCACGATGCTCCCGTTCAGGCTGGGGTCGGCGGCGAGCATGAACCGGGTGCCGCGGATCCACAGGTGGATCAGGAGCGGTCCGGAGACGGCCATGCCGCGGATGCGTCGCAGGTAGCCGGGGTCCAGGTGGCGCATCAGGTCGTAGGCCACGCTCCGGTGTTCGACCTCTTCCGCGCCGTGCCAGCGCAGCAGGTCGACCATGGTGGGGTCGGCCTTGGCGCGGTCCAGGCCGGGCGAGTTGAGGGCCCAGTTGCCGAGGAACGCGGTGAAGTGCTCGATCGCGGCGACGAACGCGACCCGTTCGATGATGTTCTCGCGGCGCTGACGGGCGGTCAGCCCGGGCTTGTCGCCGAGGACGCGGCGGAACAGCCAGGTGATCTGGCGGACGTACGGCCGCGGGTCGAGGCCCTGGGCGAGCAGGTGGTCGAGGACTTCCTGGTGGGCCTCGGCGTGGATCGCCTCCTGGCCGATGAAGCCGAGCACCTCTTCGCGCAGCTGGTCGTCGCGGATCAGCGGCAGCGCGTCCTTGAACACCTTGACGAACCAGCGTTCGCCTTCGGGCAGCAGCAGGTGGAGGACGTTGATGGTGTGGGTGGCCATCGGCTCGTCGGGGATCCAGTGCAGGGGCAGCTGCGACCAGTCGAAGTGGACGTCGCGGGGTTCGAGGACGAGGTTGTCGTGCACGGACGCGGGCTGCCCGGGCCGAAGGCTGCGGGAGGGGGTGGTGCGGGGCATGGGGGTGCCTCCTGTACCTGCGGGTGGACATGGCGACGGGGCGGGACGGGTGGCGGGCCGGCCTCGGGGAGGCCTGGGGCCGGGTGGGCACACGGGCAAACTACTCGCGGGTAGTGGGCCCGACAAGGGGTTCGACCGTTCTTATCAACATTGTGTCTAATAAGCCGCTCGATAGGGTGAACCCCGAACCACCCCTGGAGACACCGTGACCGACCCCGCCCACCGGACCCCCCGCACCGCACCCGGCCCGCTGGTCCGGGCCCTGCTCGCCCACCCGGTCCTCGCGGCCGACACCTACCCGGCCCCGGACCCGGCCATCCCTGCCGATCCGGCGGGCCTGTTCACGGCCTGGCTGCTGGAGGCCCTCGCGGCGGGCGTCCCGGACGCGCAGGTGATGACGCTCTCCACGGTCGACGCCGAGGGCCGCCCGGACGCCCGGGTGCTCGTCCTGCGCGACGTCGACCCGACCGCCGGCGCCTGGCACTTCTGGACCGAGCCCGACTCCCCGAAGGCCCGCCAGCTGGCCGCCCGCCCGGACGCCGCGCTCACCGTCTACTGGCCCGGCCCCGGCCGCCAGGTCCGCCTGCGCGGCCCGGTCCGGCCGGCGCCGGACTGCTTCACCCCGTCGCCCGCCCTGCACTGCTACGCCCTGCACGCCGCCGCCGCGGAGTTCTGGCAGGCCGCTCCGGACCGCGCCCACCGGCGTCTCCGCTGCACCCGCACTCCCGGCGGCTGGACGTCCACGGGCTGGACCCCCGCCGACGTCCCGGGCTGACCCGCGGCCGGTCCGGGTCCGGCCGCTTCCCGGTGAACCGTCAGGTCAGCAGTCGGCGCAGCCAGTCCTGGCGGGCCGCCACCGCCGCCCGGCTGACGGCGGCGTTCGGGGCGAGGGTGTCGAACCCGTGGTACGCGCCGGGCCAGACGTGGAGTTCGGCGTTGCCGCCGCTCTGCCACAGGGCGTTGGCGTAGGCCACCACCTCGTCCCGGAAGGTCTCGGCGGAGCCGACCTCCAGGTAGGCGGGCGGCAGGCCCGCGAGGTCGGTGGCCCGGGCGGGTGCGGCGTACGGCGGGAGGTCGGGCGTGCCGTACCGGTGGCCGAGGGCGGCCTGCCAGGCGGTGGCGTTGGAGGTGGCGTCCCAGGTGTCGCGGCCGGCCTGCTGGCGGGCGGAGGCCGTCCCGCCCCGGTCGTCCAGCATCGGGCTGAGCAGGAGTTGACCGATCGTCGGCGGGCCGCCCTGGTCCCGCAGCAGGAGGGCGAGCGCGGCGGCCAGTCCGCCGCCGGCGCTCTTGCCGGCGAGCACCACCCGGGCCGGGTCGACCCCCAGGGCGCCGGCGTGGGCGACCGTCCACCGCAGGGCGTCCCGGCAGGCGTGCAGCGGCTCCGGGTACCGGGCACCGGGGGCCAGGGGGTACCCCACCGAGACCACCGCCAGTCCGAGTGGCTCCGCCAACTCCCGCAGCACGCGCGGCAGTACGGCGTAGGCGTTGCCGCCGATCAGCCCGCCCCCGTGCAGGTAGTGGAGCACCGGCAGCCGCCCGGCCCGCCCGGCGGGCCGCGCCCAGACCACTCCGTCCGCCTCGCCCACCTCGAACCGTCCGCCGGCCGCCAGTTCGGCCACTGCCGGGCGCGGCCGTCGGGCCGCGTCGGCCCGCTGCCACTCCGTCAGCCGCTCCGCCGTCAGCGGCGCGGGCACCCCGCCACGGGCCGCCAGTGCGGCCGCCGCCTCCGGATCCAGGTACGCCTCGCGCATCTCCTGCCCGCCCCTCTCCGGCCCCGCCCGGCGAAATGTGACTGTCCGCCAGGAAAGGGTGCACCCTGGAGCGCGTACAGGTGATCAATTTCGACGTGGAGGGGCATCACAGTGGTCGACGAACAGGGGCGCCGCAGCCTGCGGCTCGTGGTGACGGGCGGCGGTACGGGCGGGCACACCTACCCGGCGCTGACGGCGGTGCGGGCGCTGCAGGAGCGGCTGGCCGCCGAGCACCGCGCCGTCGACGTGCTGTGGATCGGTACCGCGAAGGGCCTGGAGGCGCGGGTGGCGCCGGCGGAGGGGATCCGGTTCGAGCCGGTCGCCACCGGGAAGATCCGGCGTTCCCGCAATCCGTTGAAGCTGGTCTCGCCGGCGAACGTGCGGGACATGTTCCGGGTGCCGCTGGGCGCGGTGCAGGCCCGGCGGCTGATCGCCCGGTTCGGACCGGACGTGGTGCTGGCCACGGGCGGGTACGTGGCGGTGCCGGTCGGGCTGGCGGCGCGCTCCTGCCGGGTGCCGCTGGTGGTGCACGAGCAGACGGTGCGCCTGGGCCTGGCGAACAAGGTGCTGGCGCGGGCGGCGAGCCGGGTCGCGGTCTCCTCCGAGTCGACGCTGCCGTTGCTGCCCGGGTCCGCACGGAGCACCGCGGCGGTGACCGGGAACCCGGTCCGCCCGGCCGTTCTGACGGGTCGTCCGGACAAGGCGGTGGCGGCGCTGGGCCTGTACGGGTTCGACCGGGCGCTGCCGACGGTGTACGTGACGGGCGGCGCGCAGGGCTCGGCGCAGATCAACGACCTGGTGTCGGGCGTCCTGCCGTGGCTGCTGGAGCGGGCCAACGTCGTCCACCAGTGCGGCCCGGCGAACGAGGCCGCGCTGCATGCCCGGGCGGCGCAGCTGCCCGCGCACCTGATGGGCCGCTACTTCCTGTCCGGCTTCATGGGCGCCGAGCTGCCGGACGTGCTGGCGCTGGCGGACGTGGTGGTCAGCCGCAGCGGCGCGGGCACCCTCGCGGAGCTGACGGCGCTGGGCAAGGCGGCGGTGTTCGTCCCGCTGGCGTCCTCGGCGGGCAACGAGCAGGCCCACAACGCGTCCCACCTCCAGCAGTCCGGTGCGGCGGTGGCGCTGCTCGGCGCGGTCGGCCCGGACGACCTGCGCTCGGCGCTCGGCCCGCTGCTCGACGATCCGGCCCGCCGCGCCGCGCTGGCGGCCCGGGCCCGCGAGCACGGCCGCCCGGACGCGGCGGAGCGCCTGGTGGACGTCCTGCTGTCGGTCGCCCGGCGGGACTGACCCGCCGTCAGGGCAGGTGGACGGCCGCTCCCGCCTCGATCAGCAGCGCGCAGTAGGCGAATTCGACGGCGGAGCGGCCCATCGGGTCGGGCACGTCCCGGTCGTGGTCGAGGTAGAGGCGCATGGGGGTGGTGCTGTCCGGGCCGGCGAGCGGGTAGAGCCGGTCCAGCACCGACTGGTCCATGGCGAGGACCAGGTCGGCCCACTCGATCAGCTCCCGGGTGACCCGGGTGGGCCGGTGGCCGGTGAGGTCGTAGCCGAGCACGGCGGCGACGGCCACCATCTCGGGGTGCGCCTCCTGCCACGCGGCGGCCAGCCCGGCGGAGCGGACCTCCACCGCCGCACCCCCGAGGTCCGCGAGCACCCGGGCGGCGAACGGGCTCCGGCAGTAGTTGCCGAGGCAGACGGTGAGGATGCGCCGGGGCGGCGTGCTGGCGGTCATCGGGGCCTCCGGTGGGCGGACGGAACGTGGCGGTGCGCTGGTGATCCTCCGTCAAGGAGTCCGCCGGGGCCGCCAGCCGCACCGGGGCGGCGTTGCGGATCGGCTCCGACGACCGGCGGGGCCCGACCGGTCGAGACTCGAACGGCTACCATCCCGGATCATGGAAAACGGACGTTCGATTCCGCCGGCGGGGAAGTGGCCGCGGCTGTTCTGGCCGCGCTGGGTGGCCCTGGCGATCGCCGTGGCCGTCGGGCTGGGCGGCGGCTGGCTGACCGGGCGGGAGTCCCCGAACGGGACGGCCGCCGCGGCCCTGGCGGCGATGACGTACGGCGCGTTCATGGCCTTCGCCGCGGCCGGGCGGGACACCCTGGAGCACATCCACCCGGTGTTCGGGGGCTGGACGTCCTCGCTGGCCGCGGTGGTCACCATCGCGGTGGGCGCGGCGGTCGGGATGCCCTCCGGGTGGCCGCTGCCGGTGGCGCTGGCCGCCGCGGTGGGGGCGGTGTTCACCGCCCGGGACGACCGCTCGGGGCGGCTGTTCGACCTGAACCGGCCCCGGGAGCGGGCGCTGCACGAGCGGCGGTTCGCCGCCGAGGCGGTGACCCGCCGGGCCGTGGTCACCGAGATGGGCAAGACCCTGGCGGAGATCGACCACCGGGGCCGGACCTCGGTCTCCCTGACGCTCCGTTACACCGACGGGGCGGACGGGGAGTCCGTCGTCCGCACCCAGTACGAGTTCCCGGTGCACCTGCCGCCGCGGGTCGGGGCGAAGGCCACCGTCCGCTACCTCCGGGACAACCCGGGCGACCGCAGGATCGAACTCGACCCGCCCGAGGCCCCGGAGCCGTCGGACGCCGTCCCGCAGGACGCGCCGCCCCGCGGCTGACCGCTCGTGGCTCCCGGAGATCCGCGGCCCCGCTGCCTAGCATCACAGGTGGCACCATCCGCGCCGTCGAAACCACCGGGAGCCCTCGTGGGAGTCGTCACCGCCAACATGGCCATCTCGCTGGACGGGTTCACCGCCGGGCCCGACCAGAGCCTGGAGCACCCGTTCGGCACCGGCGCCCGGGAGGCGCTGACCTCCTGGATGTTCGAGACCGACCGGCCCGGGCGGGAGCAGGACGCGCACCTCCTCGGCGCACTGCACGCCAACACCGGCGCGCACATCATGGGCCGGAACATGTTCGACCCCCACCGCGGCCCCTGGGACGAGAGCTGGACCGGCTGGTGGGGCCCCGAACCCCCTTACCACGCGCCGGTGTTCGTCCTCACCCACTACCCTCGCAGGCCCCTCCCGATGGAGGGCGGCACCATCTTCGAGTTCGTCACCGACGGCATCGAGGCCGCCCTCACCCGGGCCCGTGCCGCCGCCGGCGAACAGGACGTCGAGATCGCCGGCGGCGCCGCCACCGTCCGCCAGTACCTCCAGGCCGGCCTCCTCGACGAACTCGTCCTCCACCTCGTCCCCGTCACCCTCGGCACCGGCGAACGCCTCCTCGACGACGTCCGCGCCACCCTGGAACCCGTCGAGGTCCTCCCCTCCCCCACCGTCACCCACCTCCGCTACCGCGTCCTCAGCTCGGTCTGACGCCGGCGGGGGGCGGTCAGCCCCGGCTGCGCAGGACGGCGAGTTGACCGGTGGCGCGGGTCATGGCGACGTAGCGGTCGACCGCGCCCTCGATGCCGTCGCCGAAGGAGTCGGGGTCGACCAGGACGACCAGGTCGAACTCGAGGCCCTTGACGAGTTCGGGGGTGAGGGAGCGGACCCGGGGCAGGCCGGGGAAGGTCGGGTCGCCGATGACGCAGGCGGTGCCCTCGGGGTGGTCGGCGAGCCAGCGTTCGAGCAGGGGGTCGCGCAGGGCGGGGGCGCCGTGCAGGACGGGCAGGCCGCTGCGGCGGACCGAGGTGGGGACGTTGGCGTCGGGGAGGGCGGCCCGGATGACGGGTTCGGCCTCGGCCATGACCTCCTCGGGCGTGCGGTAGTTGACGCTCAGTGAGGTGAGGGTGATGCGGTCCAGGCCGGCCCGCTCCAGGCGTTCGGTCCACGACTCGGTGAAGCCGTGGCGGGCCTGGGCGCGGTCGCCGACGATGGTGAAGGACCGCGACGGGCAGCGGGCGATCAGCATCTGCCACTCGGCGTCGGTGAGTTCCTGCGCCTCGTCGACGACGATGTGCGCGAACGGGCCGGCCAGCAGGTCGGGCGAGACCGGCTCCGGGTCGGAGTGGTCGATCAGCGCCTCGCGCAGGTCCGCGCCGCGCAGCATGGTGACGGCGCCCTCGCCGTCGTCGTCGGCGGTCAGCAGGTGGTCGACGACGCCGTCCATCAACTCCCGTTCGGCCGCGAGCCGGGCGCGGTGGGCGCGCTGGCGGCGGTCCGCGTCGGTGTCGCCCAGGCGTCGCCGCGCGGCGTCCAGCAGCGGCAGGTCGGAGAGCGTCCAGGCGGCCGGGTCGGTGCGCTGCAGGGTGCGGATCTCGTCGCGGCTCAGCCAGGGCGCGCACAGCCGCAGGTAGGCGGGGACGGTCCACAGGTCGCCGACCAGGTCGGTGGGTTCGAGGATCGGCCAGGCGCGGCGCAGCGCCCCGAGGAGTTCGGGGTCGCGGCGCAGTTCTCGGCGGAGCACCTCGGGCGAGATGCCGTCCTCCTCCTCGTCGAAGGAGTCGGCGTTCTTGTCGAGCAGGATGGTGATGAGCTCGTCGAGGATGATCTCGCGGGCCTCGTTGTGCGGGGTGCCGGGGCCGGGGGCGGCGAACGCCTCGGACCAGTCCTCCGGGTCGATCCACAGGTCGTACCACTCGGTGGAGAGCTTGCGGCCCTCGGCGGGCGGCTCCTCGTAGACCTTGACGGCCCGTTCGATCGCGCCGACGATCCGGGCGTCGGCCTTCAGCCGGGCCGCCTCGGGATCGGGCTCGGCGTCCACGGCCGCGCCCTCGGGGAGCAGGTCGCGCAGCGTGCAGGTCTGCACGCCCTCCTCGCCGAGGCTGGGCAGCACGTCGGAGACGTAGGCCAGGTACGGCTGGTGGGGGCCGACGAACAGGACCCGGCCCTTGCGGTGGCCGAGCCGCGGGTCGGAGTACAGCAGGTGGGCGGTGCGGTGCAGGGCGACGACGGTCTTGCCGGTGCCGGGTCCGCCGTCGACGACGAGGGCGCCGCGCGAGCCGGCCCGGATGATGGCGTCCTGATCGGCCTGGATGGTGGCGAGGACGTCGCGCATCCGCTCGGAGCGGGCCGAGCCGAGGCTGGCGATGAACGCGGACTGGTCGTCGAGCGCGGCGTGGCCGTCGAGCCCGTCGGCGGTGAACACCTCGTCCCAGTAGTCGCCGATGCGGCCGCGCTGCCAGCGGTAGCGGCGGCGGCTGGCCAGGCCCATCGGGTTGGCGTGGGTGGCGGCGAAGAACGGTTCGGCGGCGGGCGAGCGCCAGTCGACGAGCAGCCGGCGTCCGTCGGCGTCGGCGAGGCCGAGGCGGCCGATGTACACGGGTTCGGTGGCGTCGGCGTGCACGATCCGGCCGAGGCACAGGTCGGCGCCGAAACGGCGCAGGGTCCGCAGCCGCGAGGAGAGCTGGTGGATCTCGTTGTCGCGGTCCATGGCGGCGCGGCCGGCCCCGCCGGGGCTGCGCCGGATCTCGTCGAGGCGGGCGGTCAGTTCGGCGATGTCCTGTTCGAGGGTGGCTGCGACGGCGGCGAAGTGCCGGTCGTCATCGGCGATCAGGCCCGGGTCCGCCTTGGCGGCGAGCCGCTCGGGCAGATCGAAGGAACTGGTCGTCTGCTGCGTCATGTACTGGACTCCGATCCCCTGCCGGGTGCTGCGCGCACGATGCCCCGTTTGTGCTGTTTGCACGGGTTCCCCGGTTCAGATCAGCGATTGTCCGGCATCGAGGGGGCCTTGCCGCAAGGCCCCCCGTCCGGTATAAGTTTGACAACGGCAGGAGAGCATCGACTCCCTGCCTTTTCTGCTGTCCGGGCCGGTGTCCCTCCCCCCGCCCGGTTCCCCGCCGCCGCCGGTCCGGTGTCCGGGCCGTGCCCGTGACCTGCGATGCTGGGAGGCGGACACGGCGGGTCGCCGAGCGGCAACGGAAGGTGGGCACCAGCATGACCACGGCGACGGAGAACGCCGGCCCGTTCGAGGAACTCCGGCCGCACGAGCGGTTCGAGCTGTGGCGCGACCTGCTCGCGCTGACCAGGGACTGCGACGCGAGCACCTCGGACACGGACCGGTTCTCCGCGGAGCTGCGCCGCTCCGAACTCGGCCCGGTGACCTTCCTCGGCACCTCGTTCCCGTCGGCCCGCTTCCGCCGCACCGACGCGCGGGTGCGGCGCTCCGACCCGGGCGTGTTCCACCTGACGTTCGTTCAGCGCGGCGTGCTGGCGCTGTCCCGCGACGCCGAGCAGACCCAGCTGTTCCGCCCCGGCGAGCTGACCATGCTGGACAGCTCCCGCGCGTACGACCTGCGGGCGCTCGGCGAGCGCGCCGCGGCGGGCGGCGAACCGCGGGTCGAGGGCGTCGGCATCGACTTCCCGGTGGCGCTGCTGCCGACCCCGCCGTTCCGGCTGCGCCGGCTGCTCGGACGGGGCTTCCGGGCCACCGGGGGACCGGCGGCGGTGCTCGCCGACTTCCTGGTCAGCCTGGACCGGCAGGCCGCCCTGCTCGGCCCCGCGGTCGCCGACCGGCTCGGGCCGATCGCGGTGGACCTGGTCGCCGCCTGGCTGGCCGACGAGTTGGAGGACGACGCGGACCTCCCGGACACCGCCCGGCAGCGCGCCACCGTCGAGCAGGTCCGGACGTTCGTCCGCCGCCACCTGCACGACCCGGAACTCACCCCGTCGACGATCGCGGCCGCGCACCACATCTCGGTCAGCTACCTGCACCGGCTGTTCGCCCAGCACACCGACGGCGACACGGTGGCCGCCTGGATCCGCCGCCTTCGCCTGGAGAAGGCCCACCGCGACCTGGCCGACCCGGCCCTGCGCACCGTCCCGATCGGCACCATCGCCGCCCGCTGCGGCATCCCCCGCCCGGACGACTTCAGCCGCGCCTTCCGCACCGCGTACGGCCTCGCCCCGCGCGACCACCGCCAGCAGTCGCTGTCCCTGAAGTTGACTCCTCGCCAACCGGTCGTCGACCCGGTGCCAAACCGCTCCCGGGCCGGCTGACCTACCGTGGAGCCTCCGGGGGAGCCCGACTCCGGGGGACGGGCTCGAACCTTCGACGTTGCTCCGCCACCGGCGCCCCGCTTGCCGGTGGCGGAGGCAAGGGGACACGTCGAACCCACGGGGGCTGTCGCACCGGATCGCCGGATCCACCGCGACAGCCCCCGTTCTCCTTCTGCCGGCCCCTCAGACCGCCATCGCCAGCATCAGCGGCGTCGCCCGGGCGGTGAGGAGTTCTGCGGCCGCGCGCAGGCGGTGGGCCTGGTCGACGGGGAGGGAGGTGGCCAGGCAGCCGACGGTGTTGCCGGCCACTATCGGGACGGCGGCGCAGACCGTGTCCATCGAGTACTCCTGGAGGTCCAGGACGGGGACGGTCGCGGGCTGGCGGTCGAGCCGGTGCAGCAGGCGGTCGGTCTCGGTGATGGTCCGGGAGGTGAGGCGGGCCACCGGGTGCCGGGCCAGGTGGTCCAGGCGGGCGGCGTGGTCGAGTTGGGCCAGCAGGCACTTGCCGATCGCGGACGCGTGCGCGGTGGCCCGGAAGTCCACCCACTCGTGGACCGCCGGGGCGTGCTCGCCGGAGCAGACCGCCTCCACCGACAACTCCCCGTCGTGGTACCGGCTGAAGTACACGGCGGCGCCGAGCTCGTCCCGCAGGTCTTCCAGTTGGTGGTGCAGTCTGGCCCGGACCAGCGGCTCCCGGTGCTGCGCGCCGAGCAGGGTGAACGCCCCGCCGAGCGCCCACACGCCGTCGAGGCACATCAGGTAGCCCTCGGTCTCGAGTTCCTCCGCGAGCTGCCGAACGGCCGCTTCCGGCATGGTCAGCGCCCGTGACAGCTCCGCCAGCGTGCAGCCCTCGGCGTGCCGGTCGACCGCCTCCAGCAGGCGCAGCGCCCGGCGCAGCACCCCGAACGGTCCCGCGCCGCCGCCTCCGGGGCCGAGCAGGTCGCTCCGCCCCCGACTCACCGTCCCCATGCCCCGGCCCCCCTCGCGTTCCACCCCGCCTTCCGCCCAGCGTAACCAGCCCTTCGGCTGCCGATCGCCCGCTCCCCCGATATTCGCCCGCCCGGGCCCCCGGCCCTTGACAGGCATATGCCCCTGCGGACGGTGCCGCGGCGGCCGGAGGGTCCCCGTCCGGGGCTCAACCCCCGTACAGCGCCCGGATCGGCGCCGCGTCGCCCAGCGGCCGTGCCGCCGCCGCGCCCGCCGCCAGCGCTCTCGCCTCGGCCTCCGGCAGCGCGTTGAACCAGCGCAGCGCCATCGTGTCGCGCCCGGTGGCGGTGAGCCGCCCGGTGAGGCGGAGGCGGGCGAGCCCGCCGTCGGGGTAGACGTTGATGCGGACGTGGGTGACCGGTGTGCCCGGCGGGAGGCGGAAGTGGTGCCGGGTGTCGGGCTGCAGGCGGGTGCGGGGCAGCAGGACCGTCTCCGACTCCCCGTCGGAACCGACGAGTTCGGCCCAGCCGGGCGCGTTGGCGACGAAGCAGGAGGTGTCGACCTCGGCGGCCAGCACCTCGCCGTGCCCGGCGAGCGCGATCCGGACCCAGTCGTGGGACTTGTCGCGTCGGCGCCGGGTCTCCCAGCCGTCGCCCATGACGGCCGCCCGGCCGGGCGCGTTCAGGTGGTGCGGCGAGGAGTAGTAGCGGTCGGACGCGGCCTCGGCGACGCCGCCGTGCTCCTGCGCGGCCAGGTCGAACGTCAGCCCGGCGAGCTGCCGGGGGTCGGGCAGCACCTCGCCGTGCACCCGGAGCCGGGCGACGCCGCCGTCCGGCCAGATGTTCAGCCGCACGTGCGTGTACCGGGTGGGGTCGGCGACCGCGAACGCGTGCGCGGTGTCGCCGCGCAGCGGCGTCCGCGGCACCAGGTCGGTCCACTCGGCCGCCGCGACCTCCTCGGGCGAGGGGTGCCCGAGCACCGACGCGCCCTGCACGGACGCGGTCTCGGGGTGGTTGCCGGTGAAGTGCGCGGTGTCGACGACCACTCCGCGCACCACGCCGGCCGCGCCCAGGCGGACGATCGCCCAGTCGTGGTCCCCGTCCGCGGGGTGCGGCTGCCCGGCGCTGACGCCGCGTCGGCGGCGGGACTCCCAGCCGTCCATGATCTGGCCCTTGTGCCCGAAGGTGTGCGGGCGGAACCGGGCGGGCGCGGCGACCAGCAGGTTCTCGGCGTCCGCGAAGGTGTCCTCGTTGGTGGCGACCACTCCGGCGCCGAGCAGCCGGGAGGCCAGGTCGACCAGCTCGGTGAACGGCGCGTCGGTGCTCTGCTCGGCGCTCAACTGACTCTCCCTCACGCTCGGACGAGTTGCCGTCCGCGCGGCGCGCCGTCGACGTCGACGACCCGGCCGCGCAGCCAGGTGGTGCGGACCTGCCCGGTGAGGGTGCGGCCCGCGTAGGGGGTGACGGGGTTGCGGTGGTGGAGCCGTTCGGCGCGGACGGTGCACTCGGCGTCCGGGTCGAAGGCCACCAGGTCGGCGTCGCACCCGGGCGCGACGGCGCCCTTGCGTCCGCCCAGCCCGACCAGTTCGGCGGGCCCGGCGGACATCCAGCGGACCACGTCCGCCAGGGTGTGGCCGCGCCGGCGGGCCTCGGTCCAGACGGCGGGCAGGCCGACCTGGAGGGAGGCGATGCCGCCCCACGCGGCGGCGAAGTCGCCGCTGCCGCCGTGCCGTCGGAGCAGTTTCAGGTCGGGCGTGGACGGCGAGTGGTCGGACACCACGGCGGCGAACCCGCCGTCCGCGAGGGCCTGCCAGAGCAGGTCCCGGTTGGCCGCGTCGCGGATCGGCGGGCAGCACTTGAACGCGGTGTCCCCGTCGGGGACCTGTTCGGCCGTCAGCGTCAGGTAGTGCGGGCAGGTTTCGGCGGTGACCCGGACGCCGTCCTCGCGGGCCCGGCGCAGCAGCGGCAGCACGGCGGCGGACGAGACGTGCAGGACGTGCACCCGGGCGCCGGTCCGGCGGGCGCACTCCAGCAGTCCGGTGACGGCGGCCTCCTCCGCGCCGGCCGGCCGGGAGGCGAGGAAGTCGCGGTAGCGCGCTCCGGGCACCCGGGGGGCGGCGTCCAGCACGGCCGGGTCCTCGGCGTGGACGACGGCCAGCGCGCCGAGCCGCGCCTGCTCGGCGAGCGCGGCCTCCAGGTCGGCGGGCGTGGCCAGGTGCGGGAACTCCGGTACGCCGGACGGCGCGAGGAAGGACTTGAACCCGAACACCCCGGCCCGGTGCAGCCCGGCCAGCTCTCCCGTGTTGCCGGGCACCGCCCCGCCCCAGAAGCCGGCGTCCACCCACAGCTGCCCGTCGGCGGCGGCCCGTTTGGCCGCCAGGGCCTCGGCGGTGGTCGTCGGCGGCACGGAGTTCAGCGGCATGTCGACGATCGTGGTGACTCCCCCGGCCGCGGCCGCCCGGGTCGCGGACGCGAACCCCTCCCACTCCGTCCGGCCGGGTTCGTTGACGTGCACGTGAGTGTCGACCAGCCCGGGCAGCAGGGCGACCGCGCCGAGGTCGGTCACCTGCTCCGCGGTCAACTCCCGGTAGCCGGCGACGGCTTCGATCCGCCCGCCGCGCACCGCCACGTCCGCCGGGCGCTCCCCGTCCGGCAGCACCACCCGCCTGGAGCGGATCACCACCACGTCGCCGATGGACACCAGGGCCTCCGAACCGTCGGGAGCGTGCTGGGAGCGTAGGACCGCTTTCAACAAAACGTCAATGGAACGGACGCGGCCGGTGGGTGACGGAGAATCGGACGGCACACGTCCGCCCCGGAGGAGCACCGCGTGACCATCGAGCTGCGCCACCACACCGACCTCACCGCACGCGCCCGGCGGGACCTGCTGGACGTCTACTCGGACGTCCGGGCGCCGCTGCTCCACCTGCCCGGCTACGGGGTCGAGGCGTTCACCGGGCGCCTCGACCGGCACGCCGGCGAGCCCGGGTTCGGGCTCGTCCTGGGGTACGACGGCGACCTGCCGGTCGGGTACGTGTACGGGAACACCGTCGGGGCCGGCGACCGGTACTGGACGCGGATGGCGGAGCCGCTGCCCGAGGGGTTCACCGACCGCCCGGTGCTGGCGCTGCGGGAGATCGGCGTCCGCTCCCCGTGGCGCGGGACGGGCCTCGCGCGCCGGATCCACGACGCGTTCCTCGGCCGGCGCACCGAGGGCCGCGTGACGCTGATGGTCAATCCGGCCGCGGGGGGCGGCAAGGTGCAGGCCCTGTACGAGAGTTGGGGCTACCGTGCGTTCAACGGCCAGCCGGCGTCGGACGTGTCGCCCCGGCTGGCCGTCATGGTCCGCCCGCGCTGACCGGCCCGCGCGGTCGAATCCCGCGGTCTACGCGGGCAGACCCGTCGACGGGGACTCCGCCGGGACGGCCGCTGGATAGGGTGGGCCGGTGCGATTGATGGTGGAGTTCACGACCGAGCCGTTCGACCTGGACGGCTTCCCCGAGCACGCCGACGCCGCCCGCCGGGCGGCCGCCGAGGCGGGGCTGACGGTCGCGGTCGGCCCGTTCGGCACCAGCGCGGAGGGGGACGCCGAGCAGGCCCTGGCCGGCGTGGCCCGGCTGCTGCGGGAGACCCTGGCGGCCGGCGCCAGCCGGATCTCCCTCCAGGTCAGCGTCCTGCCGGAGGGCGCCGGGGCCCCGTCCGCCGGCGAGCGCCCGGACTCCGGCGCCCCGGCGGGCCCCGCAGGAAGGAGCGCGCAGTGAGCGATGCCCCGGACCACCCGCTCGCCGTCGCCCTGCGGCCGCTGCTGGAGGCGGTCGGCGCCACCGCACTGGACCCGGCCGCGGCCCGGGCCGAGGACGTCGTCCTGGCGTGGGAGGGCGTGCCGGCCGTCGCGGTGCGGCTGCCGCACCTGAGCAGTGCGCTGGACCTGCTGCTGGCGGAGATGGCCCGGCAGTTCGACGGCCGGCCGCTGGCCGAGCTCGGCCGGACGGAGAAGCAGCGGGTGGTCGCCCTGCTGGAGGAACGCGGGGCGTTCACCGTCCGCCACGGGGTGGAGACCGTCGCGTCGGCGCTCGGTGTCAGCCGGTTCACGGTGTACAACTACCTGAACCGGCAGGAGAAGTCCTGACACGCCGGGCGCTGCCGGGCGGGTCGCGGCCGGTGCCGGGCGCGCGCCCCCGGTGCTCCTGTCCGCCGCCGCGAACAGTTCAACAAAGTGTTGACGGCCTGTTGCGGCCGCTCTAGCTTGTGCGGGTGGCACCGACTCCGAGGAGGCCCCTCCCGTGACCAAGCCACCCCCCGACCTCGATGCCCTCGCCGCGCTGGCCGCCACCGGGCCGTCCGAACTCCGGGAGATCCTGCTGGAGGTCTGCTCCAGCCCCGCCTGGGCCGACGCCGTCGCGGCCTCCCGCCCCTGGCCCGGCCGCGCCGAACTCCTCGCCGCCGGCGCCGGGGCGATCGCGAGGCTCTCCGCCGCCGACCTGCGGGACGCCCTGGCCGGTCACGCCCGGATCGGCACACCGCGGGCGGGGGACGCGGCGTCCGAGCGCGAGCAGTCCGGCCTGCGCGGCGTCGAGCCGTCCGTGCTCCGCGAGTTGGCGGAGGCCAACGCCGCGTACGAGGCGAAGTTCGGTCACCTCTTCCTGGTCTGCGCGACCGGCCGCACCGCCGGCGCGCTGCTGGCCGCGCTGCGCGAGCGGCTGCCGAACGACGCCGCCACCGAGGCGGGCGTCGTCCGGGAGGAGCTGCGCCGGATCACCGAGATCCGGCTCGACCGCTTGCTCGGCACGCCCTGACGGACCGTCAACCACCACCGCGACCCGGACGAGGCCCCATGACCGGCATCTCCACGCACGTGCTCGACACCAGCCTCGGCCGCCCGGCCGCGGGCGTCCCGGTCGAGCTGGCCGTCCGCACCGAGGACGGCTGGCAGGCGCTCGGCGCCTCCGCCACCGACGCCGACGGCCGGGTCGCCGACCTGCCGGCCGTGGCGGCCGGCTCGGTGGTCCGCCTGCGCTTCGACTCCGCGGCGTACCACGCGGGTTCGGGGCAGCAGCCGTTCTTCCCCGAGGTGTCGGTCGTCTTCGCGGTCGCGCCCGGGCAGCGGCACTACCACGTGCCGCTGCTGCTGAACCCGTTCGGCTACTCGGTCTACCGCGGGAGCTAGGAGCTCCCGTCGGGCCGCCCATCGCTGAGGAGAGCTGAGGAGACACCTCATGGCGCACGTGCTCGGCCAGAACCAGTACGGCAAGGCGGAGAACCGGATCGTCCGGGTCCACCGTGAAGCGAACCGCCACCACCTCAAGGACCTGAACGTCTCGGTGTCGCTTCGCGGCGCCTTCGAGGACGTCCACCTGACCGGGTCGAACGCCAACTGCCTTCCCACCGACAGCACCAAGAACACCGTGTACGCCTTCGCCAAGCGGCACGGCATCGAGTCCGCGGAGGGCTTCGCGATGCTGCTGGCCCGGCACTTCGTGGAGAACACCGAGCGGGGCGTGGTGCACAGCGCCCGGATCCGGATCGAGGAGTACTCCTGGGACCGGATCCCGGCCCGGTCCGCCCGGCCCGGCGAGTCCGGGGACGTCGGCCACTCCTTCGTCCGCAGCGGGCAGGAGGTGCGCACCACGGAGGTGGAGTACGACGGCGAGCGGTTCCGGGTGGTCTCGGGGCTCAAGGACCTGGTGGTGATGAACACCACCGACTCGGAGTTCTGGGGCTTCATCAAGGACCGCTACACCACGCTGCCGGAGGCCTACGACCGGATCCTGGCCACCCAGGTGACGGCCCGTTGGGCGTTCGGCTTCGCCGGCCGGGACGCCGGGGAGGCGGCGCCGGACTGGAACCACTCCTACCGGGAGGTGCGGCGGCACCTGCTGGAGGCGTTCGCACAGACCTACTCGTACTCGCTCCAGCAGACCCTGCACGCGATGGGCACCCGGGTGCTGGACCACCGGCCCGAGGTGGACGAGGTCCGGCTCGAACTGCCCAACAAGCACCACTTCCTGGTGGACCTGGAACCGTTCGGGCTGAAGAACGAGAACGAGGTCTACTTCGCCGCCGACCGGATGTACGGCCTGATCGAGGGCACCGTGCACCGCGAGGGCGTCGCCCCGGTCATCCCCGTCTCCTGACGTCCCGTCACCCCGACCCCCTGGAGGACGCCATGGCAGTGCAGCCCCCGGCCGCCGACCGGCGGATCGTGATCGAGAACACCGCGATCGCCACCGTCGACGCCGCCGGCACCGAGTACGCGCGGGGGCACGTCGTCGTCCTCGGCAACACCGTCGAGTCGGTCGGCGACGGACCCGCACCGGCCGGGCTCGACAACGTGGCCCGGCGGATCGACGGCGAGGGGCACCTGCTCACCCCCGGGCTGGTGAACACCCACCACCACTTCTACCAGTGGCTCACCCGGGGGCTCGCCCAGAACGACATCCTGTTCGACTGGCTGGTGGCGCTGTACCCGACCTGGGCGCGGATCGACGCCGAGCTGGTGCACGCGGCCGCCCTGGGGTCGGCGGCGGCGCTGCTCAAGTCGGGCTGCACCACCGCCTCCGACCACCACTACGTGTTCCCGCGCGGCGCCGGCGACGTGCTCGGCGCGTCCGTCGAGGCCGTCCGGGAACTCGGCCTGCGGTTCACCGCGCTGCGCGGCTCGATGGACCGCGGCCACAAGGACGGCGGCCTGCCGCCCGACCGCGCGGTGGAGGACACCGACGAGATCCTCGCCGCGTCCGAGGCCGCCGTCGACCGGTGGCACGACCCCGCGTTCGGCTCGATGCTGCGGGTCGCCCTGGCGCCCTGCTCGCCGTTCTCGGTCTCCACCGAACTCATGTCCGGCACCGCCGAGTTGGCGCGCCGCAAAGGGGTGCGGCTGCACACCCACGGCTCGGAGACCGCCGAGGAGGAGGAGTTCTGCCGGCAGCTGTTCGGCATGGGGCCCACCGACTACTTCGAGTCCACCGGCTGGCTCGGCCCGGACGTCTGGATGGCGCACTGCGTCCACCTGAACGACTCCGACGTCGCCAAGTTCGCCGGGACCGGCACCGGCGTGGCGCACTGCCCGTCCTCCAACGCCCGCCTGGCCGCCGGGATCGCCCGCGTCCCCGACCTGCTCGCGGCCGGCGTGCCGGTCGGCCTCGGCGTGGACGGCACCGCGTCCAACGAGTCCGGGCAGCTCGGCACCGAACTGCGCAACGCCCTGCTGATCAACCGCCTGCACGGCCGCCCCGACGCGCTGACCGTCCGTCAGGCCCTGCGCCTGGGCACCATGGGCGGTGCGACCGTCCTCGGCCGCGCCGACGAGATCGGCTCGATCGAACCGGGCAAACTCGCCGACCTCGCCCTCTGGCGGATCGACGGCCTGCTGCACTCGACCATCGCCGACCCCGTGGCCGCCCTGGTCCTCGGCTCCCTGCCCCCGCTCACCGTGCTGCTGGTCAACGGCATCCCGGTCGTCGAGCACGACCGCCTCACCACCGCCGACGAGTCCGCCCTCGCCCGCACCTGCGCCCGCGCGGCCCGCGAGCTGGCCGCCCGCAGCGACTGATCCCTGCCCGGCGGGTTCGGCGGTCCGGGTGGCCGACCCGCCGTCGGGGCCGTGCGTGACGGCGGCGTGCGGTAGCGTCCGGACGCGGTGCGAGCCGTGACGAGACGTGAGGAGCAGGCAGATGGGCGCGAGTGGCTGGGAGTACCTCACCACGTACCGGGGGACCCCGCAGCGGACGTTGACGGCCCTGCACGCGGAGGTGTTCGCCGGGACGGCGTGGGTCGGGGCCGGGGAGTACGAGTCGCTCGACGAGCTGTGGGCGGACGAGGAGTTCATGGGCGAGGAGGGCACCCACTCGATCCTGGACATCCCGCGGGCGGTGCTCGTCGGCGAGGCCCCGACGGGGTACGAGGACCTGGGGACGGTCCGGCCGCTGCCGTACGCGCGGCTGCTGCACCACTTCGGGACGGACCGGCCGAGCGTCGAGCAGTACCGCCGGGCGATGGAGGGCAGCGAACTGCCCGCCGAGGCGGACCTGCGGTGGACCGGCCGCTTCGTGGTGCTGTACACCGGCGAGGAGGCCACCCACTTCGGCGTGTTCGGCTACTCCGGCGACTGACCCGGCGTCAGCCCCGGCCGGGCAGGGGCGGGCGCCGCGCCGCCACCGGCATCGCCAGGCCGGCCGCCGCCAGCAGCCCGGCGAGCACCGCCCACCCGGCGACGCCGTGCGCGAGCACGGTCGCGGTGACGACCAGCGGCCCGATGACGTGCGAGCCCGCCTGGCCGCTCATGAAGACGCCCTGGTACTCGCCGTGCGCGGCGGGGTCGGCGAGGTCCAGGCTGAGCGTCCAGCCGCCCGCCGAGGTGAGCAGTTCGGCCAGGCTGTGCAGCAGGATCCCGGCCAGGACCAGCGCCACGGCGGTGCCGGTGCCCCGGCCGCCCGCCGCCGCGTACACCAGGCAGGCCGCGCCGAGCAGCACCCCGCCGCGGGCGCACGCCCTCGCGGCCGAGCGGACGTCGACCACCCCGCGGCCGGCGCGGACCTGGAACAGCACCACCGAGAGGCTGTTGACGATCGCCACCACCGCGACCAGGGCGCGCGGCGCGGTGGTGCGGTCGGCGATCCACAGCGGGATGCCGATCTCCAGCATGGCGAACTGGAGCTCCAGCACGGCGTGCAGGCCGGCCACCAGCAGGTAGCGGCGGTCGGCGAGCGCGGTGCGGGGCCGCTCCTTGCGGGCGCGTTCCCCGGCGGACACCGGCGCGTCGGGCAGGCCGCGCAGCAGCAGCGAGGTGGCGGCGAAGCTCACGGCGTCCAGCGCCAGGACGGTGGCGTACGCCCAGTGGCTGTCCTCCTGGAGGGCGAGCACCGCGCCGGCTCCGCCGAGCATCAGCCCGGCGTTCATCACCGAGCGCAGCAGCGCCCGGGAGCGGACCTGGTCCTCGGCGGGCAGCACGTGCGCGATCAGCGCGCTGCGCACCACGATCGCGCCGCGTTCCAGCACGGTGGCGGCGACGATCGCGGCGACGAACGGCACGAATCCGTGCACGAAGACGTAGCCGAGCACGGCCGCGCCCTGCAACGGCCCGAGGACGTACAGCAGTCGGCGGTGTCCGACCTTGTCGGCGAGCCGGCCGAACGGCACTCCGGCCAGCATGCCGGCGACTCCGGCGGCGCCGAGGCCGATCGCCAACTGGGCCGCGCTCAGGCCGACCTGGCGGGTGAAGTAGAGCGCGCTGACGGAGTAGTAGAGCCCGTTGCCGACGGTGTTGACACCGGTCATCACGGCGAGCCGGCGCAGGACCGGGTCGGCGGGCAGCAGGGAGCGGCGCCCGACGGGCGCGGCGGTGGCGGTCATGGCCGACAGGACACCAGGCTTCCGAACTGCCCGGAATCCTTTTACCGTTGGGGTCAATGTTCGAGTTCGCCCTCGGCGTGGACGACCTCGCCGCCACCTGGTTCACCTACTCGCCCCTGCAGGAGGCGGTGTTCAGCCTGCGGGCGCGCCGCTACCCGGCGAAGTACGCCTTCCAGGCGCGCTGGATGGAGTCCTGGGAGCCGGAGTTCCGCACCCTGGACGTGCCGCTGCTGGATTCGCTGGTGACGCCCCGGGTCTGGGTGCCGGACTTCCTGACGCCCCGTCCCGTCGTCCGACGCCCTTCGTTCGAGAGCGAGTTGGAGATCCTGGCGCGGACTCCCCCGGCGACGGTGGTGAAGGACTTCCGGGCGGCCTACCGGGGCGACGGGGCGCCGGTGCCGGAGCCGCTGGCGGGGCTGCTGGACGATCCGGCGGAACTGCTGGCGCGCTGCGTCGCGCAGTTGGGCGCGTACTGGGAGCGGTGCCTGCTGCCGCGCTGGTGGGCGCGGGCGCGGACCGTGCTGGAGGCGGATCTCGCCCACCGGGGGCGGATGTTGGCGGAGCGCGGCGCGGAGGGGCTGTTCGCGGACCTGGACCACCGGCTGTCCTGGCACGCGGGCGTGCTGCGGCTGATCGACCCGGACCCGCGGGTGCGGGCGCTGGGCGGCCGGTACACGCCGGTGGCGGGCCGCGGCCTGGTGCTGGCCCCGACGCTCTTCTCGCTGGGGGCGCACACCGTCATCGACGCGGACGAGCCGCCGCTGATCAGCTACCCGGCCCGCGGCAAGGCCCTGATGGGCGAGAGCTCCCCGCCGCCGGTCCCGGGCGCGCTGGCCGAGCTGATCGGCCCGCCGCGCGCCCGGCTCCTCGTCCTGCTCGACCGGCCGGCCTCCACCACCGCCCTGGCCCACCGGCTGGCCGTCACGCCGGGCGCGGTCAGCCGCCACCTGACGGCCCTCGCCACCGCCGGCCTGCTCACCCGCACCCGCGCGGGCCGCACCGTGCTCTACGCCCGCTCCCCGCTGGGCGACGCCCTCCTCAGCGCGGGGTCGTAGGCCCGTCCTGCTCCTCCCACGGCCAGCCGGCGGTCCGGCCGGCCTCCAGCAGCGGCAGGAGGCGGAAGGCCGCGTCGGTGAGGCCGCCGAAGGTGTGGCGGTTCGGCCCGTTGGGGGCGTGGCCGGGCCGGTAGCCGGCCAGGTTCCAGGTGTAGGTGGGGACGTGGGCGGGGACGGCGGCCAGCGCGTCGCCGGGGTGGCTGCCGTACGCCTGCTCGTCGGTGACGATGACGACGCGGTCGTGCCGGTCGTAGTGGCGGCGGACGGCTTCGGCGGTGTTGGTGCCGCCGAGGTTGCCGAAGCGGTCGAGGACCTTGAGGACGGCGTCGCCGCGCCGCAGCGGGACGGGCCGGCTGTCGGTGCCGAACTCGACCAGGTCCGCGTCGGCGGCCCGCAGGGCGAGGGCGGTGCCGAAGACGGCGGCGCTGTCGGCCCGGTTGAGCCGGCTCTCCCCGGCGGCGCGGTCGAACATCGAGCCGGAGCGGTCCACCAGGATCAGTGAACGGCCGGGCAGCGAGGGGACGTTGGCGAGGGAGTGGGCCAGCGCCGTCTCCAGTGCGTGCCCCCAGCGCAGCGACGGTGCGTGCTGGTACGCGGCGAGGTACCGGAACGGGAACTGGCGGGAGCGCCGGACCTCGTCCCGGTCGGAGATCCGCCGGGCGACCTGCTCGGCGGCCTCGTCGGACACCCCGGCCTGGTCGAAGTTGCGCAGGTTGCGCACCAGTGCCATCACGCCCATGGACGGGATGACGGCCTCCCAGGCGGCGGCGTCCAGCGGGCCCTGCAGCCAGCCGGCCAGCGCCTCCCAGGTCAGGCCGGCCTCGGCGAGGCGCTGCGCGCCGTCGGGGCCGGTGACCAGGGCGCGGCGCTCGCCGACCGGGACGGCCATCAGGGCGTGATGCGCCGTCAGCAGGGCGTCGCCGGGCGGCGGGACGGCGGTGTCGGGGTGGTGGCGCCGCTCCAGCGCGTAGCGGAACAGCTCGTTCTGCCACGGCTTGTCGGGGTGCGGCTTCGGGTGGGTGAGTTCCAGGACGTCGCCGAACCGGAAGCCGCGGCCGGCGGTGTCGTACTTGAGCAGCGCCCGGCTGTCGTAGAGCCGGGCGACGGCGTCGGCGACGCCGCGCTTGACGGGCTTGGGCAGCGCCCGCCCGTACCGGGTCGTCCAGTAGCCGAGCATCTCGCCGGGCTCGTCGGGGCGCCGGAGGACGGCGGCGACGGCCTGCCGGGAGTGGCCGGGGAGCCGGGCGTCCAGCCGGGCGCGGGTGAACTCGGCGGCGCCGACCAGCGAGGCGGTGCGCATCGCGGCGCCGTCCCGCAGCCAGCGCAGCAGGCCGAGCGTCCACTCGGGGTCGGTGACGGCGAGGGAGCGCACGAGTGCGGTGTAGCGGTCGTCGCGGGCGCCGCCGTGCTCGTAGAAGGTGTCCTGGCCGACGGTGTTCGAGACGGCCAGCAGGAAGAGTTCGGACTTCTCGTCGCGCAGGTGGCCGGGCCCGCCCTGGTGGTTGACGGTGGGCTGCCCGGTGGTGGCGACGGGCGAGCTCGGACCGGCGGGGGCGGTCTTCGAGCGGCGAAGGTTGAAACGGGCCATGGGAACTCCTCCTGCGGCAGGGCATGCCGAACCGGGGCGTCCGAGAATGCCGGCCGCGGAGGCCGGCCCCGGCGGAGGTGGCTCGGGGCCCCGGCCGTGCCTGCGCACGGCCGTCCGGGGTTCGAACCCGGCGAAGCCCACACCAAAGAAGTAACCCCCGCCTGCGCACCGGACGCCCCGGCACGGTTTCCTCCCGAGATCGAGGTGGCACCGGTGGGATTCTTTGGAGGAAGTAACCGGTGCCTGCGCACCGGGAGGTGGCAGTGATGTCTGAAGTTTGGCGTTCGGAGAACAGGGCGGCGGAGGTGACGGTACGGAAGTTCCTTCAACTGGACTGCCCGGGATCGCTCCCGGCCGGCCCATCCGGAGAAGCAACCCCTGCCTGCGCACCCGAACGGGAGTGACCTTATCGGCCCCGGCCGGCGCCCCGCACGTGCTTTTCCGTCAGTCGAGCAGATCGAGCGCCGGGAGCGTGAGGAATTCGGTGAACTCCTCGCCGAGCGCGACCTGTTCGAACAGGGCGGCGGCCTCCTGCCGGCGCCCGGGGGCCTGCCCGGGCAGGGCGGCGAGTTCCTCGGCGACCAGGCGGCGCACCTGGTCGGCCGTCACCCGCTCCCCGGTGTCGGCGAGTCGGACGCCGTTGTGGATCCACTGCCAGATCTGCGAGCGGGAGATCTCGGCGGTGGCGGTGTCCTCCATCAGGTGGAAGAGGGCGACGGCGCCGGTGCCGCGCAGCCACGCCTCCAGGTAGCGGATGCCGACCTGCACGGCGTTGCGCAGACCGGCGGAGGTGCAACTGCCGCCGGCCCCGGCCACGTCCAGCAGGTCGGCGGCGGTCACCGGCTCCGCCGGGCCCGGGTTGTCCTTCTGGTGCGGCCGGTCGCCGAGCACCGCGTCGAAGCAGGCGCGGGCGACCGGCACCAGGTCGGGGTGGGCGACCCAGGAGCCGTCGAAGCCGCCGCCGGCCTCGCGCTCCTTGTCGGCCCGGACCTTCGCCAGCGCCGCCGCGTTGACCTCCGGGTCCGTGCGGGAGGGGATGAACGCGGACATCCCGCCGATCGCGTGCGCGCCGCGGCGGTGGCAGGTCCGCACCAGCAGCCGGGTGTAGGCGGCCATGAACGGGGACGCCATGGTGACGGCGTTGCGGTCCGGCAGCACGAAGGCGGGGCCCGCGTCCCGGAAGTTCTTCACGATCGAGAACAGGTAGTCCCACCGACCCGCGTTCAACCCTGCGGCGTGGTCCCGCAGTTCGTACAGGATCTCGTCCATCTCGAACGCGGCGGTGACGGTCTCGATCAGCACGGTGGCGCGGATCGTGCCGTGCGGGATGCCGAGTTCGGCCTGCGCGTGGGTGAAGACCTCGTTCCAGAGCCGGGCCTCCGGGTGGCTCTCGGTCTTCGGCAGGTAGAAGTAGGGGCCGGAGTTGGGGTCCTGCGGGTCCCGGGCGGCCCTGGCGAGCAGCCGGGCGGCGTTGTGGAAGAAGTACAGGCCGAAGTCGACGAACGCGCCGGCCACCGGTTCGCCGTCCACGGTCAGGTGTCGCTCGTCCAGGTGCCAGCCGCGCGGGCGCACCACGACGGTCGCCAACTCCCGGGCGGGCTTGAGGGCGTAGGCCTTGCCCCGGTCGTCGGTGAAGTCGATCCGGCCCTCGAACGCGTCGATCAGGTTGAGCTGTCCGGTGACCACGTTGTGCCAGGTGGGGGCGGAGGCGTCCTCGAAGTCGGCGAGCCACACCCGGGCGCCGGAGTTCAGCGCGTTGACCGTCGTCTTCCGGTCGGTGGGGCCGGTGATCTCCACCCGGCGGTCCGTCAGGGCGGGCGGGGCGGGCGCCACCTGCCACTCCGCGGCCCGGACGGACGCCGTCTCCGGCCGGAAGTCCAGCGTGCCGGTGCGGGCGATCCCGTCCCGGCGCGCCCGGCGGGCCGTCAGCAACTCCCGCCGCCGGCCGTCGAAGGCGCGGTGCAGGCCCGCGACGAACGCCAGCGCCTGCGGGGTGAGCACCTCCTCGGCGCGCTGCACCGGCGGGCCGGCGACCACGACGCCCGGAACGGCGGAACCCTGCTCTGCGGCCATGGGCGGCACTCTCCTCGGGCTGCTCCATTCTGTAGAGTGGAGATTAGTTTCCGCGATACAGAATTTCAACGGTCTGTTGACGGATCGCGCCCCCGCACCCCCTCGAAGGAACCGTCCCGTGAGCAGCACCCCCACCGAGCGCCCGGCCGGCTCGGTGCAGTCCGTCGAACGCGCCTTCCACCTCCTGGAGGCCCTCGCCGACGCCGGCGGCATCGCCACCCTGAGCGAGCTGTCCGCCGTCTCCGGCCTGCCGATGCCGACCATCCACCGGCTGGTCCGCACCCTGGTCGCCCAGGGGTACGTCCGGCAGGACTCCGCCCGCCGCTACACCCTCGGCCCGCGCCTGATCCGCCTCGGCGAGACCGCCGGCCGCCTGCTCGGCTCCTGGGCCCGGCCGTACCTCGCCGAACTCATGGAGGCCACCGGCGAGACCGCGAACCTGGCCGTCCTGGAAGGCTGCGAGGTGGTCTACGTCGGCCAGGTCCAGAGCCGGCGCTCGATGCGGATGTTCACCGAGGTCGGCCGCCGCGCCCAGCCGCACTGCACCGGCGTCGGCAAGGCCCTGCTGGCCCAGCTCCCCGAGGACGAGGCCCGCGCGCTGCTCGGCCCCGGCCCGCTGCAGGCCCACACCCCGCACACCGTCACCGACCCCGCCGCGCTGCTCGCCCACCTGGCGGCGGCCCGGGAGACCGGCTACGTCGTCGACGACCAGGAGCAGGAGATCGGCGTCCGCTGCCTGGCCGTGGCCGTCCCCGGCGCCCCCACCCCCACCGCGCTCTCCGTCTCCGGCCCCGAGGCCCGCATCCACGCCCTGGAGGCCCAGTCCGGCCCGGCGGGCCTGGTGCCCCTCATGCAGGCCGTCGCCGCCCGCCTCGGCGGGGTGCTCTGAACGCCGGGCCCGGACGGCCGCTCAGACCAGGCCCGACTCGTAGGCGGCGATGACCAGTTGGGCCCGGTCGCGGGCCCCGAGCTTGGCCAGCAGCCGCCCGATGTGGGTCTTCACCGTGCCGGCGCTCAGCTGGAGGTGCTCCCCCAGCTCGGCGTTCGACAGCCCGCGGGCCACCAGCACCAGCACCTCCCGCTCCCGGGGCGTCAACCGCTCCGGGCCGCCGGCCGGGCGGTGGCCCGGCAGGCGGGCGAACTCGGCGATCAGCCGGCGGGTCACCGACGGCGCCAGCAGCGCGTCCCCCGCCGCGACGGTGCGGATGCCCTCCAGCAGCGTCGCCGGGGCGGCGTCCTTGAGCAGGAACCCGGCCGCCCCGGCCCGCAGCGCCCCGTACACGTACTCGTCCAGGTCGAAGGTGGTCAGCACCAGCACCCGGGGGCCCGCCGTTCCCGGGGTGCCGGTGATCCGCCGGGTCGCCCCGATGCCGTCCAGCACGGGCATCCGAATGTCCATCAGCACCACGTCCGGGCGCAGGCGTTCGGCGGCGGCCACCGCCTCCTCGCCGTCGCCGGCCTCGCCGACCACCTCCAGCCCGGGCGCCGTGTCGATCAGCAGCCCGAAGCTGCCGCGCAGCAGCGGCTGGTCGTCGGCCACCAGCACCCGCACCGGATCCGTCATGTCCCGTCCCCCGCCCCGTCCGTCGCCGCGTCGGCCGCCCGGCCCGCCGCCCGCTCCACCGGCAGGTGCGCGGACACCGTGAACCCGCCGTCCGGGCGGGGCCCGGCGGCGAGCGTCCCGCCGTACATCATCGCCCGCTCGCGCATCCCGGCCAGCCCGTGGCCGCCGCCCGGCACCCGCCGGGCGGCCGGCCGGCCCGCGCCGTCGTCCGCCACCTCGACCCGGATCCCGCCCGGCTCCCGACGCACCGTCAGCTCGCAGCGGGTGCCCGGGCCGGCGTGGCGGAGCACGTTGGTCAGCGCCTCCTGGACGATCCGGTGCACGGCCAGCGCGACCCCGGCGGGCGGCGCGAGCCCCGGCTGCACCGCGCTCGACACCCGCAGCCCGGCGTCGCGCGCCCGCCGCACCAGCAGCGGCAGCCCGTCCAGTCCCGGCGCCGGGGCGTCCGCCGCGCCCTCCTCGCGGAGCACGCCCAGCGCCCGGCGCATCTCGGTCAGCGCCTCCCGGCCGGTCCGCTCGATCTCCCGGACGGCCGCCCGGAGTTCCGCCGGGCGGACCTCCGCGACGTGGTCGGCGACCGCCGCCCTGACCACGATCACGCTCAGGCTGTGCGACACGATGTCGTGCAACTCCCGGGCGATCCGCAGCCGTTCCTCCACCAGCGCGGCCCGCTCCAGGCTCCGCGCCCGCACCGCCGCCCGCTCCCGGCCGGCCCGCACCGCCCGGCCCGCCGCCCACGCCGCACCCAGCACCCCCGCCGTCGCCGCCGCCGTCCCGGCCGCCTCGGCGATGCTCCCCGACGGCGTCACCACGCCCTCGCCGAGCAGCACCGCGGCCGACGCCACCGCGACCGCCGCCGCCAGCGCCCCGGCCGCCCGCCGGGCCGACTCGCGCACCGCCACCGGGTACCCGGCCAGGGCGGCCGCCAGGAACGGGTCCCTGGTCACGTCGAGCAGCGTCGCCGCCGCCGTCGCGGCCAGCACCACGGCCAGCACCGGCAGCGGCCACCGCCGGCGCACCGCCAGCGGGCCGCCCACGCCGAGCGCCAGCAGCACCGCCAGCCAGGCCGGCCCGGTGAACCCGGGCTGCCCGTCGTCGGCCGGCCCGACCGCCAGGCCCCAGTAGGCGGCGGTCGTCACGGCCGCGACGACCGCGTCGACCGCCCACAGGTGCAGACCGGCCGGCCGCTCCGCGCCGGTCATCCGAGCTGCCCGAACAGCACCATCGCCCCCGCCGCCGTCGCCACCAGCAGGACCCGCCCCGCCACGGTCCGCCCCGCCGGCCGCGGGCCCTCGCGCCACGCCGCCGCCCCCAGCGGCACCAGTGCGAGGCACAGGCCCGCCGCCGCGGCCACCGATCCCACCGTCGTCCCCTTCAGCACACCCAGCGGCATCGCCGCCCCCGCCGCCAGCGCCACCGCCCGCACCGCCCCCAACACCCCTGCCCGCCAAGCCCCGTACGCCAGCACCAGCCACCCGCCCATGATCGCCGCATTCAGCGCGCCGAACACGTGGAACGCCCCGTACGCCTCCCCCACCACCGCGCTCGCCTCCGCCGCCCCGCGCTGCGCCGCCAGTTGGAACGCCAAGTGGTCCACACCCGCGTGGAACGCCCGCGCGCACAGCCCGAGCACCGCCAACGTCCCGCCCCACCAGGCCAGTTCGCTCCGCCGAACGGCGATCCGCCCGGCCAGCAGCGCCACCCCCGGCAGCAGCAGCGTCCACCCGGCCGCGACCAGCCCGTACGAGACGGCGATCAGCCGCCGGTGCTCCTGGTACGCCGTCAACTGCGCCGGGAAGAAGAAGTCGAACCGCCACCTCGCCAACACCCCCGCCAGCACCAGCACCGGCCCCGCCACCAGCGACCCCGCACCGACCCAACGCCCGGGAAAACCCGTCCACCTGCTCTGCCTCTCGACCATGCCCCCACCCTGCCGCCCGCACCCGCGGGGCGTCGTCGGAGCCCGGTCCGGACCTCGGTGTCGGACCTGGGTCCGACGCCGAGGTCCGAGAGCCCGGACGGCAGTCGGGTCGGAGCCCGTGTCCGCGGAGCCGTCGGTCAGCTCGGCGATCGCCGCCAGCAGCGGGGCGCAGTGCCGGTGGTGCAACTCGTGCACGCGGGCCACGCATTCGGCCGGCAGGTCGGCCCGCATCAGGGCCTTGGCGGGGCGGTGGGTGCCGCAGGCGGCGATGCGCAGTTCGGTGCGGACGAAGGCGTCGATGCGGTCGGCGGGTGCGCCGACCTCGGCGAGGGCCTGCGCGGTGGCGGCGTCGGCGGCCGTGAAGGACTCCTCGACGAGGGCGGCGAGCAGCGCGGCGGCGGACGGGAAGTACTGGTGGAAGCTGGACCGGGCGAGGCCCGTGCGGGCGCCGACCGCGGCCGGGGTGACCGCGGCGGCGCCCTGTTCGACGAGGACGTCGACGGCGGCCTGGATCAGCGCGGCGCGTTGCTGGGCGCCGACACATCTGTCGGTAAGAGCGAACAGCCGCAGGCCGCGCAGGGGCACCGCCGCCCCACCCACCGTTACCCGGCTTACTGCTCCGGCGTGTCGGCCTTCGCCAGCGCCTCGACGGCCTTCTCCTCGGCGCCGGCCCGGCGGTACGCCACCGCCGCCTCCTCCCGCAGCGCCCGGACCTCGGCGGCCGGCCGGCCCGCGGCGAGCAGCGTGCCGGCCAGCTCGTCGCATGCCCAGCCCAGCCGGTACTGGTCGTCCAGCTCCTGGAACAGCGCGACCGCCCGGTGGCCGGCCTCCACCGCCTGTTCCAGGTCGCCGGCGCTGCGCAGGACACCACCGAGGTTGTGCCAGCCGCTGGCCTCGCCCTGCTTGTCGCCCAGCGCCCGGTGACCCGCCAGGGAGGCGCGCTGGGCCTGCTCGGCCTGCTCCAACCGCCCGAGGTCCCCCAGGACGAGACCCAGGTTGCCCAGACAGGATGCGATCTGCTGTTCCCCCAGCGCCCGGAAGCCCGCAAGAGCCGCACTGTGGGCCTGCTCCGCCTCCTCCAACCGCCCCACGTCCCGCAGCACGATGCCGAGGTTGTCCATGACCCTGGCTTCGTTCCATCTGTCGCCCAGGTCCCGATAGCCGGCCAGCGAAGCGCGCTGGGCCTGCTCGGCCTCCTCCAACCGCCCCAACTCCCGGAGCACGAAGCCCAGGTTGTCCCAGGCATAGGCTTCTCGCGACCGGTCCTCGATGTCCTGCGCGGAGGAAAGGGCGGCCTCCGCCACGGTCAGGCCCTCCTCCAGACGGCGACGCATGCCGAGGTAGGACGTGAGGGAGGACGCGATGCGCAGGACGAATTGGTGGAACCCCGTCCTGTGGGCGGCGTGGACGGCGGCGACGAGGTTGGCGTGTTCGGCGTCCACAGCTGCCAGCGCGTGCGCCCAACCCGTGTACTGCCGAGCCCGGTCCTTCGCGTTGCTCCCCGGAGCCAGGTGCGCCCACGCCGCTTCCACCATCCGGCTGTAGTACTGAAGCAGCCGCTGGAATGCGAGCGCCGAGCTTCCCGCATTCTCCCGCGCCAGCTCGTCCGCGTACGCCCGCACCAGGTCGTGCATCCGCCAGCGGCGGGTCTCCGGGTCCTGGCGGATCAGGCTGGCCCGCGACAGTGCGACGAGGCGGAGGCGGACGTCCTTCAGTTTGGCGATGCCGGTGGCCGCTGCGGCCGCTTCGAGCGACAGGTCGGGGCCCGGGTTGACCGCCAGCAGGCGGAACACCTCGGCATGGGTCGGCGCGAGCCGCCGGTACGACCGCTGCAGGACGCTCCGGACGGCTCTCGGGCCGTCCTCCAGCAGGTCGAGCCGCTCCGTCAGGGCCTCCAGTTCCTCGGCGAGCCGGGTCGGCGTGAGGCTCCGGTCCGCGGCCAGCTGCGCGGCGGCGATCTGCAGCGCCAGCGGCAGGTGCCCGCACAGTTCGGCGATGCGGGCCGCCCCGGCCGGGTCGGCATGGATCCGCGGGTCCTGGGGGAACGTCAGGCGCAACGCGGTGTCGAGGAGTTCGACGGCGTGCCCGGGGGTGAGGACGTCGAGGTCGACGAGGCGGGCGCCGAGGGCTGTGGCGAAGTCGTCCCGGGAGGTGACCAGCAGGCGGTGCGGGCCGTCCGGCGGGATCAGGTGGTGGACCTGGTCGACCGTCGAGGCGTTGTCGGCGAGCACCAGGACGCGTTCGTCGGCCCGGGCGCGGGCGTCGAGTTGGGCGCAGTACAGCGCGGCGCGCTGGTCGGTGTCGGGCGGGATCTGCTCGGGGGCGGTGCCGAGGGCGCGCAGGGCGGTGTCGAGGGCCTGGCCGCCGTCGAGGCAGCTGTCGTCGTAGCCGTGCAGGTCGAGGAAGAGCACGCCGGTGAACAGGCCGCGCTGGACGGCGAGATGGCCGGCCGCGAGGCCGAGCGTCGTCTTGCCCATGCCGCCCATGCCGAGGACGGACGCGACCACCACGGCGTGCTCACTGTCGGAGGTCGGGTCGAGCATCTCCAACAGGGCGTCGAGGTCCGCGTCCCGTCCGGTGAATCCCGGCGGGACGCGCTTGAGCGGGGCGAGCGGCGCGGGCCCGTCGAACGCGGCCCCGGGTCCGTGTTCGAGTTCCTCCAGCCGTTCCACCAGCTCGTTGTGCAGCCTCCGCCAGTGCGCGAGGTCTCCGAGCGGGGCCTCCAGCGGGAAGCCCTTCCGGTCGGTGTGGTGCTTGCAGCCGGTGACGAACGCGCGGACGGCATCCCACTGCGGCAGCCGGAACACACCGCGCTTGCCCTTCAGCAGTTCGCTGATCCCGCTGGTGGTGAGGCCGCCCCCGGACGCGGCGACCAGTTGCGGGCCGTTGGGGTTCCCGGAGCGTGCCTGGAGCCGGGCCAGGTCCCGGGCGAACTGCGCCAGAACCTGCTGCGCCTGCGCGCTCTCCACTCGTGCCAACGAGGCCCCCTCGTCCACTCCGGCGGCATCCGCCGCGGTCCGCCCCCGTCCGCCGGACCGAGCCCCACCCTAGCGCTCACCTGCGCGGATGCGAGGCCGTTTCCGGGACGGTCCGGATGCGTCCGCGGATCCGCCAACTGCGGTGGCTGCCAGGGATCGTGGTGCTCGCGCCGGCCGGCCGACCCACCGTCACCACGACCCTCCGGGGAGGAACCCGATGTCCCGCAAGCACCGCACCACCGCCACCGCCACCGCCACGAAGGCCGACCCGGCCGACCGGCAGCTCAAGGCCCAGCTCGCCCGCGGCACCGCCACCGGCGTCGCCCGCGCCGTCACCGCCTGGATCCTCGACCGGATCGGCGAGTTCCTCAACTGATCAGCGCCTCGTACGGGGTGCCCTCCGGGGTGAAGATCAGGACGTAGTCCCGGCCCGGGCCGGTGGCGGTCTGCCGGAGGCGGGCGAGTGCCTCGGCGGGGGTCGGCAGGGTGAGGCCGAGGAGTGCGGCGACGGCGTCGCGGGTGGTGTACAGGTCCGGGTCGTCCGCCAGGTACTCGGCCGCCCGGGCGTCGCTCTCCTCCGCGGTGAAGCCGGGGCAGTCGCGCCACCAGGGCGCGGTCAGCAGCAGCCGCAGCAGGTCGGGGAGGCCGAGGGCCAGGAGCGCCGCGCTGCCCTCGGAGTCGGCGTAGAGGACGGGGCGTTCCTCGCCGCCGTCGCCGCAGAAGAAGAAGGTGCCGCCCGCACCGTCGCCGGCGAACGCCTCCAGCGCGAGGCCGGAGGCCAGTTGGACGGGCTCGCCGTGGTCCGCGCCGAGGAGGTCGAAGTCGCCGGGCCAGGACAGGAATTCGGCAACGGCGGCGTGGTCGCGGACGGCGGCGAGCAGCGAGGTCGGCATGCGCGGCACTGTACTGCCGGCGGCCGACAGCGGGCGGTCGGCGTCAGGCCAGCCAGGCCGTCACCTGCGAGACGGCCGCGCCGGACCACGCCAGTTCCATGTGGTTCAGGCCGGTGAGCAGCGCGGTGCCGCCGACCGTCCTGATGCCGGTGGTGTCGAGGGCGCTGGCGGTGAGGACCAGGCCGTCGCTGGCGCCGCGGTTCTCGTTGAGGATGCCCGGGATGTCGGCGGAGCCGCCGGCCAGCAGGTAGGTGGGCACGGCCGCGGGGGTGCCCGCCTGCTGGAGGGGCTTGATCAGCGAGCCGGCGTCGATCGCGGCCTGGATGCCCTGGCCGGAGGTGTAGAGGCCCTGGCCGCCGTAGTAGGTGGTCCACCAGTCCTGCATGCTGCCGTCGACGCCGTAGGGGCCGTCCCAGCGGGCCAGCAGCTGGCGCTGTCCGGGGAAGCAGTCGTAGCCGCCGGTGGGCAGCACGCCCAGGCAGGGCTGCGCGGTGTAGGTGCCGTAGCAGGTCATGTACAGGTGCGGGGACGGCGCGTTGGCGGTGCCGCCGCAGGCCGGCCAGGTGGCGAGCGAGAACGCCCAGCCGTGCGCGTAGGTGTAGTCGAGGCCGCCGTTGGGGCCGCCGAGCGTGACCAGTCGGCGGACGTCGCCGGCGTAGGCGCGTCCCCAACTCGGCTTCACGGACGAGACGTAGGACCGGGCCGCGACCTCGCCCTTGCTCCAGGCGACGACGTCGACCTGGGCCGCGCCGGTGCGGGCCTTGATCAGCGCGACGGCGTCGCCGACGGTCTGGGCCTGCATCAGGTTGTCGCCCTGCTTGTGCGCGAATCCGATCGCGAACACCCGGTGGCCGGCGGCGGCCAGCGCCTGTGCCATGCCGGTGCCCGGGCAGCCGGACGCGCCGCAGTTGCCGGTCTCGCCGGGGTTCGCCCAGGCCCGGTCGGCGTTGTCGTTGGCGCCGTGGACCAGCAGGACGGGCGTCCCGGCGGCGGTGTTCCAGCCCTGCGCGCTGTACAGCAGGAACCGGCCGGAGAACGGGCGCTTCACGCCGCCGAAGTAGGTGACCCGCGCGCCGTCCTGGTCGCCGCGCCCGTCGGACGGGTACTGCTCCTGGGTGAACCCGGACGTGCTGTCCAGGTAGCGCTCGACCTGCGCCCAGCCGTTGCCGGGCGAGGCGAACACCGCCTCCCGGGCGAGGTACCCGGGAACGGCGGTGACGGCGGCGGCCTGCTGCGCGGGGGCGAGGCCGAGCGCGAGCAGCGCTCCGGCCAGCAGGGTGGTGAGCACGGACCTGAGCGGGTGGCGCACCTGGTCCTCCTTCGGCTGACGAGGGGCCGCCGCCGCGGCGCACCCGGGGGCGCGGGCCGGGCGGCGGTCCGACTGTGGGTCAGGTCACGTTAGGGGCGGCGGGCCCGGCCACCCATGTGTCAGGACCACAGGGCGCGGCCCCGGCCGGTGTCGGTGCGCCACAAGCACCCCGACGGCACCCCTTGTCGGTGCGCCGGCAGCCCACGCCGGCACCCACCCTGTCGGTGGCACCACCGGCCCGCGACGGCACTTCCTGTCGGTGCTCCACCGGCCGGCGGCGGTACACCGCGCGTCGCGCGGGTTCTCCGGCGGCGACCGGCGGGTGAAGTGTTCGCCACAAGGGTTCCGCCGTCGCCTGACGCAGCGTCACACTGCTGGCATGCGAATGACGCTACGTGGATTGAAGAACCGTGCCGTCCCGGTCGCCGCCCTCGGCCTGCTGACCCTCGCGCCCACCGCCGTGGTCGTCACCGCCGCCGAGGCGCACGCGGCCGTCAGCGGCAACGTCTGCTACAGCGCGCTGCCCAGCCAGGGCCGCGACACCATCCGCCTGATCGACGCCGGCGGGCCGTTCCCCTACTCCCAGGACGGCGTCGTCTTCCAGAACCGCGAGGGCGTCCTGCCCGCGCAGACGACCGGCTACTACCACGAGTACACCGTCATCACCCCGGGCAGCCCGACCCGCGGCGCCCGCCGGATCGTCACCGGCAAGGTCCACCACGAGGACTACTACACGGCCGACCACTACGCGACGTTCCGCCGCGTCGACTTCGCCTGCTGACCGGACGCCCGGTTCGGACTCCGGTCCGATAGGTTGGGGCGGGTACGGCCGCGCCGGCCGTGCCCGCCCACCGCACCGACCGCCGAAGGACCGCCTGCACATGACCGCCGCCCTGCCGGGATTCGCCGGCCGCACCTACCTTTTCGAGGTCGACAACGGCGCGGCCTTCCGCAATTCCTACTCGGCGGACGGCACTCGGCTGCGCTGGGAGGGCCTCGGCGAGTCCGCCGGCCAGTACGAGGACGTCCCGCTGCACACCGCCGCGATCGCCCCGGGCATCTGGTTCGTCTCCTGGACCGAGCGCAGCGGCATCACGGTCAGCCACGTCATGGACCTCAACTCCCTGACCGTCAAGGTGTTCTGGACCTGGGAGGGCGAGACCGGCCGGGTCGGCGAGCTGCACTCCGGCACCCTCACCCCGGCCTGACGCACCGCCCCGGCCCGACGCAGCGCCCCGGCCCGACGCACCGCCCCGATGCCCGCCGCCGTCGCACCCTGCCGCCCCGACCGACGCGCCGCCGTCACGCCTTCAGGTGGGCCGAGAGGAACTGGAAGGCGGACGGCAGCAGCTTGATCCAGGTCTGGAAGTTGTGGCCGCCCTCGGGGACGGACGCGACGCCGGTGACCAGCGGCGGCCTCGCGGCGGCGGTGAAGGCGTCGGCGTCCTTGCGGAAGTCGCCGTCGCCCTTCTCCGCGCCGCTCAGCATGACCGCGGTGGCGGGCATCGGCAGGTGCTGCAGGCGCCACAGCAGGTCGGCCTCGTCGCGTCGCTGCTGGCTGCCCTTGAACAGGTCGCCGGTGGTGACGTCCTCGGCGGCCTTCAGGTAGCCGGAGATCGAGACGCCGCCCGCGAACACCTCGGGGTGCCGCATGGCGAGCTTCGCGGCGCAGTACCCGCCGGTCGAGTTGCCCATCACGCCCCACGCGGCGGGACCGCTCGCGGTCCGGTAGGTCGCGCCGATCGCCCGCGGCACGTCCTTGGCGAAGTACGTCTCGGCCTGCGGCCCGCCGGGGACGTTCTCGCACTCCGGGTCGGCGGGCATCGCCGGCGACGGGCGCATCAGGATCAGCACGGTCGGCCGCATCCGCCCGGCGCGCATCTCGTCCAGCGCGACGCCGGGGTAGTTGAAGCGGGTGATCAGCGCCTTCGCGTCGCCCGGGAAGCCGGTCATCGCGATCACCGCGGGGAACCGGCGCTGCTCGTTGCCGGGCTGGAAGTACTCCGGGGGCAGGTAGACGTAGCCGTCGGTGCTCAGCCCGGTGCGCGCGCCGGGGATCCGCACCGAGCGGATCTCCCCGACCTTCTTCGGGTCCCGCCCGACGGTGGTGTCGACCGGCTCCTTGCCGAGTTCCTGCGCGGGCAGCAGCGGCAGGTCGGCGGGCTCGGGCTCGACCGTGGCGGTCGGGCTGGGCGCGGCCGTCGCCCCGGCCGGCGCGGCCGGGACGGCGGCGGCCTGCACGGAGACCGGGCCGTCCTTGCCGGTGCCCAGCAGGTCGTTCCAACTGCTGTAGAACGAGAAGTAGTTGTTCGCGACCAGGCCGATCACCGCGAGCAGCGTCAGCTGGCTGCCGAGCAGCAGCCCGATCCGGCCGACGACGGCCCGCCAGTGCCGCTTCGCGAGCGCGGGCCACCACCAGACGGTGGCGGCCATCACCGCCAGTGCGATCTCGCTCGTGAACAGCAGCAGCGTCGTGCTGGTCAGCCCCATGGCCGTGGTCCCCGTGTCTTCCCCTCGCGGCGCGTCCGCGAGCCGGTGGTGAACGGGCCCGGCGCGGCCGTGTCGAACGTGCCGGCTAAGTATGCACGCTGCCGCGAGGACGCCGGCCACCCCCCGGACGGTTCCGCCCCGCCGCCCGCGCTCCCCGGGGGCGGCGGGCACGGGCGGCGGGTTGACGGCCCGTCGGGGGGACGGCTCAGGCGTGCGTGCCGCCGTCGATGCGGATCTCGGTGCCGGTGACGAACGCGCCGTCGTCCGAGGCCAGCATCGCGATCACGCCGGCCACCGTCTCGGGTCCGGCGAAGCCCTGGCCGATCGCGGGCTGGAGCTTGACGAACCAGGACATGTCGGCGTCCTCGGGCAGGCCCGGGTCCGACGTCATGCCGGAGGCGATCGAGCCGGGGGCGACGCAGACGGCGCGCAGGCCCTGCTTGGCGTACTCGGCGGCGATCGCGTGGGTGAAGGACTGGATGCCGCCCTTGGTCGCCGCGTAGGCCGCCATGTAGGGGTGCGCGAACGAGGCCGAGGTGGACGAGAAGTTGACCACCACGCCGCGGCCGGTGGCGAGCAGCGCGGGCAGCGCCTCGCGGGTGACCAGGAAGGTGCCGGTCAGGTTGACCGCCAGCATGCGGTTCCAGAACTCCAGGGTGGTCTGCGCGGTGTGCGTCGAGCGGAGGATGCCCGCGGCGTTCACCACCGCGTCCAGGCCGCCGAGTTCGGCGATCGCGCCGCCGACGCCGGCCTTGACGGACGCCTCGTCGGAGATGTCGACGACCTTGGTGGTCAGGCGGTCGGCGGTACCGGCGGCCTCGGCCTGCTCGCGGGTGGCGGCGAGCCCGGCCTCGACCACGTCGGCGGCGACCACGGTGCCGCCCTCGGCGAGGATCCGGTGGACGGTGGCCCGGCCGATGCCGGAGCCGGCACCGGTGATCAGGACGCGGCGGCCTTCGAAGCGGTTCATGGGGTCTCCCTGTGGTGCGGGGGCCGACCGGGTCGGCCCGGCCCCTTGAACTGCACGGTACGCCAAGGTGGCACGTTGTGCCACTTCCGCATGCCGTGACGCACGGGCGGCTACCCTGGGGTGCGGGCCCACCGGCCCGCCTTCCATCCGCACCTGCCCGCCGGCCCCGGCCGGCCCGCACCGGGGGACCCGCCCATGGCCGCACCCGAACGCCCCGCGCCCACTCTCACCGAGCGCCGCAAGGCCGCCACGCAGCACGAGATCGCGCTCGCCGCCGCCCGCCTGTTCGCCGAACGCGGGGCCGACGGCACCACCGCCGAGGACATCGCCCGCACCGCCGGCGTCTCGCTGCGCACCTTCTACCGGTACTTCCGGACCAAGGAGGACGCCGTCGCCCCCCTGCTCGCCGACGGCTCCCGCCAGTGGATCGACCTGCTCGCCGCCACCGCCCCCGGCGCCCCGCCGCTGGCCGCCCTGCTCGACTCCGCCCGCGCCTCGCTCACCCCCGCGCCCGGCCGCCCCGCCGAGAACCTCGCCTGGACCCGGGGGCTGCTCCGCGCCATGCCCGACGACCCGGCGCTGCGCGACGTCTGGCACCGCATCCACCACGACGCCGAGGCCGCCCTGCGCCCCGTCCTCGCCGCCCTCGCCGACCTGCCGCCGGACAGCCTGGACGCCCGCCTGCTGGCCGCCGCCGCCAACACCGCCATGCGGGTGGCGGTCGAGGCCTGGGCCGCCGACGACACCGACCCGGCCGGGGCCGCCGACCTCGCCGACACCGCGTTCCGGCGCCTCACGGGGACGCTGCTGGAGCCGAACTGACGGAACATCACCATCCGGCCCCTGCCGGGCCAACCGTCCGCGCCCGCCCGGACGGCGGCGGCCGGGCTCCGCGCCCGCTCCCCTCGACCCCCGCCCGCCCGGCCCCGCGCCGCTGGGCGGGGCCGGGCGGACGCCCCCTCAACTCCCCTCTTCCATTGGCTGGTTCACACCGGTGGCCGACTCACACCGGGACGACCGCCACCGGGCACTGCGCGTGGTGCAGGACGGCGTGCACCGGGGTGGACAGCCGGAGGCCGAAGCGCAGGGCCGGCTGGTGGCGGGACATCACCACCAGGGCGGCGGTCCGGGACTCCTCGACCACACTCGCGGCGGTTCCACCGGTGAGCTGCCGGGTCTCGAAGTCGACGGCGGGGAAGTCGTCCTTCACCGGTTCGCAGGTGCGCACCAGCAACTGCTCGTGCAGCTTGGCCTCCTCACCGAGCTCGTCGACCATCGGCGCCATCCGCCCGACGTCGGCGACCACCGGCGACCAGGTGTGCAGTGCCCGCAGCGGCAGGCCCCGCCGGGCGGCGAGTTCGCAGCCGAAGCGCAGCGCGGCGGCGTCCCGCTCGTCGTGGACGGCGACCAGCACGGGACCGTCGGGGTGCTCGGTGCCGCGGACCACCACCACCGGACAGGCGGCGTGCGCGGCCACCCGCAGGCTGACCGAGCCGAGCAGCAACGACGCGAACCCGCCGTGGCCCCGGGTGCCGAGCACCGCGAGTCCGGCGTGCTCGGCGGCGGTGAGCACGGCCTCGGCGGCGTCCCTGGGCACCACGTCCCCGGTGATCCGCAGCGTCGGGTGGGCCGCCTGCAGGCCGGACTTGATCGCCTCCAGCAACTCCTCGGCCTCGCGCAGGATCAGATCGGTGACGGTCGCCCCCGTCCGGGGCGAGAGCGTGACGGTGCCGGTGTTGACCGCGTGCACCAGGTGCAGGCTGTCCCCGCGCCGTTCGGCTTCGCCGGCCGCCCACTCGGCCGCTTCCGCGGCGGGTGCCGAACCGTCGACTCCGACGATCACACCGCTGGCTGCCCTGATCTCCATGGCACACTCCTCGGAGCCCGGTTGCTCCTTCCAGCATGCGCCGCCCCGCGCCACCCGAACAAACAGGGGCGGCAGGCGGACCCGGAAAGCGGTTTCCGTGCGCCTGCCGTCCCGGGTGCGTCAGGGCCGTTGCCGTTCCCGCCCTCGGCGTCCGCCCGGTCCGCGGAGAGGGGAAACCGCTTTCCCGCACCCCCGGTCAGTGCTCGGCCGGGTCCTCCGCGCCGGTGTACGGGGTGCCGGGCAGCGGGGTACCGGTCAGGAAGGCGAGGACGGCGGCGCGGTACTCCGCGGGCCGGTCCACCGCGATGGCGTGGCCCGCGCCCGGGACGTACAGCAACTGCGCCCCCGGCAGGGTGTCGCGGTACTCGCGGGTGACCTCCCAGTGCTTGTAGTCGCACTCGCCGCGCAGCACCAGCGCCGGGACGTGCACGGTGCGCAGCGCGGGGCGCGGGTCGGGGCGGTGGCGCAGGTCGGCGACGATCAGCTGGTTCGCGTAGGAGCCGGGTGTCTTGACGGGCAGTTCGGCGGCGGCGCCGGGGCGGCAGGTCGCGGCGGAGCCGGAGACGGCCAGCAACCGCCCCATGAGGGCGTCGGCCTGCTCGTCGGGCAGCAGGGCGTGGGCCTGTGCCGGGTCGAGGGCCATCAGCAGGGACCAGAGCGGGACGCGCGGTCCGTTGCCGCCCAGGGCGTCGACCCGGGCGCGCTGGTCGGGGGTGAGCCGGTCCCAGAGCTGCCCGGCCTGTTCGTCGGTGTACTCGGGCGTCCAGAGCGCGCCGGGCGAGGTGAACACCACGCGTGCGACGCGGTCCGGGTGCGCGGCCAGGTACTCGGCGGCGAGGGTTCCACCCCAGGACGCACCGATCAGCACCATCCTCGGCGCGCCGAGCCGTTGCCGGATCGCCTCCAGGTCGTCCACCTGCCGCTGCACCGTGTAGCCGGACAGGTCGGCCGGGCGCGGCGAGTCCCCGGAGCCCAACTGGTCGTAGTCGTACACCCGGTAGCCCGCGCGACTGAGTGCCTCGTCCAGACCGTCGGCCGCCTCGCCGGGCGTGCCCGGGCCGCCGTGCAGCCGCAGCACCGGTTCGGGACGGGCCGGCCCCTGAGCCGGCGTCAGGCGGTACGCGAGCCGGGAGCCGGTCGGCAACTCCCAGTAGGCGTCGGCCTTTCCGGGGACGGCCCGCTCCCCGGGCCACAGCACCGCGGCCCCGTAGGCGACCGCCAGCACCCCGCTCATCGCCGCCGGCAGCCAGCCCGGCCACCCGGCCACCCGTCGCGCACCCCACACCGGCAGCCCGCACCCGACGGCGGTCCCGCACGCCGCCCCCGCCAGCATCGCCCCCAGGACGGGCCACACCGCTCCCGCCACCACCGTCCCCACCACGGCCCCGACCACTCCGCCGAGCACCCCGACCACCAGCAACCCACCCGCGAGCAATGTCTTCATGCCGCCCACCCTCGCCCCGCGCGACACCTCGGCGCGTCCCCGCCGGAGCTCGAACCGGTCCCCCTGCGGGTGGACAACGCCTCACCCCGGCAGTGGAGTCGACCCCGGCGGCCCCGGCCCGGCCGAGCCCGCGCCGGTGCCGGTGCCGGTGCCGGTGCCGGTGCCGGTGCCGTTGCCGGTGCCGGCGAACCGCAGCGCGAGCTCGGGTCGCCAGGGGACTCGGGGTGTACCCAGTACCACCTTGAAGAGTGAAACCTGCATGATCGAGCGGCGGGGCGGGGCCGGACAGGATCGTGCCCATGAGCACTTCGTCGAACCTCAAGCGCCGCATCGGCGCCGCCGCGATCCTGGGTCTCGCCGCATCGGTGGCCGCGACCGGCACCGGATTCGCCGCCACGCCCCCGCCGTCCGCCGTGCACGCGACCGCCGTCACGGCTGCCGCCGCGCCCGCGCGGTCCTTCCACGGCGAGCTCCCCGCACCGACCGGCCCCTACGCCGCCGGCGAGGAGATCATCCATCTCACCGACACGAGCCGTCCCGATCCGTGGGTGCCGTCGTCCGGCCCCCGCCGACTGACCGTCACGATGGTCTACCCGGCCGTCCCCGGGACCGGGACCCCGGCCCCGTACATGACCCTCGCCGAGGCAGCCGGAGTCGTCCAGCGCCGGAATCTGCCGCCGAGCTCCGGCATCACCCCGGAGAGCCTCTCCGGCGTCACCACGCACGCCTTCGACGGCGCGCGGCCGCAGCCCGGCAAGCATCCGCTGGTGCTCCTCTCACCCGCGTCCGAGAACCCGCGCATGACGCTCACCTCGCTCGCGACCGACCTGGCCAGTCACGGCTACGTCGTCGCGCTCGTCGGCCACACCTACGAGGACAGCGGCGAGACGCTGGCGGACGGCCAGACGCCGCCGTGCGCGATCTGCGACCACCCGGAGACGCTCGACTACGACGCCGTCGCCGCCAGCCGGGCGCGGGACGAGTCCTTCGTGATCGACCAGTTGACGCACGGCAACACCGCGTGGCACCTGGCCCACCTCGTCGACAGGCACCGGATCGGCACGGGCGGACACTCCCTCGGCGGAGCGGCGGCCGCCGACACGATGATCGCCGACCCGCGCGTCCGGGCCGGAGTGAACATCGACGGCACCTTCCACCCGGCCCCGAAGCCCGGCCAGATCGACCGGCCGTTCCTCATGCTGGGCCACACGCCCGGCGGCGGCGACCACTACACCGACTGGGAGGAGGCCTGGACCGCCCTCGGCGGCTTCAAGAAGTGGCTGACGGTCACCGGCTCCGACCACTTCAGCTTCTCCGACGGGGACCTGCTCCAGGGGCAGGCCGGGTTCCCGACGCCGCCGCTCGATCCCGAGCGCGGAATCGAGATCACGCGTGAGTACGTGACGGCGTTCTTCGACCAGAGCCTGAAGGGGATCCACAGCCCGCTGCTGGACGGCCCCTCGCCGAACAACCCGGAAGTGCTCTTCCGGCACTAGCCGCATCGGCCCCTTCGGGGGCCGCCCCCGATCCGCCGCCGCACTGTCAACCTGCCGTGTCCCACACCTGAGTTGATCAGTGGTCAACGGTCGGCGGAGCGGGGCCCCGGACGCTCCGCGGGCCGGTTCGGCGGGCGGTCCCGGTCAGCGGGCCGCCCAGCAGGCGGTGGCGAGGTGGAGGGCGGCGGCCGCGCCGGCGCCGATCGCCATGCCGGGGTTCCGTTCGCGGAGGCCGATCGCCGAGTCGCCCAGCTGCGCCAGTCCGGCCACCGTCAGCATCGGCCGAGCCGCGCTCCAGGGTCCGGCGGCGAGCACCAGCGCCGTGGCGATGCCGAGCGGGACGGCGCGGGCGGCGTAGGCCCGGGCGTACAGCTGCGTCCCGGCGGCGATCGGCTCGTTGGCGGCCAGGACCAGCCCGGGGCGGACCGCTCCGGCCACGCCGGCTCCGGCGCCGAGCAGTGCCACCACCGCGTTGGCCGCCAGCAGTGCCGTCATTCCGTCTCCCCCTGAATCATTCGAGCCCTGAACGATACGCGGACGCTACCATTCGGGGCGTGAGCGATGTCAAGGGAGCGGGAACCAAGGGAGCGGCGGCGCTCCGCGCGACGGTGGCCTTCAATCTGGGCACCCTCGGCACTCTCGCCTCGGACCGCTTCGCGGCGCGGGTCCAGGCGCTCGGCCTCAAGCCCAAGCACGCGGGGCTGCTGGCCGCGCTGGACGCCGGATCGGCCGCGTCCCAACAGGAGTTGGCGTCCCGACTGGGCGTCGCGCCGAGCCTGGTCGTGTCCCTGGCGGACCAGTTGCAGGAGCTCGGCGCGGTCGAGCGCCTGCGCGACCCGGACGACCGCCGCCGCCAGGTCCTCACCCTCACCGCCGAGGGCCGCCGCCTGCTCGCCCGCTGCGCCGACGCCGCCGAGGCGGTGGACGCGGATCTCACCGCCGGCCTCACCGCCGCCCACCGCACCGCCCTCGCCCGCCACCTGCGCTCCCTGGGCGAGCAGCACCTCCCGCACTGACACCCCCGAGCCCGCCGGCACGCCCCCGCCCCGCCGGGAATCCCCCGCGCGCCTCGCGCACCCGCCACACACAGTCCGCCCACGCACGATGCTTGCCGCGCCAGCGCAGCGCGCCTCGCGGCCAGGCTTGACACGCCCGTGACTCCGGGCGCGTACTGGTAGGAGGACGAACAGCAGGCAGGCAGGCCCAGTGCCGCAGGTGTCCCGTGGACGCCCGCCGTAGGCGCGAAGTGCGGTGAGTGGGCCGTGTCAGGGTGCTCGTACACCGTGTGCCACGTCCTGTCCGGCCCCTTCGACGGCCGTCCGGCGTGCCATCGCCACGCCCGCAGGGGCTCGAACCGGTGGTGCGCGCGCGGTGGCGCAGACCGGGGCCCGCAGGCCGGGCCCCAGGGGACCGCGATGAAATCGAAGTCGAACATGGCCGATGTCCGAGCATCGGAGGACGGTCCGGGCGAACCGCCGGCGGGCCGACGCGTGCCGTGTTCACGGCCGGGCGCGCCTCCGCCCGGCCGGGGTTCCGCACTGCCTCCGCCCGGCCGGAGGCCCGACGGTCCGGTCGCCGCACCCCCGCCGCCTGCCGTGCGTCCTTCCTGCGAGCCGGAGCACCCGCCGTACGGCGAGGTGCCGGAACCCCGGTGTGGGCGCGGAAAGGTGGGCACGATGGTGCTCGATTCGACGACCCTGCATTCGAGCATCGAGGACCCGGTCCTCGACCGGATGAACTTCCTCAACGAGATCACGTTCGCGTACCCGGACGCGCTGTCGTTCGCGCCGGGGCGCCCGTACGACGGCTTCTTCGAGGTGGAGGAGGTGCACGGCTACCTGCGCCGGTACGCGGCGTACTTGGGGAGCCGGGGCGCGGGGCCGGCCGAGGTGCGCAGCAGCTTCTACCAGTACGGGCCGGCGGCGGGGCAGATCCGCGAGCTGATCGCGCACTCGCTGCGCCAGGACGAGGAGTTGGAGGTCGCGCCGGAGTCGATCGTGGTGACGGTCGGCGCGCAGGAGGCGATGTTCCTGGTGCTGCGGACGCTGTTCGCCACGCCGCGGGACGTGCTGCTGCTGGTGACTCCTTGTTACGTGGGCATCATCGGGGCGGCCCGGCTGCTGGACATCCCGGTGGTCGCGGTGCCGGAGCGTGACGGGCGGCTGGTCGTGGCGGACCTGGACGCGGCGGTGCGGGCGGAGCAGGCGGCGGGCCGCCGTCCGAGGGCGGTGTACGTGGTGCCGGACCACGCGAATCCGACCGGCTCGACGCTGGACCTGGAGACCCGGACCGCGCTGCTGGAGCTGGCCGCGCGGCACGGGCTGCTGGTGCTGGAGGACAGCCCCTACCGGTTCGCCGGTCCGGGGCCGCGCCGGCCGATGCTGAAGGCGCTCGACCGGACGGGGTGCGTGGTCCAGCTGGGCACGTACTCCAAGACCCTGTTCCCGGGCGCCCGGATCGGCTACGTGGTGGCCGACCAGCAGGTGCGGGACGGCAGCGGCGGGGTCCGGCTGCTGGCGCGGGACGTGGCGAAGGTCAAGAGCATGGTCACGGTGAACACGTCGACGCTCAGTCAGGCGGTCGCGGCGGGCGCCCTGCTCAGTGCGGACGGGCGGCTGTCCGAGCTGAGCGCGCGGACCGCCGAGCACTACCGGCGCAGCATGGCCGGCACGCTGGCGCAGTTGGACCGGTGGCTGCCGGAGGCGCGCCGCCGGGAGCTGGGGGTGGACTGGAACCGTCCGGACGGCGGGTTCTTCCTGACCCTGCGGACCGGGTTCCGCACCGGGGTCGCGGCGTTGGAGCGGTCGGCCCGGGAGTTCGGGGTGATCTGGACGCCGATGGAGTTCTTCCACCCGCACGGCGGCGGGGAGCAGGACATCCGGCTGTCCATCAGCTACCTGACCGAACGCCAGATCGCCGAAGGGGTCGAGCGGTTGGCCCGGTTCCTGGAGAAGCTCGGCACCGAGACGCTCGGCACCGAGGCACTCACCGGGGCGCTCGGCGCAGGAACGGCAAGCGGAACGGAGCGTGACCCGTCATGACCGCGGGTCTGGACAAACCGACGGTCCTGACGGCCCCGCACATCCTCGGTGTGGGCACCGCGGTGCCGCCCGAGCACTATTCCCAGGAGGAGTTGCTGGACCTGTTCGAGATCACCGACCGGCGGGTGCGTTCGGTGTTCCTGATGGGTTCGATCCGGCAGCGCTCGCTGGTGCTGCCCCCGGCGGGGCCGGACGGCACCCGGGTCCGGGAGAGCCAGGGCGACCTGCTCGACAAGCACAAGGCCTGGGCGGTGGCCCTGGGCGCGGAGGCGCTCACGCAGTGCCTGAAGCGGACCGGCATCGACCTGTCCGAGGTGGCGTACCTGTGCTGCGTGACGTCGACGGGGTTCCTCACGCCGGGGCTGAGCGCGCTGCTGATCCGCGAGCTCGGCATGGACTGGCACATCGGGCGCTCCGACATCGTCGGCATGGGCTGCAACGCGGGACTCAACGGGCTGGGGGTGGTCCGCAACTGGGCGGCGGCGAATCCGGGCCGGCCGGCGGTGCTGGTCTGCGCGGAGGCCTGCTCGGCGGCGTACGCGATGGACGCCACGATGCGGACGGCGGTGGTCAACAGCCTGTTCGGGGACGGCGCCGCGGCCGTCGCGGTGATGGCCGACCCGGTCGGCGAGGACGGCGTGCCGGGCGCGGGCCCGGACGGTCCCCGGATCCTGCGGACCGAGGGCGTGACCCTCGTCGACGCGATCGACGCGATGCGCTACGACTGGGACCGCGAGCAGGGCTGCTTCAGCTTCTTCCTGGACCCGCAGGTGCCGTACCTGGTCGGCGCGAACGTGGAGGACGTCGTGGACCGGCTGCTGGCCGGCACCTCGCTGCACCGCGACGACATCGCCCACTGGCTGGTGCACTCCGGCGGCAAGAAGGTCATCGACTCGGTCGCCGTCAACCTGGGGCTGACCCGCCACGACCTGCGGCACACCATCACCGTGCTGCGCGACTACGGCAACGTCTCCAGCGGCTCGTTCCTCTTCTCCTACGACCGGCTGCTGCAGGAGGGCGTGGCCCGCGCCGGCGACTACGGAGTGCTCATGACCATGGGGCCGGGTTCGACCATCGAGACCGCGCTCATCCAGTGGTGACCCAGCAAGGGAGAACGCCATGCCAGTCAACGCTCTCGTCGGGGGTCCGGTGCTGCGGGTGGACGGCAGCCGGGAGATCTCGGCCGAGCTGACCCGCGCCGTCGCCGACCTGTGCGACGAGGCGGAGTCCACGGGGGCCGACTTCGCGGCGCTGTACGTCTCCGGCGCGCCGCCCGGCGATCCGGGCGACGCGGTGGCGAAGCGGCCGGACGTCGCCGCCGTCACCAAGTGGGAGCGGACGGTGCGCCGCTTCGAGCGGCTGCGGCTGCCCACCCTGGCGGCGGCGAGCGGCGAGTGCGGCGGCGTCGCACTGGACCTGCTGCTCACCGCGGACGTCCGGGTGGCCGCGCCGGACCTGCGGCTGCGGCTGGCGTTCCAGGAGCACGGCACCTGGCCGGGGATGGCCGCGTTCCGGCTGGTCCAGCAGCTCGGGCTGGGACCGGCCCGCCGGATGGTGCTGTTCGGGCGGCCGCTGACCGCCCGGGAGGCCCTGGACCGCGGCCTGGTCGACCAGCTGAGCACGGACCCCCGCCGGACCCTGGTGGCCGCGGCCCGGCTGGTGCGCCGGATGTCCGGGCCGGAGCTCGCGATCCGCCGCCAACTCGCCTTCGACGCCCAGTGGATGAGCTTCGAGGACGCCCTCGGCCCGCACCTGGCCGCCTGCGACCGGGCGCTGCGGGCGGCGAACGGGGTGACGGCATGAGCACCCCGCACGCACGGGCCGCCGCCGTCGACGTCCGCCGCCCGGACGGGCTGGACCGGGCGGTGCGGCTGCTGGCGCCGCTGCCCGATCCGGGCCCGTACTCCGGCGAGGAGCGCCCCCGCGTCGAAACCGCGCTGGAGGAGGCCCGGGCGCAGCGCACCGCCCTGCTGGACCGTCACGCGGAGGCGCTGTACGACCGGCTGACCGCCGACCGGACCGGTCGGCCGCGGCTGGACGCCCTGGTGGCGGCGGCCGACTCGGCGGCGCCGGGCCTGGTGCCCTCGCCCGCGCAGCTGCGGGCGGAGCGGGCCACGCCGGTGTCCGAGCGGCTGGGCTACGACGTCGACCTGGGCGTGTTCCTGCGCGGCCTGCTGCGCTGCCCGCCGGTCGGCGACCACCTGCTGGACTCCATGCTGCGGCCCACCGGTCGGGCGCTCGGCCTGCTGGACGGGTTCCGCGCCACCGGGGCGGTCCGGCTGGAGACCACCCTGCTGGAGCGGCACGCGGGCGTCGCCCGGATCACCATGTGCGCGCCGGACCGCCTGAACGCGGAGGACGAGCAGCAGGTCGACGACATGGAGACCGCCGTCGACCTGGCGCTGCTCGACGAGCAGTGCGAGATCGGGCTGATCCGCGGCGGCGAGATGACGCATCCGCGCTACGCGGGGCGGCGGGTGTTCAGCGCCGGGATCAACCTGAAGCGCCTGCACGCGGGCGAGATCTCGCTCGTCGGGTTCCTGCTCCGCCGCGAGCTGGGCTACCTGCGGAAGCTGCTGCTGGGGCTGCGCACGGACCAGCCGTCGTGGCGGTACCCGCTGACGGACATGCCGTGGGTGGCGGCGGTGGACGGCTTCGCGATCGGCGGCGGCATGCAGCTGCTGCTGGCGGTGGACCACGTCCTCGCGGCGTCCGACGCCTACCTGAGCCTGCCGGCCGCGCAGGAGGGGATCGTCCCGGGCGCGGCGGACTTCCGGCTGCCGCCGGTGACCGGCCCCCGGCTGGCCCGGCAGATCATCCTCGGCGGCCGGCGGGTGCACGCGCGCGACCCCGAGGCCCGGACGCTGGTCGACGAGGTGGTCGACCCGGCGGCCCTGGACGAGGCCGTCGAGCTGGCCCTGGTGCGGCTCCGCGACCCGGCCGTCACCGCCAACCGCCGGATGGTGAACCTGGCGCTGGAGCCGGCGGACGGCTTCCGCGCGTACATGGCGGAGTTCGCCGTCCAGCAGGCGCTGCGCATCCACGCGGCGGACGTCCTCGGCAAGGCGGGCCGGTTCGCGGCCCGGCCGTCCGGGTGACGCCCGCCGGAAACCCCACGACCCCCTGTCCGAAGCCCGGAACGCGAAGGAGACCGCGATGATCAGCCCATTCGACGACCCGGACGCCGTGTACCTGGCGTTGGTCAACCCGCTGGGCCAGTACTCGCTGTGGCCCGCGTTCGCGCAGGTGCCCGCCGGGTGGCGGGTCGCCCACGGCCGGGGCACCCGTGAGGAGTGCCTGGAGTACATCGACCGGGCCTGGACGGACCAGCGTCCGCCCGGCCCGCCCGGGCCCCCGAACGGGAAGAAGGTCGCCGCCTCATGAGCGGCCCCGGCGCGCTGATCACGATCAGGGCCACCCCGGGCGGCACCGATCCGCTGCGCGGCCAGGTCCGGCCCGGTACGGCCAAGCGGATCCTGCCCTACCTGCGGCCCTACCGCGGGAAGATCGTCGCGCTGCTGACCCTGACCGTGGTCGACGCCGTCATCACCGTCTCCACTCCGCTGCTGTTCGGGGTGCTGATCGACCGCGGCATCGTGCCGCGCGACCGGACCGTGGTGGCGCTGGCCGCCGCCGCGGTGGCGGTGCTGGCGGTGCTGCAGGCGCTGGTGGGCTACCTGGTGAGCCGCAGTTCGGCGCGGATCGGCGAGGGGCTGATCTACGACCTGCGGACCGAGGTCTTCCAGCACGTGCAGAAGCAGCCGCTGGCGTTCTTCACCCGCACCCAGACCGGTTCGCTGGTGAGCCGGCTGAACACCGACGTGATGGAGGCGCAGCAGGCGGTGACGGTGCTGCTGTCGAACGTGCTGTCCAGCCTGGTGGTGCTGGCCCTGGTGCTGGCGACGATCTTCTACCTGTCCTGGCTGGTCGGCCTGGTCGTGCTGGTCACGGTGCCGCTGTTCGTGCTGCCGGGCCGGATCGTGGGCCGCCGGCTGCAGCGCAACCTGCGCACGTCGATGCAGTTGGACGCCGAGCTGGGCTCGCTGATGCAGGAGCGGTTCAACGTGGCGGGCGCGCTGCTGGTCAAGCTGTACGGCCGGCCGGAGCGGGAGACCCGCCGGTTCGCCGGCAACGCGGCGCGGGTCCGGGACGTCGGTGTGATCACGTCCGTGTACTCGCGGATGCTGCTGGTGACGGTGACCCTGCTGGCGTCGCTGGCGACCGCGGTGGTCTACGGCGTCGGCGGCGAGCTGGTGATCGGCGGGACGATCCAGATCGGCAGCCTGGTGGCGCTGGCCACCCTGCTGGCGCGGCTGTTCGGCCCGATCAACCAGCTGTCCAACCTGCAGTCGAACTACCTGACGGCCCTGGTCTCCTTCGACCGGCTGTTCGAGGTGCTGGACCTGGAGCCGCTGATCGCGGAACGCCCGGACCCGGTGACGCTGCCCGCGTCCCGGACCGCCGGCGCGCCGGAGGTCGAGTTCGACCACGTCTCCTTCCGCTACCCGACGGCGAAGGAGGTCTCGCTGGCCTCGCTCGAAACGCTGACGCTGCCCGCGCCGGAGCGCGACGGCGAGAGCCACGCGCTGCGCGGGGTGACCTTCCGCGCCCCGGCGGGCCGGCTGACCGCCCTGGTCGGGCCCTCGGGCGCGGGCAAGACCACCGTCAGCCAGCTGGTCGCCCGGCTGTACGAGCCCACCGAGGGCACCGTGCGGATCGGCGGCCACGACGTGCGGGACCTGTCGCTGGAGTCGCTGCGCGACACCGTCGGCATGGTCACCCAGGACGCCCACCTGTTCCACGACACCATCCGCGCCAACCTGCTGTACGCCAAGCCGGACGCCACCGAGGCGGAGCTCCTGGAGGCCTGCGAGGCCGCCCAGGTCAAGGAGGTGATCGCCGCGCTGCCCGACGGCCTGGACACCGTGGTCGGCGACCGCGGCTACCGCTTCTCCGGCGGCGAGAAGCAGCGCCTGTCGATCGCCCGGCTGCTGCTGAAGCAGCCGTCCGTGGTGGTGCTCGACGAGGCCACCGCGCACCTGGACTCGGAGTCCGAGGCGGCGCTGCAGACCGCGCTGTGGACGGCGCTGTCCGGCCGCACCGCGCTGGTGATCGCGCACCGCCTGTCCACCATCCGCCAGGCCGACCAGATCCTCGTGCTCAAGGACGGGCGCGTGGTCGAACGCGGCCGGCACAGCGACCTCGTCGACGCCGGCGGCCTGTACGCGGACCTGTACCGCACCCAGTTCGCCAACCCGCCCGCGCCGCGCCCGGAGCCCGAGGCGCGCCCCGCGAACGGCTACCAGGACCTGCCCCCGCTGCCCCCGGGCGGCGGCCCGCTGCGCCGACTGCCGCCGCCGAAGCCGGCCGGCCGGCCCGGCGAACCCGAACGGCCCGACCAATCCGAACGGAGAGCATGATGAGCCAGCTGAAGGTCGAGGACGTGTGGCCGCTTTCCCCGCTGCAGGAAGGACTGCTGTTCCACTCCTCGTACGACCGGGACGCGCCCCGCGACGTGTACGTGGGCCAGCGGATCCTCGGCCTCGACGGCGCGCTGCGGCCCGAAGTGCTGCGGGCGTCCTGGCAGGCGCTGCTGGACCGGCACGCCAGCCTGCGGGCCGCCTTCCGCTCCCGCGCGAGCGGCGACACCGTCCAGGTGATCGCCAAGGGCGTGCGGCTGCCGTGGACGTACGCCGACCTCGGCGAGCTGACCGAGCAGGAGGCCGACGAGGAGACGAAGCGCCTGGCCGCGATCGACGCGCGGCGCTTCGACCTCGGCATGCCGCCGCTGCTGCGGGTGCTGCTGGTGCGCGCCGGCCCCGACCACTACCGGATGGTCGTGACGATGCACCACATCCTGATGGACGGCTGGTCGCTGCCGATCCTGTTCGACGAGCTGTGGACGCTCTACGACCACGACGCCGACCCGTCGGTGCTGCCGCCGGTGCCGCCGTACCGCGACTACCTGGCCTGGCTGGGCCGCCGCGACACCGACGCCGCCCGCGAGGCCTGGCACGCCATGCTGGCCGGCACGGACGGGCCGACCCTGGTCGGCCCGGCCGACCGCAGCGGCCCGCCGCAGATGCTCCAGCACGTGATCGACCGGGTCGGCGACCCGCTCGCCGACCGGCTGCGGGACACCGCGCGCGACGCCGGCGTCACCCTCAACCGGGTCTACCAGGTCGCCTGGGCGCTGCTGGTCGGCAAGCTGTCCGGCCGGCTCGACGTGGTCTTCGGCGCGACCGTCTCCGGCCGTCCCACCGACGTGCCGCAGGCGGACCGGATGGTCGGCCTGTTCATCAACACCGTGCCGGTGCGGGTCCGTCTCGACCCGGCGCTGTCGTTCCGCGCGGCGATGGCGGCGCTGCAGGACCAGCAGGCCGCCCTGCTCGACCACCAGCAGCTCAGCCTGTCCGAGATCCAGCGGGCCGGCGGCCCCGGCGCGATCTTCGACACCCTGCTGGTCTTCCAGAACTACCCGCGCGGCCCGATGGCGGCCCCGGACCTCGCCCCCTCCGAGCCCGGGCCCGCCCCGCGCGGCCAGGGCCTGGGCGGGACGGCGCTGCGCTCCGGCGAGCAGGCCGGCGGCCCGCTGCGGCCGGGCGCACCGCCTCCCGACGACGGGAACGGCTCGCCCCGGCCGCCGCGGCTGCCGTCCTGGGCGTCCCGGCGCGGGCCCGCGGGCATCATGGTGTCCGCCGGCGGCGGCGAGGAGGCCGCCCACTACCCGCTGACCCTGGTGGTCACGCCGACCGACGACACCGAGATCCGGCTCGACTACCGGCCCGACCTGTTCGACGCGCGGGCCGCGCGCGGCCTGGTCGACCGGATGCTGCTGGTGCTGCGGCAGGTCGCCGACGACCCGGACGTGACCCTGGGCCGGCTGGACGTGCTGACCGGCGAGGAGCGGCAGGAGCTGGGCGGCGCCGCGAACCCGAACCGCCGCGAGCTGCCCGACGCGACGCTCGCCGAGCTGTTCGAGCAGCAGGCCCGCCGCTCCCCCGACGCGGTGGCCGTGGTCGCCGGCGACGACCGGTTGACGTACGCCGAGCTCGACCGGCGGGCGAACCGCCTGGCGCACCGGCTGGCCGCGCACGGCGTCGGCCCGGAGACGCTGGTGGGCGTGGTCGCCGACCGCTCGCCCGAGCTGGTCGCCGCGCTGCTGGCGGTGGTGAAGGCCGGCGCCGCGTACCTGCCGATGGACGGCACCCATCCGGCCGCCCGGCTCGGCGCGGTGGCGACCCAGGCCGGCGCGCCGGTGGTGCTGGTCGACGAGCCGAACGCCCGCCGCGGCCTGGCCGACGCCGAGCTGTTCGCGCCCGCCGAGGTGCTGCGGCTGGCGGCGGACGAGCCCGCCGGGGCCGACGGGGCCGCGTTCCCGTCGGTGCCGGTGCGGCCGGAGAACCTGATGTACGTCATCTACACCTCCGGGTCGACCGGCGTGCCGAAGGGCGTCGCGGTGACGTACGGCAGCGTGCTCGCGTTCTGCCTGGACGAGTGCTGGTCGTCCGAGGCGCTGGAACGGGTGCTGGTGCAGGCCAACCACGCCTTCGACGCCTCCACGTACGAGATCTGGACGACGCTGCTGCACGGCGGCCGGCTGGTGCTGGTCCCTGCCGGGGACATCGACACCGTCGAGCGCGGCCGGCTGATCGCCGCCCACCAGGTGACCAACGTGCACGCCACCGCCGGGTACTTCCGGGTGCTCGCGGAGCAGGCCCCGCACATCTTCGGCGGCGTGCGCGAGGTCTCCACCGGCGGCGACGTGGTGTCCGCGCACGCCGTGCGGACCCTGCTGCGCGCCCATCCCGGCATGGTGGTGCGGACCACCTACGGTCCGACCGAGACGACCGCGTTCACCACCCAGCTGCCGTTCACCGACCCGGAGTCGGTGCCGGACGTGGTGCCGCTCGGGCTGCCGATGGACAACACCAGGGTGTTCGTGCTGGACCCGTTCCTGCGGCCGGTGCCGGTCGGCATGACGGGCGAGCTGTACCTCGCCGGGGCCGGCCTGGCCCGCGGCTACCTGGGCCGTCCCTCGCTGACCGCGGAGCGGTTCGTCGCCTGCCCGTTCCCCGCCGAGGGCGAACCGGAGGGCGCGCGGATGTACCGCACCGGCGACCTGGCGCAGTGGACCCCGGACGGCCAGCTGATCTTCCTCGGCCGCGCCGACGAGCAGCTGAAGATCCGCGGCTTCCGCGTCGAGCCGGCCGAGATCGAGGCCGTGCTCGCCGCGCACCCGGGCGTCGCCCAGGCGCTGGTGGTCGCGATCGAGGACAGCGGCGGCCACAAGCGGCTGGCCGGGTACGTGGTGCCGGACGGCGGCGCCGGGGAGCCGCTCGACCCGCAGGCGCTGCAGGAGTACCTGGCCGGGAAGCTGCCGGGCTACCTGGTCCCGGCGTCGGTGACGGTGCTGGACGCGCTGCCGGTGACGGCGAACGGCAAGCTCGACCGGGCCGCCCTGCCGCAGCCGGTGTTCTCCGCCAGGGCCGGGCGCGAGGCCGCCACCGACGCGGAGGAGGTGCTGTGCCGGCTCTTCGCGGAGGTCCTGCACCTCGAACAGGCCGGTCCCGAGGACGACTTCTTCGTGCTCGGCGGCGACTCGATCACCTCGATGATGCTGGCCGGGCAGGCCCGCAAGGCCGGTCTGGCGATCTCGCCGCGGCAGATCTTCGAGCTGTCCACCCCCGCGGAGCTCGCCCGGGTGGCCGAGCCCGTCGACGACGCGGAGGCGGAGGCCGCCGAGGACGTTCCGTTCGGCCCCGTCCCGCTGACCCCGGTGATGCGGGAGATCGCCGAACGGGCCGGCTCCCCGGCCCGCGCGGGCAGCCAGGCGATGCTGCTGACCGCCCCGCCGGGCCTGACGGCCGATCAGCTCACCGCCGTGCTGCGGGCCGTCGCCGGCCGGCACGCCGTGCTGCGGGCCCGACTGGACGGGACGGACGAGCAGCTGACCGTCCCCGAGCCCGGCGCGTTCCCGGCGGACCCGGTGACCCGGGTGGACGCCGCCGGCCTCGACGAGACGCGGCTGAACGCGCTGGTCGACGAGCAGGCCGCCGCCGCCGAGGCCGGGCTCGCGCCGCGCGACGGCGTGATGCTGCGGGCCGTGCTCCTCGACCGCGGCCCCGGGCAGAGCGGCCTGGTGCTGCTGACGGCCCATCACCTGGTGGTCGACGGCGTCTCCTGGCGGGTGTTGCTGCCCGACCTGGCGCTCGCCCACGCGGCCCTGACCGCGGGCGGCGCGGACGCCGCGGAGGCGGCGGTCGCCCCCGAGCCGACCTCGTTCCGCCGCTGGGCCGGCGCCCTCGCGGACCGGGCCCGGGCGCAGCAGACGGTCGACGAACTGCCCGCCTGGCAGCGGATCCTGGACCGGGACGAGGCGCCGCTCGCGCACCGTCCGCTCGATCCGCGCACCGACACCGTCGGCGCGGGCCGCTCCAGCGCGCAGCTGACCGTTCCGGCGGCCAGTGCGGGCCCGCTGCTGACGGCGCTGCCCGCCGCGTACCACGCGGGCGTGGACGACGTGCTGCTGTCCGGTCTGACCGCGGCGCTCGACGAGTGGCTGCGGGCCCGCGGCCGGCCGGTCCCGGAGGGCTTCCTGATCGACCGTGAGGCGCACGGCCGGGTCCCGCTGTCCGAGGACATGGACCTGACCCGGACCGTCGGCTGGTTCACCGCCGTGTACCCGGTGTGGCTGGAGACCGGCCCGGTCGACCCGGACGAGATCCGGGCCGGCGGCGAGGACGCCGCCCGGCTGATCAAGCGGATCAAGGAGCAGCTGCGGCAGCGGCCGGGCGACGGCCTGGGCTACGGCCTGCTGCGGTACGTGAACCCGGCGACGCGTCCGGTGCTCGAACCGCTGGCGGCGCCGCAGATCGGGTTCAACTACCTGGGCCGGTTCGGCGGTTCGGACGAGGAGCCGGGCGGCGCCGAGGCCGACGCCGGGCCGGATGCGGTGGAGCCCGAGGCCCCCTCCGGCCGTCCGTGGACGTCGACCGGCGAGCACGTGATCCCCGGCAGCGTCGATCCGTCGATGCCGTGGCGGCACGTGCTGGAGATCAACGGCTCGGCCCGCAACCTGCCGGAGGGCCCGGAGCTGACCTTCGTGCTCGGTTCGCCCGCCGGACTGCTCTCCGACGCGGAGCTCGGCGACCTCGCGGAGCGCTGGCGGGCCGTGCTGGAGGGCCTGGCCCGGCACGCCGCCGAGGGGCCCGGCGGCCACACCCCGTCGGACTTCTCGCTGATCTCGCTCGGCCAGGAGGACATCGACGAGTTCGAGTCGGCGTTCGGCGACGAGGGCGAGGAGGCGGAGGGCGGCGAGGACCGGGAGTGACCCGGCCGGGCGCCCGCCGGTGCGGCACGGCGGCTCAGCG
>NZ_JBHWDS010000013.1:0-171617 GCF_042734615.1 Kitasatospora sp. NPDC059646
TGCCGTCCGCGTCGATGGCCACGCCGTGGTGGTGGCCCTTGCCGCTGTCGATCCCCGCCCATATCCGGCTCATCGTGCTCCTGACGTGCGTTTTCGTGCTGCTCGTACCACGGACGACCTCGCCGGCATTGCTCTACGCAGCGACTTTCTCGCACTTCCTAATCGGCGGCCGAGTCGTCGTGGGGTACTGGGCGGCGAAGCGAGGTTAGCCACGAGACGGCAGCCGCCTGATAGCCACACCCAGCACCCCTGGGTGGTCCAACCCTACGAATGACCAGACCAACCCGGCTCAGAAGGTAGAGCCGCCTGACGCCCCTTCCCCTGCAAGCCCGGGTACGCCCACGCGCACCCGGGCTGCCGGCGTGTTCCCGGCGGCTTCCGCCGGGAAGCGGACCGGGCCGGGCCGCGCAGGACCGGGGTCTCGTGAGGGCGATGTCCGTGCGCAACCCGCCGGTCGGGCCCGTGAGTTCGGCAGCACACGGGACGGATCGTCCGTCCGCAGGCGGGCCGGGTGGGGTCAGCGGTGGCCGACGATGACCGAGATGCCCCACCCGATCGACGCGAGGACCACGGCGAAGAGCAGTCCGGCCAGGGCCCGGCGGAGCGGCCCGGCGGTGGGGCGGCCGGGCGAGGTGCGACCGGGGGAGGGTGCGGCGGCGGTGCCGGGCGGGTTGAGCAGGCGCAGGCCCAGGGCGAACAGGGCGGGCAGGCCGGCACCGGTGAGCAGGCCCACCACGACGATCCTCCAGAGCGCGTCCAGGTTGATCCAGGAGCTCACGGACTGACCTCGTCCCCGTTCCTGGCGGGGCCGGGCACCACCGTGCCGGTCCACGCGGCATTGACGTTCTCCGGCGTCACGGCCGGATGGCGGGAGGCGACGAAGAAGGCCGCCGACGCCAGGATCAGCGCCACGAAGATCACCACCACGCCGGCCGTCCCGCCGATGCCGTTCGCGACCCCGTAGGCCAGGGCGCCGACCAGGGCGGCGGCCGGCAGCGTCAGCACCCAGGCGGCGACCATCCTGCGGGCGAGCTGCCAGCGGACCCGGGCCCCGGTGCGGCCGACCCCCGAACCGAGGATCGACCCGGTGGCGACATGGGTGGTGGAGAGGGAGTAGCCGAAGTCGGTCGAGCAGAGGATGACGGCGGCCGACGCCGACTCCGCGGCCAGGCCCTGCGGAGGCTCGATCTCCACCAGGCCCTTGCCCAGGGCCCGGATCACCCGCCAGCCGCCGAACCAGGTGCCCAGGGCGATGGCCAGCGCGCAGGAGACGATCACCCAGTCCGGCGCCTTCGACCCGGGCGGCAGGGTGCCGGCCGCGATCAGGGCCAGCGTGATGGCGCCCATGGTCTTCTGCGCGTCGTTGGTGCCGTGGGCGAGCGACACCATCGACGCCGAACCGACCTGGCCGAACCGGAAACCGCGCCCGCGCGCCGAGTCGGGCACGCCGCGGGTGAGGCGGTAGACCAGGAACGTGCCGGCCACCGCCACCAGGCCGGCGATGAACGGCGACAGCGCCGCGGGCACGATCACCTTGGAGACCAGGCCCTGCCACTTGACGGCCGAGAACCCGGCCGCCGCGACGGTCGCGCCGACCACGCCGCCGACCAGCGCGTGCGAGGAACTGGACGGGATCCCGAGGTACCAGGTGGCCAGGTTCCACAGGATGCTGCCGGTCAGGCCGGCGCAGACCACCGTCAGGGTCACCTTCCCGGTGGCGACCAGGCCATTGGCGATGGTCGCCGCCACGGCGGTCGACAGGAACGCGCCGACCAGGTTCAGCACCGCCGACAGCGCGACCGCGATCCGGGGCGGCAGCGCCCCCGTGACGATCGAAGTCGCCATCGCGTTGCCGGTGTCGTGGAATCCGTTGGTGAAGTCGAAGCCCAGCGCCGTGGCCACCATCAACGCCAGGACCGCGTCGTTGCCGGTCACACCCACGAACCTAGCCCGCACACCGGGCCACCCCCGGCCCCTCACCCACCCGGCACACCGGACGCCGAAGGCCCGCCATCCGATCGGCCGAACACGCCGCGCTGGACAGCCCCGTCCCCGGCCCTGTGCTCAAGGGGCCACGGCGTGCTTCCGGTGCGGCCCCGTGATCGGCTCCGCCCGGCCTCGCCCCGGTCGACGTCGACCAGCCCGTCCCCGGTGCGCGTGTGGCCGTCTTCCCCGGCGGGCGGTGGGGTGGCTGTGCGCCGGTTCCTACCGGGACGCCGCAGTGAGGGCCGGGTCGATGCGCCGCAGGACGTCGGGCCAGCCGCGTCCCATGCCGTCGAGCGCGGCCCTGCCGAGCGGGGAGTCCAGGTCGAAGCCGGCGTGTTCGAGGAGCAGGCGGGTGCCGGTTCCCTCCGGGTGCAGCCGCCAGGTGATCGTGGTGTCCAGCGAGCCCGGGGCGAAGCTGTAGCGCAGCAGGCGCTCGGGCTCGACGGCGAGCACCTCGCACTCCTGAAGCCCCCACGGCCCCATGTCCAGGGTGAAGCGGTGTCCGACGACGGGCTGCACGTCGCCGGCGGCCCACCACTTCGCGTGCAGCTCGGGATCGGTCAAGGCCTTCCAGACCGCCGAGGGCGCATGGGCGACGAACTGGTCGCAGTGGATGACGGTCGGGTCGGGGGTGGTCACGGGTTCTCCTTGTCGATCAGGTCGGCGAGCGCCGCCATCCGGCCGCGCCAGTAGTGCTCGAAGGGATGCAGCCAGTCGCCCACCTCGGCAAGCGGCTTCGCCTCCAGGTGGTAGTAGCGATGCCGCCCCCGTGGCTCCTCCCGCACCAGCCCGGCGTTCCTGAGCACCGCCAGATGCTCGGAGACCGCGGGCCTGCTGAGTGCGAACTGCCCGGCGAGCTCACCGGCCGCGCTCGGACCGTCCCGCAACGCCTCCAGCAGCCTGCGCCGCACCGGATTCGCCAGCGCGCTGAACACATCGACTGTTGCCATGCCCACCACTATCCGTCGGGAACTTCCGACATGTCAACTTTTCCCGACGCATCCGCGGAGCGCCACGCCATGCCGAACGGACGGTCCCCGCCGACCTGCTGGCGTGCGGTCCGACCCTCGGCACTGCCCCCCGGGTGAGCTGCCGGGTGGTGGATCGGCGATGCTGGTGCGCATGCGTGCTGCCCGTCTGATCCGCATGGCGCTCCTGTTGCAGTCCGTTCCCGGCCTCACCGCTGCGGATCTGGCCCGGGAGCTGGAGGTGTCCGAACGGACCGTCATCCGTGACGTGCAGGCGCTGCAGGAGGCCGGGATCCCCGTCCGGTCCGAGCGGGGCAGGGCCGGGGGCTACCGGCTCGCCCCCGGGTACCGGACCCGTCTCACCACGCTGGACCCGAGCGAGGCCGAGACCCTCTACCTGTCCGGCCTGCCCTCCGCGCTGCGCGACCTCGGGCTGTCCGACGCGGCCGACACCGCCCGGCTGAAACTCTCCGCCACCCTGCTGCCCTCCCTGCGGGCGGCCGCCGAGTCCTCGGCCAGGCGGTTCCACCTGGACGCGCCGGCGTGGTTCCGCGAGCCGTCCACCCCGGAGCTGCTCCCGGAGCTGGCCCGCGCGCTCTGGGCGGACCGCGCGGTCGAGTTCGGGTACGCCCGCCCCGGCCGTGAACCCGGGGCGCCGCGCCGGGTGGAACCGTACGGACTGGTCCTGAAGGCGGGCGTCTGGTACCTGGTGGGCCGGAATCCCGACGCTGCGGGCACCGCCTACCTGACCTACCGCGCCGACCGGATCACCGCGCTGCGCACGCCGACTGACGGCGCGTTCACCCGCGACGCGTCCTTCGACCTGGCGGCGTACTGGCAGGAGCACAGCGCCCGCTTCGCCCTCTCGCTGCTGCGCGCCACCGTCACGGTGCGGCTCACCCCGGCGGGCGCGCGCCGCCTGCCCGAGGTCACCGACCGGGCGGCGGCCGAACGGGCGCTGGCCGCCGCCGCGTCCCCGGACCCCGGCGGCCGGGTCACCGTCGAGCTGGCCGTGGAGTCCGAGGACATCGCGTTCGCCGAACTGCTCCCGCTCGGCGCGGACGCCGAAGTGCTGGCCCCGCCCGCGCTCCGCGGCCGCTTCGCCGAGCACGCCCGGGCCCTCGCCGCGCGCTACTGCGACGCAGGGCCGGACGCCGCAGACCTTGCCGTGACGGCGGAGGGGGTACGGGGCGGCGGCCCCGCCGAGGATCAGCGATAGTCCTCCGCCAGGACCGGATCCCCCTTCCCGGCCCGCTCGCCCACCGCGTCGAAGTACGCCCAGGCGTCCGGCCTGCTGCCGTCCACGTCCGTGACGCCGTAGACCCGGGCGAGCTCGGCGCTGGACGTCGACTTCCGGTTCCACCGCTCGGCCCGGCGCGGGTCGGCGGCCAGCGCGGCCACCCCGCGCGCGAGGTACTGCGGCGTCTCCGCGATCGCGAACGTGGGCTCGACGGCGATGACGTCCCGCCAGTTCTCCTCCGTCACGCCGAAGTGCGCGAGCATCTGCTCGGAGCGCAGGAAGCCCGGGGTCACGCACACCGCCGCGCCGCCGTACTCCGCCAGCTCCTCGCCCAGGCCGAAGGCCATCCGGATCGGGGCGTTCTTCGCCAGGTCGTAGTAGAGGTTCTCCCGGTACCGGCGGTTGGTCGCCGCCGTGCCGTCGGTGACCTCCACCAGCAGCGGCGCGGCCGAGCGCACCAGCAGCGGCAGGCCGAGCGCCGCCGTGATCACGTGCGAGCGGACGCCCAGTTCCAGCATCCGCAGCCCGTCGGCGAGCGGCGTCTCCCAGCTCTTCTTCCCGAAGATCGACTCCACGGTCAGGCGTTCACCGCCCCACAGGTCGTTGACCAGGACGTCGAGGTGCCCCTGCTCCTCCTCGATCCGCCCGAACAGCGCCCGCACCTGCGCCTCGTCCAGGTGGTCGGTGGGCACCGCGATCCCCACCCCGCCGGCCGCCGTGACCAGCTCTCCCGTCTCCTCGATCGTCTCGCTCGCCCGGCCGACCTCGCTGACCCGCTCACGCGTCGTCCGTCCGGTCACGTACACCGTCGCCCCGGCCCTGCCCAGCTCCACCGCCAGCGCCCGACCCGCACCCCGGGTCGCGCCCGCGACCAGGGCGATCCGGCCCGCCAGCGGACGGGGCTGGGCATCGTTCGTGTTGTTCTCCATGCTTCAACGATCGACGCCAAAGGTGACAAGCGCCGTCACCCTTAATTCCTTCACGAGTCGTCCGCCGCATCGACACCTGCGGCTGCGCCGGGCAACCGACGGTGCGCGGGGAGGACCGGCCCCCGGTCGCCGCGGAGGTAGTGGAAGGCCGGCCGGGGGTGCATCAGGAACTCGTGGTGCGAGATGTTCCAGGCGTACGCGCCGGCCATCGCGAACAGCAGCCGGTCGCCGGCCCGCAGTCCGGCGACCGGGGCGCGGGCGGCGAGCACGTCCTTGGGGGTGCAGAGCTGGCCGGCGACGGTGACCCGGGTGTCGGTGGCGGCCGGGCGCGGCCAGGGGTGCGGCCAGCCCTCGACGGGCAGGACGGTGAACGGCTGGGAGTGGCCGCGGGTGGCCGGGGTGCGCAGGTGGTGGGTGCCGCCGCGGACCACGGCGAAGGCCTCGCCGTGGCTGTGCTTCACGTCCAGCACCTCGGTGACGTACCAGCCGCAGTGGGCGGTGAGGGCGCGGCCGGGTTCGATCCGGAGCGTCGTGACGCCCGGGTGGCGGGCCAGGAGCTTGTCGAGGCCTTCGCCGAAGGCGGCCCAGTCGAAGCGGGCGTCCGGGTCGCCGTAGTCGACGGCCATGCCGCCGCCGACGTTCACCTCGTGCAGCGGGAGGCCGTGGCGGGCGGCCAGGCCGGCGGACCAGTCGACGATCCGCCCGGCGACGCGCAGGTGCTCGGCGGCGGTCAGGCCGCTGGCCAGGTGGGCGTGGATGCCGCGCAGGCGCAGCCGTTCGAAGCCGGGGGAGGCGAGCAGGGCGAGGCAGTCCTCGATCCGGTCGGGGTCCATGCCGAACGGGGTGGGGCGCCCGCCCATGGCGAGGGCGACGCCGTCGAGGGCGTCGTCGCCGACCGGGAGGTTGGCACGCAGCAGGACGTCCACCGGCCGGTCGGCGGCCGCGGCGAGGGCGCGCAGTTCGCGTTCGCTCTCCACGTGCCAGCGCCGCACGGCGGGCAGCCGGAGGGCGGCGGCGATCTCCTCGGGGGACTTGCCGGGGCCGCCGAAGGCCAGCGGCGCGTCCGGGACGGTGGCGTGGACGTGCGCCAACTCGCCGCCGGAGGAGACCTCGTAGCCGTCCACCAGGCCGTGCAGCGCGGCGAGGATCGGCGCCTCGGGGTTGGCCTTGGCGGCGTAGTACAGCTCGACGCGTTCGGGCAGGGCCGCCCGGACCGCGGCCGCGTGGGCGCGCAGGGCGGACAGGTCGTACAGGTAGGCCGGGAGTTCGGTCAGCCCGGCGGCGGCGGTGCGGACGGTCACGCGTACTCCTCGGCGGGGGCGGGGATCGAGGTGCACATTCCGGCGGAGAGGGACAGCGGCGAGGCGATCGGCACGTAGGCCGCCTCCCGGTCGGGGCGGCGGGACCAGCGGGTCAGCAGGTTCGCCTTGGCCGGCAGCGGGACGCCGGCCAGCAGGGCGGCCAGCCGCGGCGGGCAGCCGTGTTCGGAGGCGTAGTCGCCGAGCACCGTGCGGAGTTCGTCCCACAGCGCGGCCTCCAGCTCGGGGTGCCGGTCGGCGAGGGCGGCGAGCAGTTCGGCGAGGTGGTTGACGACCAGGCAGTAGACGACGCGGTCCCAGCCGCGCTGGGCGTCGTACGTCATCGGGCCGGCCACCTCGGGGGGCAGGCCGGCGAGCAGCGCGGCGTTGTGCTCCGGGAGCAGCTTGGTGCCCTCCAGGTCGCGGAACAGCACCTGCGCGGGCCTGCCGTCGGCGTCCACGCAGACCAGGACGTTCTGCAGGTGCGGCTCCAGCACCACGCCGTGGTCGAAGTACGCGGCGAGCACCGGCGGGACGACGAGCCGCAGGTAGGCGGCCCACCAGGCGCGGGCGTCCGCGGCGTCGCGCCCGGCCAGCAGGGCGGAGATCTGCGCGGGGCTGGTCGGGTACTCGTCGGCGACGGCGGCGGCCAGCAGCGGGGTCAGGCCGGGCCGGACGGCGGGCGCCAGCCCCTCCCGCACGATCAGTCCGAAGCCCTCGAAGAGCGCGGTGTCCGGTGCCCCGCCCGCGCCCGGCAGGGCGAGGGTGCGGAACGCGGGCTCGCGCAGCACGGCGGCGGCGGGGAACCGCTCCGCCAGGTCGGCGAGCGGCCCGGCGAGCAGGCGGGTGAGGGCGACGGCGCCGGCGAGCTCGTACGCCGAGTTCTTCCGCAGGCAGTTGGTGATCCGCACGTTCAGGCTGAACTTGAGGAACGCGCCGTCGCCGTACAGGGTGCGCACCGAGGCGGTGGCGGCGTACGGGGTGCCGCCCTCGCCGAGGTCGAGGACGTCGCCGCGGTCCAGGGCGGCGGTGAACAGCGGGTGGTCGGACAGCAGTTGGTACTGCCAGGGGTGGGCGGGCAGCAGCGTGTAGCCGTCCGGGACGGGGCGCAGCGCGTCCAGGCGGGCGAGCGCGGCCGGGTCGGCGGCGTCCTGGGCGATGTACTCGGAGCGCACGGCGAGGTGGCGCAGGCGGAACGCGGCGCGGGCCTCCGGGGCGTAGTCGGACCACGAACCGCGCTCCGCGGAACGGGACTTGGGCGCCGGGTGGAAGCGGTGGCCGAGGAGCAGGGCCTGCTCCGATTCCAGGTACCGGTCGTCGCCGGCGGCGGGTCGGCCGGTGAGGGCGGCGCCGACCCCGCGGTGGCTGGAGGCGACCTGGTCGAGGAACTCCTCGTTGGCCACGCCGGTGCGCAGGGTGAGTTCGGTGCGGATGTGCCCGGCCAGCTCCTGCCAGCCCAACTCCCGCCAGCCGTCCGGAGTCTGCCGGCTGACCGGGCCGGTGAAGCGGTGCGCGCCGAGCAGCGAGGTGCGGCGCAGCGCGACCCGCAGCAGGGCGCCGCACCGGGGGAGGCGGAGCAGCAGGGCGCCGTCGGCGACGGCGGTCTGGTGCTCGGGGGCGGAGACCTCGCGGAGCAGGCAGTTCAGCAGGGTGTGGGAGACGGCGTGGTCGGCGGTGGGCAGGGCGTCCGGGCCCGCCGCCGACGGACGGCGGTCGGTCTGGGTGGTCATCGGGGGCTCCAGCGGGTCAGGAGGACGAGAGTGGCGGCGAGTGCGGCCGCGGCGGTGCCGGCCAGTACGGGGGCGGTCGGGCCGAAGGCGCCGTTGACCAGGGCGGCGGCGGCGCCGGCGGCGACCGCACCGCCCTTGGAGACCAGCTCCAGCGTGCCGAACATCCGCCCCGGGGCGCGCCCTTCGGCGGCGGCCGCGGCGAGCACGGACAGGCAGACCAGGCCGAGCGTGAGGCCGACGCCGAGGACCGCCCGGGCGAGCGCGAGGCCGGGCAGGGAGTGGGCGGCGCCGTGCCCGGCGAGGCCCAGGCCGACCAGCACGAAGGCGGCGAACAGGCCGCTGCGGGGCCGGTGGTGGAACATCCGGTGCACCCGGCCCGCGCTCAGCAGGTACACCAGGTGCGGCAGGGCGAACAGGACGCCGGAGACGGTGCCGGAGACACCGGGCAGGCGCTGCTCGACCAGGGCGATCAGGTAGGGGAAGGAGACGATGGTGGCGAAGACGAAGGCGAACTCGAAGAGGTAGAGCAGGCGCAGCGGCCCCGCCGGCGCCGGCCGTCCGCCGCCGGTGCGGGCGGTGGAGCCGTGCGGCCGGCCGGGCTCGGGCAGGAAGGCCAGCAGCGCGGCGGCCGCCAGCGGCAGGACGGCCATCAGCAGGTACTGCCGGTGCGGGGAGACCCACGGGGAGAGCGCGCCGACCAGGATCGGCGCGGCGACCAGCGAGGCCCGGGCGCTGCCCTGCATCAGCGTGAGGGCGCGGGAGAGTTCGGAGCCGCGCAGGGCCGCCCCGAGGTAGCCGTTGGTGGCGGCGAAGGTGCCGCCGAGGAAGCCCTGCAGCACCAGGGCGACGGTGAAGGCGGCCAGCGAGTCGGCCGCGCCGGCCAGCAGGAAGGAGAGGGTGAGGCCGAGTTGGGCGCGCAGCAGCAGCCGCTTGCGGCCGAACCGGTCCGCCAGCCGGCCCCAGAACGGGGCGCCGAGCGCGCTGAACACGGTCGGCACGATGTACAGCAGCCCGGCCCAGCGCCCCTCGCGGTCGCCGAGGGACGGCAGGATCGCGGTCAGGTACGGCGGCAGGCCGAGCGCCGCGAACGAGGCGACGAAGTAGCAGGCCGCCACCGCGTGCACCTGGCGCCGGTCGAGGCCGCCGGGCCGGTCGACGGCCGGGGCGCCGCGTTCCGGCGCCCGGGTGCTCACGGCCGCCCCGCGCGGAGCAGGTAGTTGGGCCCGCTGGTGTAGTGCTTGTTGATGTCGGCGGCACCGGAGCGGTCCTTGGCCAGCAGGGTGCCCGCGGTGACCATGGCTTTGACCGGCAGCCGCTCGGCGTCCAGCAGGTCGGTGCGCAGCGGGGTGCCGACCGGGCCGAGCCGGTCGACGGCCTCGCCGAGCGTGTCGCGCAGCAGGCCGAGCAGCCGGGCGAGCGGGGCGCGGCCGTGCTCGGCGAGGCCGAAGGCCAGTGCGGCGGTGCACAGGTGGCCGGTGATGGTGGTGAACAGGTCGGTCAGCGGCCGGTCCTGGTCGCCGAAGATCCGCTCGTCGTCGAACAGGCGGCGGTGGTCGGCGAGTTCGCCGAGCCGGGCGGTGTTGATCCGGGGGCCGTCGTTGTCCTTGAAGAGCAGCCGCAGCCGGGTCCGGCCGCCCTCCGCGTCCAGCACCAGCGAGGTGTTCTGCTGGTGCGACTCCAGCGCGATGCCGTACCCGAACAGGGTGGTCTGCCAGTCCAGCAGCAGTTCCAGCAGCGCCCGGTACAGCTCCAGGACGGAGCCCCGGTAGAACCGGTCGGCGAGGTGGTCGACCACCAGCCGGCCCCCGGGCGCCGGGGCCAGCAGCGCGGCCAGCGGGACGGTCACCGCGTCGTCGAGCCCGGCCGGGTAGCGGCGCAGCAGGACGGCGAGCAGCTCGTCCCCGGCGGCCTGGGCGTGGCACTGCTCGTCGGCGTGCAGGATCCGTGCGGCGAGCCGCGGTTCGCGGTCCAGCACGGCCTGGAGCAGCAGCTGTCCGGCCGCCCCGTCGGCGAGCGTGCCCGGCTTGATGGTGCGCCGGTTGCGCAGCCCGAGGGTGGCGGTGGCCAGCGGCAGCTTGAGGTGCAGGGACGGGTCGCGGGCGACCGCGACGGTGCGCATCGACAGGGTGGGCAGCACCTCCAGGTACGGCTCGTCGACCAGGACCGCGCCGGGCAGGTCGGGGAGGTGGTCGACGGTCAGCGGGTGGACCGGCAGGGTCAGGTGGTCGCCCGCCACCCCGAACCGGCGGGCGTTCGGCCACCAGCGGGGGAGCGGCTCGGCCCCGTGCACGTCCAGCTCGCCGGCCGGCACGGCCAGCCAGCGCAGCTCGAACGACGGGTGGAACTCCGGCGCGTAGGACCGCAGTTGATGTTCGGTGAGGCCGGCGCGCCCGCGCGCGGTGGGGTACACCGGATGGTCGAGGTGGGCGGCGAGGGTGTCGAAGGCCGGCGAGGCGCCGAGACCGGTCCACCGGGCCGGGTCCGCGCCGTACACCTCGGCGAGCCGGCCGTGCACCCCGTCCCGGACGGTGTCGTGCAGCTCCATGGTGGCCAGGGTCTGCCGGCACTCCTCGGCGAAGGCGAGGTGCCCGGGCCGGTCCCGCGGATCGGCGTCGGCGGCCAACCGGGCCAGGATCTCCGGGAGTTCGGCCAGCGCGCGGCCGTCCGCCTCCAGCAGCGGCAGCCGGGCGGCGTACTCGCACTGGAAGCCCTCGGGCGCCACCGGCAGCGCGTACCGGCCGCTGCGCAGCCACGGCCCGTCGGAGCGCTGCTCCAGCGCTGCGCCGGTGCGCAGGCCGAGCACGTCCTCGCGCAGCAGGGCGGAGAGCACCCGCAGCGTCAACTGCTCGGCGGCGGTCACGGGGCGATCTCCCAGCGGTTGGCGGCGATGAAGGCGGCCACGGCGCTGTCCGCCTGCTGCTGGCTCGGGGCCGTCGCCCAGACCACGCCGAGGTAGTCGCGGTTGGTCCGGTGGTGCTCGTGGCGCTCGCCGATCCGGCGGGTCGGCCGGTAGGAGAGGGCGACGCCGTCGGCCTCGCTGTCGTACGGGCCCGGGGCGGCGGTCAGCGTGCCGGCCCGGTCGGCCAGGATCGCCTCGTTGCGGGCCCGCCGGTCGGTGCGCAGGCCCAGGTCGGCGGGCAGCCGCTCGCCGAGGTGGGCGCGCAGCACCAGTTCGAAGAACGGGACGTCGAGGATCCGCGCCAGCATCAGGTCGCACTGGTCCCCGATGGCGCGGTAGTTGACCTCGATGATCCGGGCCCGGCCGTCCGGCTGGACGACGAACTCGGTGTGGCAGGCCCCGAGGCCGACGCCGAGCGCGTCGAGCTGGGCCAGCACCTGCCGGGTGACCTCCGGCGGGTGGGCCGGGACGAAGGTCAGGACCTCCTCGATGAAGTCCGGCGGCGGGGAGAGCCGGGTCCGGAAGCCGCCGAGGACGTGCCGGGTGCGGCCGTCGCCGAGGGTCTCCAGGGTGTGCAGCTCGCCCGCCAGGAACTCCTCGACCACCAGCGTCGCCCCCGGCCGCCGGGCGCGGATCTCCGCGCAGCGGCGGGCGAGTTCGGCCGGGTCGGCGACCAGCGAGACGTCCTCGCTGGCCACGCCCTCGCGCGGCTTGACCACGCACGGGTGGGGGACGTCCGGTCCGGACGGGTCGGCGCCCGGCGGCAACTCGGCGGAGCGGACGGTGTCCAGGCCGGCCAGCGCCAGGTGGCGGCGCAGCAGGCCCTTGTCCTTGGCGCGCAGCGCGGCCCGCCAGTCCTTGGCCGGCAGCCCGAAGTACTCGGCGGCCAGCGCGGTCTGGGTCTGCAGGTGGTCGCTGTTGCTGAACACCGCGTCGGGGGCCGCCAGTTGCGAGACGGTACTGATCACCGCGCGGAAGTCGCGGACCTCGCACCCGACCACCTCCGGTCTGAACTCCCGGTCCGCGTAGGCCCGGCGGTGGTCCTCGACGCTGTCGGTCAGCACCGTGACGTCGAGTCCGAGCTTCGCGGCCGCCGGCAGGAAGCCGTCGGTCACCGAGTCGGTGGGGTTCAGGGCGAGAAGGTAGAGCCGCATGGTGGTCACTCCCAGTGCAGGTGGCGGAACGGAAGGGTTACTCGGGCGCGTCGACGCCGGCGGCCTCGGCGATGTCCTTGAGCATCTCGTCGGCGGCCTGGACGCCGATCCCGGACATCCAGGTCTCGTCCGGGACGGTGAAGACCTTGCCGTTCTTCACCGCGTTCAGGCCCTGCCAGACGGCGGTCTGCTGGATCTCGGCCTGCTTGGTCTTGCTCGGGTCGTCGGAGGTGGTGACGAACACCAGGTCGGCGTCGGCCTGGTTGATCTGCTCCGGGCCGACCTCCAGCATCGACTTGTCGACGTCCGGCGCCTGGATGGCGCGGGCCATGCCGACGTCCGCGAGCACCACGCCACTGAACGAGGCGTTCTGGTAGAGGCGGGTCGGGCCGGCCACGAACCGGACCACCGACACCGTCGGCGCCTTGCCGCTGTACTTGGCCCTGACCGCCTCGCCGAGCCTGGCCGCCCGGGCCTCGTAGTCGGCCACCGCCTTCTTCGCCTCGGCCTCCTTGCCCAGCGCCTCGGCGTAGAGCTTGAGGTTCTCCTTCCAGGGCTGCCCGGTGGTCTCGGCCATCACGGTCGGGGCGATCGCGTTGAGCTTCTCGTACACCTTCTGGTGGCGGACCTTGGAGGTGAGGATCAGGTCCGGCTTGAGGGAGGCGATCAGCTCCAGGTTCGGTTCGTTCATCGGACCGACGTCCTTGGTGCCGTCGACCCTGCCCTTGAGGTACGCGGGGAAGCCGCCCTCGGTCTTCAGGTGCGGGGCGACCGCGCCGACCGGGGTGATGCCGAGCAGCGTGACGTCGTCCAGCTCCCCGGAGTCCAGCACCACGACCCGCTTGGGCTGCGCCTTGATCTCGGCGGTTCCCATCGCGTGCTTGACGCTGCGCGGGAAGACCGCGGCGCTGTCGCCCGCGGCCCGGCTCGCGGCCGGCCGGGAGTCCGTGGAGCCGCTGCTGCCGCAGGCGGCCAGCAGGGTGGTGGAGAGGACGGCGGCGAGCACGGCGGCGGGGAGTCTGCGGTTGATCATGTCTCTGTCCTTGCGGGAGTGTTTTCGGGCAGGGTTCGTCGCCCGGTGGCGACTTGTCGTGGCACCACCGGAAGCCGAGGGGGAGTCAGCGGCGGGCCAGCGGCACGACCAGCGGAGTGCCGGTCTCGGGGTCGGGGATCACGCGGCAGGGCACCTGGAAGACCCGCTCGACCAGGTCGGCCGTCAGCACCTCGCCCGGCGGGCCGGCCGCGGCCAGTTTGCCGCCGTCGAGCACCACCAGGTGGTCGGCGTAGCGGGCCGCCTGGCCGAGGTCGTGCAGCACCATGACCACCGTCCGTCCGAAGTCCCGGTGCAGGTCGGCGACCAGGTCCAGGACGTCCAGCTGGTGCCGCAGGTCCAGGAAGGTGGTCGGCTCGTCCAGCAGCAGCAGCTCGGTGTCCTGGGCCAGCGCCAGCGCGATCCAGGCGCGCTGCCGCTGGCCGCCGGAGAGCTGGTCCACCGGGCGGTCGCGCAGCGCGTCGGTGCCGGTGCGGCGCAGCGCCTCCTCGACGGCGTCCCGGTCGGCGGCCGACCAGGGGGTCAGCATCCGCTGGTGCGGGTAGCGGCCGAGCCGGACCAGCGCCTCCACGGTGACCGCCTCGGGCGTGACGGGCTGCTGCGGCAGCAGGCCCATCCGGCGGGCCAGCGTTCTGGCCGGCATCCGGTGGATGTCGGCGCCGTCCAGGGTGACGGTGCCGGCCGCCGGGCCGAGCAGCCGGACCAGGCCCCGCAGCAGGGTGGACTTGCCGCAGGCGTTCGGGCCGACGATGGCGGTGACCGCGCCGCCGGGCAGTTCGAGGTCCAGGCCCCGGACGACCGTGCGGTCGCCGTAGCGCAGGTGCAGGCCGTGCGCGGCCAGCCGGTCGGCGGCGGCGGTCGTGGCGGCGGTGGCCGTGGTCGTGGTGGTGGTCATCGGGAGCTCCTCTGCGGCTGTCGGCCCTGGCGGATCATCAGCGCCAGCAGCCAGGGGGCGCCGAGCGTCGCGGTGGCGGCGCCGACGGGCAGGCCGTGCACCGGCAGGACGTGCAGGACGAGGTGGTCGGCGGCCAGCAGCAGCAGCGCGCCGGTCAGTGCGGTCAGCGCCAGCGTCGCCGGGGTCGGCGGCCCGGCCAGCAGGCGCACCAGGTGCGGCACGGCCAGCGCCACGAAGGCGACCGGTCCGGTCAGCGCGGCGGCCAGCGAGGCCAGCACCACGGCGAGCAGCAGCAGCGCGAGCCGCGCCCGGTGCGGGTCGAGGCCGAGCCCGCCGGCCGAGTCGTCGCCCAGGTCGAGAACGGCGACCTGACGGTTCATCAGGAACACCGCCGTCACCGCGACCGCGACGGCCCCGCCCACGGCCCACACCTCGGGCCAGGTGCGGCCGTACAGCGAACCGGTGGTCCACTGCAGCGCCTGGCCGGCCAGCTCCGCCGGGAACCGGACGATCATCAGGTTGACCGCCGCCGCCAGCCCCGCCTGCACCGCCAGACCCACCAGCACCAGCCGGGTCACGGCCAGCCGGGAGCGCCACGCGAACGCTCCGAGCAGCGCCGCCGCGAGCAGTCCGCCGCCGAGCGCCGCCAGCGGGGTCAGCGCCTGCGAGGCGCCGGTGGCCAGCAGCAGCACCGCGCCGAACGAGGCGCCGCCGGTCACCCCGATGACGTCCGGGGACGCCAGCGGGTTGCGGAACAGCCGCTGCAGCAGCGAACCCGCCACCGCCAGGCCGGCCCCCGCGAACAGCGCCGACAGCACCCGCGGTGCGCGGAACTCCCGCACCACCAGCACGTCACCGTCCGCGCCGAAGCCGAACAGCGCGCGCAGGGCGTCCAGCAACGGGATCCGCACCTGGCCGGTGGACAGCGCCACCCCGGTCAGCAGCACCAGCAGGACCGCGGCGGCGGCGATCAGTACGAGGCTCCGCCGGCGGGCCCGGGCCGCGGCACCGCGCGTCGTCGGCACGACGAGCGGCGGACGGCCCGCCGCGGAGCGGGGCGTCGTCGGCACGACGGGCTCCGGACGGCCCGGTACGGACCGGCTCATCGCGCCGCCACCTTCCGGGCCAGCACCGCGAGCAGCGGCGCGCCGAGGAACGCGGTGACGATGCCGACCTCGATCTCGGACGGACTCAGCACCAGACGGCCCAGCACATCGGCCGTCAGCAGCAGCACCGGCCCGGCGATCAGACAGCCCGGCACCAGCAGCCGGTGGTCGCCGCCCAGCAGCGGACGCACCAGGTGCGGCGCGGCGAGTCCGACGAACGCCACCGGCCCCGCCACCGCGACCGAGCCCGCCGCCAGCAGCACCACGGCCAGGCCGCCCACCACCCGGATCCGGGCCACCGGCACGCCCAGCGCCTGTGCGGCCTCGTCGCCGAGCGCCAGCGCGTTGAGCGCGGGGGAGACCAGCAGTGCGAGCAGCAGCCCGAGCACGACCAGCGGCAGCACCTGGTACAGCGCGTCCAGGCTGCGCCCGCTGATCGAACCCGCCAGCCAGAACCGGGCCTCGTCCAGCGTCCGACGGCTCGCCAGCATCAGCGCCGAGGTCCAGGAGGCGAGGACGGCCGAGAGCACGGTGCCGCCGAGCGCGAGCCGCACCGGGTCGAGATCGCCCGAGCGGCGGGCCATTCCGTACGCGAGCAGCGCGGCGCCCGCCGCACCGGCGACGGCGAACCAGACGAACTCCAGCGGCCGGGTCAGGCCCAGCGCGAAGATCGCCACCACCACGGCGAAGCCCGCCCCGGCGTTGATCCCCAGCGTGGTCGGCGAGGCCAGCGGGTTGCGGGTGACGCCCTGGGCGACCGCCCCGGCCACTCCGAGGGCGGCGCCGGCGGTCACTCCGATGACGGTCCGCGGCACCCGCAGGCCCACCACGACATCGGCGTCGCCGCCGTGCGCCGTTCCGGACAGGGCGTCAATCACGGTGGACAGCGGGATCGATCGCGATCCGAGGGCGAGGCTGAGCGCCGCGCAGAGCACCAGCACACCGACACCGGACGCCAGCAGCAGAGGCCGCCGGACCGTCGAGTGCCGAGCTGCCGGGGCTGTGGACGCCGGGGTTTCGGTACTGAGCACGAGATCAAAGTTTGGTGAGGCTTGCCTAAGTTCGTCAAGTCCGAGGTGAGCGTGTGTAAGGTTTGCCTCACCTCAATCCCACGGGGGGTCACCATGCTCCACCTGCCCGCCGGGTGTCCGCCGACGGCCGACAGACTGGCCGAGACGTACCGTCAACTTGGCGAGTACTGCCCGGTGTTGGGGCTCACCCTGGTCGACTGCGCCCCGCCGGCCGGCCGGCAGTGGATCCCCGCCGACCGGCTCGCCTCCTCCGTCGAACAGCTCATCGACGGCGAGACCGCCCGGATCCGCAGCCGACACGGCATCACCCCGCGGCCACACGTCGCAGCCTCCCGGCTGCTGCACCACTACCTGTGGAGCGCCTCGCTGCTGATCAGCGGCGTCTGGTACCTGGAGCGACGAGTCCCGGTCCTGGCCGCCCGCGACCTGTGGATCGCCGCCGACACCGGCGACTTCGCCCTCCGCCCCGGCGACTGGGCGCTCGGTGACGAGGCCGCCCTGCGCGATGCCGTCGCCGCCCACGTCGGACCCGTCCTCGCGGCCTTCCAGCCCCACGTCCGACGCGGTCCCCGCGCACTGTGGGGCATGGCCACCGACGACCTGGTCTCCGGCATCCGGTACCTCGGCCTCGTGCTCGACCAGGAGGACCGGGCCGTCACCGTCGCCACCGCCCTCGTCCCCGCCGACACCCCGCCCTGGACCGGCCCCGCCGCCTTCCGCCGCGAACACGGAGCCTGGACCCGCACCCGCAGCGGCTGCTGCCTCTACTACGCCATCGACCCGGCGAACCCCTGCGGGACCTGCCCGCGGCGAGAAGCACCGTCCCGCGGATGACACCCCGCCGGACCCGGCCTCCCCGTGACGGGGCGACACCCGCCGGGCACGGCCGGCTGGTGCGGACCGCGGCCTGACGGGCGACGGCCCGGTGCAGCGGCCCCTCGTCGAAGTGCCGGGCCGCGGCGGGCCGGACAGTCCGGTTCCGGCAGCACCGGTGCGCCCTCCGGGCCGGCCGGCAGCGGGTGACTTCCCGGGGCGGGGCCGCTCCGGGCCCCTCCGGCCGTGGTGGGAGACAGGAGCGCGGGCGTCCCGGCTGCCGGCGCCGGCCTGCGTGGAACGGACGCGGTCTCAGGTGATATTCATACGGGCATCGTTCGCCGCTCCTGCGGACACGTCTCAGTGAGGAACCTCTGTGCCGAACACCCCCCGTCGCAGGGGGCGCAGCGTGATGCTGTCTGCCGTCTGCGCGTCCGTTGTGGCTGCCGCGTTGGTGCTCGGCTCGTGTGCGAAGCCTGCGGACGGGCCGCGCAGCGAGGCGGCCGGCGAGTCGGCCGGGACGGTGCCGGGGGCCTCGCCGTCGGCGAGTGACGGTCCGTCGGCGGCGCCGTCGGCCTCGGGGTCCGCGTCGGCGTCGGCGTCGGCCTCCCGTTCCGCGTCGCCGTCCGGGTCCGCCTCCGCCGTGGTCTCCGCGTCGGCCGCCGCCAAGCCGTCCGCGGTTGCGGGCGGCGCACTGGTGGGGGCCTCCAGCGGGAGCGTCTTCACCGGCCTGGCGTTCGACACCTGCACCGCGCCGCCGCTGGCCACCATGAACGCCTGGCGCGGCGCCTCCCCGTACGGGGCGATCGCCGTCTACGTCGGCGGCAGGAACCGCGGCTGCGCGCAGCCCCAGCTCACCGCGTCCTGGGTGGGCGCGGTCGCCGGCTCGGGCTGGAAGCTGGTGCCGCTGTACGTGGGGGCGCAGCCGCCGTGCCAGACCGGCGCCAGCCCCGAGAAGATCACCGCCGACACGGCGGTCGCGCTGGGGGCGGCGGACGGCGCCGACGCGGTCGGCAAGGCCTCCGCGCTGGGGATGCGCCCGGGCAGCACGCTCTACCTCGACATGGAGGCCTACAACACCGCCGACACGGCGTGCGCGGACGCGGTGCTCGCCTACACCCAGTCGTTCAACCGCGCGGTCAAGGCCCGCTCGTACCGGCCCGGCTTCTACGGCTTCGCCTCCTCCAGCGCCGCCGGCATCGCCAAGGCCGCCGAACAAGGCGCCGCCGACCTCCCCGAAGCCCTCTGGTACGCCAAGTACGACGGCGCCGCCGACACCACCGGCAGCTTCCCGTACAGCAGCAGCCTGTTCGGCGGGCACCGCCGCGCCCACCAGTACCAGGTCAACCAGCGCGAGACCTACGGCGGCGCCACCCTGACCGTCGACCGCAACGCCTGGGACGCCCCCGTCGCCATCACCGGCTGACCGCCCTCCCCGGTCCTGCCGCCCGGCCGACCGCCGAAGCGGCACGGATTCGTGCGGGGGAGTGGTGCAGGCCGGGAGGGGAGGTCTTGATGTGGGGGGCAGGAGCCGCCGATCACCACTCCGGCCGGCGGCCGGCAGGACGCCGGCCGGGCCGCACAGGAGCGGCCACCCACCCCGGCCCGGACCGCAGCGGCGCAACCGACGGTCCTCGCCTGCGGCTGGCGGGACCGGACGACCCGTCAGTTCTCCCCCCGGCTCTCCGTGTTCGGGTCGTCATGGACGGCTCCAGCCCGTCCATGACGCTCCTCGCGCACGACCGCGCCGTCGCCGCCGAAACCGCCACTCTGCACACCACCGCCCCCGCCACCACCGTCCTGGCGGGTGCCGCCACCACCCGCGCCCGCCGGCGCGTTGCTTGCCCGCGCCGAGGCCGTCTCTGTCGGCGGTGTCCGGCACCTGCCCCGGTGTGGGCGTCGCCACCGTCACCAGCACTGGGGACCGACTCGCCGGACGGTTGACCGCCGCTGCGGCCGCTGCCCGACGGGCGGATCGACCGACAACCGTTCGGGGCCCGACGACTTCGCCATCGAGCTGCATGACGACGGCACCGTCGGCACGGGCTGCTGCGGTGATCCGCAGGGCGGTCCGACCAGCTCCGGCGGTCGTTGTCCCTCCCCTCATCGGCCGCTCTTCGACAGGTTCCTGCGAGATGAGGGGGCGGACGGGCGCCGGGCGCGACGCCGAACGTGTCGTCTGCCGCAGCCCGGGTAGCCGCACCCGCGGAGTACGTGCACGTTCGGACGTCGCAGGGGAGCAGTGATCGTGGGAACACCACCGAATGACCCGGTACCTCCCAGTCCTACCCCGGTTCCGGGGCCCGGCCCGGCGCCGGGCCCGGTGCCCGGGCCGGTGCCCGCGCCCGGTGGGCCGGATCCGGTTCCGCCCGGGCCGCCTCCGCCGGGGCCCGATCCGCAGCCGCCGCCCGCGCCGGGGCCGGCACCCCGCCCGGAGCCGGGACCGCTGCCCGGTCCGGGGCCCGCTCCCGAACCGGTGACCTGAGTATCCGGGCGTGCTCCGGGGACCGCAGGGGTGATGTCGTGAAATCCCAGTTCCTGCACCGTCTTTACGAGCCTGACTCGCCCGTCGCATCGGTGTACCTCGACACCTCCCGCGACGACATCGACGATCCGGACCGGGCGATCGAGCTGCGCTGGCGGCACCTGCGGGAGAACCTGCTGGCCCACGACGCGGACCCGGACACCGTCACGGCGATCGACACCGTCATCGCGGGTGCCGGAGCGAAGCGAGGCGTCGTCGGCCGGCACGGGCAGGCCGTGTTCGCCGCAGCCGGGCGGATCCTGCTCGACGAACGCCTCGCGGAGCCGCCGACGCAGGACACCGCCCGGTACGGGACGCTGCCCGACGTCCTTCCGCTGGTCCTCCAACGCGCTCCGGACCTCCCCTACGCCGCCGTCTCCCTCCACCGGGTCCACCCGCCGGGCCGCACGGCGAACGGGGAGGAGCTCGAAATCGACCACGACCTGGGCCGCTGGCCGGCCAACCGCGTCAACTCCACCGCCGTGCACCGGCGGATCCCGCTCACCGACTGGGCCCCCGAGGCCGAGCGGATCCTCGGCGAACTGGCGAGCGTCGCCCCGGACGACGCCCCCGAGCTCATCGTGATCGCCGGACACCCCTGGGCCGCCAACACGATGATCCGGCTGGCCCCCGGCCCGCTGGCACGCCGCATCGTCAAACTGCGCGACACCGAGCACCACCGGCCCGAGCCCGGACGGGCGGTCCTGGAACACGAGGCGGCCCTGCTGATGGCGGACCGACTGGCCGAACCCGACCAGCGCCGGCTCGACGCCTTCCTCACCCGCAGAGCCCGTGACCACGACACGGCCGAGGGACTCGCCGACACCACCGCGATCCTCCAACGCGGCCAGGCCGCCGCCCTGTTGATCAGCCGCTCCCTGCCCTCCCTGCCACCGCTGTGGGTGGGCCCGGAGCCGACCGACCTCGCACTGTCCGCCGCGGACCTCGCCGCCTTCGGCGTCGGCTACTCCTGGGAGACGGCTGCGACGGACGCCCTCGTCCGCGCCGCCGTGGGGACGCACGCGGACCTGATCGTGGTCCCCGCCGACCAGGCGGCCTTCACCGAGGGCATCGCCGCGCTGCCCCGGTACCGCGACGCCGGGCACGACCACGAGGACGGGTAGGTTCTGTCCGGCGGATCTTCGTGCGGCATCATGTGCGAGGTGACCTCGACGCTGCCTGATGACCTGATCACCCGCCTGATTGAGGCCGATAAGCCAGCTGATGTTGTCCATGCCGGGGCCGCTTGCCTGGCTGGGATGCTCGACGGGTTCGGGTGGGTCAGGTCTCGGCATTCGCTGGAGCGCCGGGAATCGGTTCGCCGGGAGGTGCTCCAGTTGGAGAAGAGCAAGTGGAACCGATCGGGACACTTGATCAAGTTCACCGTGACGAGCCTGACCGTCTTCGACGACGACCTGGGCAGGTGGCGTCGGGCCAACCCCGAGCTGACCGTTGACCGCCCTGAATCCGTCGAGTCGATCGTCTGCGCCTCCAGCTTCCTCGACATGCCTGGTCAGCACTTCGTGGTGCTCACCCAGGCCGAGGAGCGTCCGACGCAACTGGAGCAGTTCGCAGCTCACCTTCGTGACACCGCGCTCCAGTGGTTCGCCAGTACCGCCGATCCCGAGCAGATCGCGCGGACAGTTCCTGATCCTCTTCTCACCAGGTGGGGGTTCGCGCAGGATCTGGTCGAGTTCCTCGTCAGCACCGGCTACCACCCGCAGGCGCAGGCACTCTGGAGGAGGGTTCAGGAACACCAGCCGGCCCACCGGCAAGCGTTCGCGGCAGGCCGGGCCATGGCCGGGACCGGAGAGCGACCCCGCTGGCACACACCCGAGGCCCTCGGGTGGAGTGCCTCCGTCCTGGGACTGCTGTAGATACCCTGTGCGGCGGTTCAGGGACTGAGCCACAGGCGTATCGACGCGACGGTGACGGTGCCGTGGAAGACGTAGGCTCGCTTGTCGTACCGCGTCGCGACGGCCCTGGAGTGCTTGAGCCGGTTGATCGTGCGCTCGACCTCGTTGCGGCGCTTGTACGTCTCCATGTCGAAGCCCGCGGGCCGGCCTCCTTGGCTGCCGCGGTGCCGGCGGTTGGCCCGCTGGTCCTTCGGCTCCGGGATGGTGTGCTTGATCTGGCGTCTGCGCAGGTAGCGACGGTTGCGGCGGGAGCTGTAGGCCTTGTCGCCACCGAGGTGGTCGGGGCGGGTGCGCGGATGGCCGCCGCTGGGCGCTTGACCCTGATGCGTTCCAGGACCGGGATCAGCTGCGGGCTGTCGCCCCACTGACCGGGCGTGATCAGCATGGCCAGTGGACGACGTCCGCCTTCCCCGGCAAGGTGGATCTTGGAGGTCAGACCGCCACGTGACCGGCCGATTTCCTCGTCGGGGCGGTGCTGCCGGGGCGTTGATCTCCGCTTCGGGATACGGGGTGTTCCGTGCGGTGCACCGGCAGCGTGCTGGTGGGCCCGGCGCGAGGTGGAGTCCACGCTCACCATGCTCCAGTCGATGCGCTCCTGGGAGTCGGCCTCGGCCTGGACGCCTTGGAGGATCCTTCCCGGGTGCCGTCCGCCGACCACCGGCGGTGGCGCTCGTACACGGTTTTCCAGCTACCGAACCGCTCCGGCAGGTCCGCCACGGGACGCCCGTGCGGACCCGGAACAGGATCCCGTTGATCATCGTCCGGTGATCAGTCCACCGTCCGCCTCGGTGCCCGGTCTTCGGCAGATGTGGTGCCAGTTGCATCCACTCGTCGTTCGTCAGATCGCCCCGCCCCACGACCAACCAATGGTCCACGCGAGGCGATCACATGATCCGCCGGACAGAAACCTAGCCCGCCCTCCGTTCATGCACGGTGAGCGGCAGTGACGTGGCGGACACCGCGGAGGTCCGACACACGGCGGTCAGGCCTTCTCGACCGCAGTCGCACGGGAGCCTTCCTCGACGCTGTAGGTGACCTTGTCTCCTTGGTGCAGAGTCAGCGACTCGTCAGGGTTCAACAGGTCATTCGCGCGGACACCCCTGCTACCAGGAAAGACCCTGTTCATGCGCGCTGACATTCCCCGGCAGAAGCCGATATCGGGTGCGGACGAACACGGCGGTAGAGCGCCTTGCGGCAGTTTCCGGTGGCTGGTCGGCCGCGCTGCCGCTATCCCCGTGGCCGCACGCGCCGACGGGCGTCCTTCGCACGATCGGCGCGTCGGCGCGCCTGCCGGAGGCGGTTCCGCGCCCGCTGCACCAGTCGGGGCGCGGGTACGAGCAATGAACTCGGGAAGGTCAGCCTGCTCGGAGACATATAGTGCGTCCATGTCCAGCGAGTGGAGCGGGCCGGAAGCTCGGAAGAGCGCGAAGCCGGCGACCTACGAGAGTGCCAGTGCCGCAATCCTGGTCTCGCTCGACTACGCCAATCTCGACATGGACTTCCCCCGCATCGTGCACTGGCTGAGGCAGTTGCCCACGGGAGACCGCGATCGCCTCCTGGGCGAACTGGAAGCAGTCGCCGCCACCGATGCGGTCCGCCGGGACGACGCAACGTACCTGCTGGACGACCTCGGGCTGCGCCGCGTCCACTGGGACGACCAGGCATAGAGCCGCCTCCCACGGCCCGGCCGGCGGCGACGGTGGCGAAGGCCCCGACGTGGACGGCCCTGCGTCCGTAGCGGCGACGGGGCCGGCGCCGCCAACCAGAAGCGCTCCCAAGGCTCGGGACTGCATGGCCGAGGTCAGCCGGGCCGGTGGGGTTCGACCAGGTCGGCGAGGCCGAGGAGGTCGAAGAGTCGGGCGACGATCGGGGCCCGCACCTCCGTGACCTTCAGGTCGACGCCTTCCTCCCGTGCCTGGTGGTGGAGGCGTTCCACGGCGTCGGCGCCCGAGCTGTCGCAGAACCTCACCTGTGCGAAGTCGAGGTCGACGCGGCTGGGCCGGCGTGCCAGGCACTCCTTGACGCGGTTCTCGAGCTCCGCCGCGGTGGCGAGGTCGACCTCGCCCGCGACCGCGACGGTGACCCGGTCGTCCCACCAGGAGACGGCGCTGCGGAAATCAGTGCCGTTCACAGCCATGGCTCCACCTCCCGCAGCCGATGCACCGTCCACCGCCACGGGTCGCCGGGAGCGTCCGGGGCCGGGGCCGACGCGCCCAGTGGTGCGACCGACACCGGGCCCACCCGGATGAGCGGTTCGGACCGAGGGGGCGTTGCCGCTCCGGCAGGTGGCGGCGTGGCACGTGCCGACCCTGCGCCATCGGCGTCCCGGACGATGCGTACGGACACCCGGCGGACGGCGGCCGGGGCACGGTCCGACGTGCGGCCGGCCACGGGGTGCGGCCGGGTGGTTTCGCGTTCGGCGTCGTAGGCGGCCCGCAGTTCGGGATCGTGCAGGACCTCGTAGGCGGCGACCACGGCACCCAGTCGCTCCGCCGATCCGGGCTCGGCCGGGCCGGTGTCGGGGTGCAGGAGCCGGACCAGGGCGCGATAGGCCAAGGTGACCTGCCGCGCGGAGGCCGTGGGCTCCACGCCCAGCACCGTGTAGTGGTCGCGGCGGTCTCGCGATCCCGTCATGGCGGCTCACCTCCCGGGCAACCCCCCCGGCAAACCTCCTCATTGACCTGGATAGAACCGTCCCCGGTCGCTGTCAAGATGCCCGCTCGTCCCGTCGCAGCAGGGGAGCGACGCCGACGTCCCGCTGCTTCTCCTCCAACCGCAGCCATCGATCTATCATTGAGTCCATAAGGCTCAAGTTTCCTTCCTCTCCCTGAGGCAGGACGGGAGGAACGGGCGGAAGAGGAGACCGGCCATGACACGCGCAGTCGGTATTGACCTGGGAACGACGAACTCGGTGGTCTGCGTGCTGGAGGGCGGCGATCCGGCCGTCCTCGCCAACGCCGAGGGCGCCCGCACCACCCCGTCGGTGGTGGCCTTCGGCAAGGGCGGCGAGGTGCTGGTCGGCGAGGTCGCCAAGCGGCAGGCGGTCACCAACGTGGACCGCACCGCCCGCTCGGTGAAGCGGCACATGGGCGAGAGCGACTGGCGGTTCCCGGAGAGCGGGGACGTCGACGGCAAGCGCTACACCGCGCAGGAGATCTCGGCGCGGGTGCTGCAGAAGCTCAAGCGCGACGCCGAGGCGTACCTGGGCGAGGACGTGACGGACGCGGTGATCACCGTGCCCGCGTACTTCAACGACTCCCAGCGCACCGCGACCAAGGAGGCGGGCGAGATCGCCGGCCTGAAGGTGGCGCGGATCGTCAACGAGCCGACCGCCGCCGCCCTCGCGTACGGCCTGGACAAGGAGAACGACCAGACGGTGCTGGTCTTCGACCTCGGCGGCGGCACCTTCGACGTCTCCCTGCTGGACATCGGCGAGGGCGTGGTCGAGGTGAAGGCCACCTCCGGCGACACCCACCTCGGCGGTGACGACTGGGACCAGCGGATCGTCGACCACCTGGTCAAGCAGTTCAAGAACGGCTACGGCATCGACCTGTCCCAGGACAAGATGGCTGCCCAGCGCCTCCGGGAGGCCGCGGAGAAGGCCAAGATCGAGCTGTCCGCCGCGACCGAGACGACGATCAACCTGCCCTACGTCACGGCCTCCGCCGAGGGTCCGCTGCACCTGGACGAGAAGCTCACCCGGGCCCAGTTCCAGCAGCTCACCTCGGACCTGCTGGAGCGCTGCGAAGGCCCGTTCCACCAGGCCGTCAAGGACGCCGGGATCGAGGTCTCCGACATCGACCACGTCATCCTGGTCGGCGGCTCGACCCGGATGCCGGCCGTCACCGACCTGGTGAAGAAGCTCACCGGCAAGGAGCCGCACAAGGGCGTCAACCCGGACGAGGTCGTCGCCGTCGGCGCCGCTCTGCAGGCCGGTGTGCTGAAGGGCGAGGTCAAGGACGTCCTGCTGCTCGACGTCACCCCGCTGTCCCTGGGCATCGAGACCAAGGGCGGCATCATGACGAAGCTCATCGAGCGCAACACCACGATCCCGACCCGCCGTTCGGAGACCTTCACCACCGCCGAGGACAACCAGCCCTCGGTGACCGTGCAGGTCTACCAGGGCGAGCGGGAGATCGCGGCGTACAACAAGAAGCTCGGCATGTTCGAGCTGAGCGGCATCGCGCCCGCCCCGCGCGGCCTGCCGCAGATCGAGGTCACCTTCGACATCGACGCCAACGGCATCATGCACGTGGCCGCGAAGGACCTCGGCACCGGCAAGGAGCAGAAGATGACCGTCACCGGCGGCTCCTCGCTGCCGAAGGACGACATCGACCGCATGATCCGGGAGGCCGAGCAGCACGCCGAGGAGGACCGCCGCCGCAAGGAGGCCGCCGAGACCCGCAACCAGGGCGAGCAACTCGCCTACGGCACCGAGAAGTTCCTCACCGACAACCAGGACAAGGTGCCGGCCGACGTGAAGACCGAGGTGGAGGCGGCCCTGGCGGAGCTGAAGGAGAAGCTCAAGGGCGAGGACACTGCCGCGATCCGCGCGGCGAGCGACCGGGTCGCCCAGGTCAGCCAGAAACTGGGCCAGGCCCTCTACGCCGAGAGCGACCCCGGTGAGCCGGGCAGCGGCGCCACCGCCCCGCAGGCAGCGGAAGAGGAGGTGGTGGACGCCGAGATCGTCGACGAGGACGAGCCCAGGGGGCGCGCCGGATGACCCCCCGTCCAGTCGCTGCGCGCCGACGGGGATTCGGCGGATCCGCTTGATCGTGCGAGAATTCCCGCACTATCATCGTGCGAAAATATCCGCACGATGTGCAGGGGGTTCCCATGGCACCGCCACGGGTGTACGAACATCCCGAGGTCGACGAGATCGCCATCCCGCGCGTGCTGTTCGCGCTGAGCGAGCCGCTGCGACTGTCGATGGTGCGGATGCTCGCGGAACGCGGCGAAGTCGACAGCATCGAACTGGGACCGGACCTGCCGCGCTCGACACTCACCCACCACACCAGCCTCCTGCGCGAGACGGGGGTGGCACTCGTCCGCGCCGACGGACGCAAGTGCATGATCCGGCTGCGCCGTGAGGACCTGGAGAAGCGGTTCCCCGGCTTGATCGACACGGTCCTCGCCGGGTACGAGGAAGCGCCGCCCGCAGGGGAGGACGGGTGATCCGCCGCCTCTGGCCGCTGGTCGCGGCCGCAGCCGCGCTGGGCGTCGACGCCTACGTCCTCGCCGGGGTGCTGCCCTCGATCGCCGACTCGCTCGCGGCCACGGTGGCGGCGGTCGGCCTGGGCGTCACGGCCTTCACCGCCGCGTACGCCCTGGCGGGGCCGCTGCTGTCGGGAGCACTGATCCGGCGGAGCGCCGCGGCGGCGCTGCTGATCGCCCTGGGCGTGTTCAACCTCGGCAACCTGCTGACCGTGCTCGCACCGCGGATCGAGGTGTTCCTCGCCTCCCGGGTGCTGGCCGGAGCCGGCGCCGGAGTGCTCACCGCCGTGGCGACCGCGACCGCCACCGCGATGGCCCCCGACCGTCAACGGGGCCGCGCCATGGCCCTGGTGACCTTCGGGCTGTCCACCGGAACGGTCGTCGGCGTGCCGATCGGAATGCTCGTCGGCGACCGGCTGAACTGGCGGTGGACCATGGGCCTGGTCGTCGCCGTCGGCCTGGTCAGCATGGTCGCGCTGGCGGCCGGGGCACGGACGATCCCGCCGCTGCCCGCGCCGCCCGGCCCCGCCTTCACGGTCCTCCGCTCGCCGAGGACCCTCGTCGGGACCGCCGCCGCCTTCCTCCTCGGCGTGGCCAGCCTCGGCCTCTACACCTACCTGCTGCCCCTGGCCGAGTCCCGCGGACTCCAGGGCTGGGGGTTCGCGCTGGTGTGGGCCTGGGGCATCGGCGGAGTCACCGGCTCCGCCCTGGTCGGCAGGGCGCTCGACGCCTACGGGCCGCGCCCCCTGCTCATCGCCCTGCCCGCCGCGCTCCTGGCCGGCTTCGCCGCCTTCTGGCTCTGCGCCGTCCCGGCGGTGTGGCTTGCCGCGGCGGCGCTGTGGGGCGCTGCGGGCTGGGCGAGCGTCCCGACGCTGCAGCAGGCGCTGACCGCCGACCGGCCCCGGGAGGCGATGCCGATCGTCGCGTTCCAGATGGCCGCCATGTACCTCGGCTCCGCAGCCGGGGCCGCCGCGGGCAGCAGCCTGCTCGCCCACGGCGCCGATCCGCACGAACTGCCCGCGTGGGCGCTGGCACCCACGGCCCTCGCCCTGGTGCTGACCGGACGGCTCGGAGCCGGTGCGCTCGGCGCGCGCCGCGAGAACGCCGTTCCGGCGACTCCGCCCACGGCCGGCAGGAAGGAGCAGCGCGGCCCGGACGGCACGGCCGAACCGCAGGGCTGCCGGCCCTGAGGACCGTCCGCCTCCCTGATCCTGCGTCACCTCGAAGTCGGACCTCGCGCCCCGGCACGACCTCCGCAGGCCCGGCCGTCGACGACCTTGCCGGGCGCGGATCGTGCGGGGCGCCGGGGTCCGTCAGCCGACCACCCGGAGGGCGACCAGCGCGCCGACCGCGCTCAGCCCCATGAAGATCGGCGTCAGCACCTTCACCTCCACCTTGCTCCCGGCCCGGAACCGCATGCCCTTCGGCGGGCCGACGGGGTACCAGCGCTTCCGGCCGATCGGGATCGGCCACAGGATCGGGCAGCCCGAGACCGTCAGCGCGTCACCGACGCAGTGCACCAGCGCACCCAGCACGATCGGCAGGCCGATCCACAGGTACTGCTGTCCCGGCTGGTCGAACAGCCACTGCGAGCCGTTGCCCGGATCGTCGAGGATGTCCGCCAGCATCCACGCGCTGGTCACCCCGAGCAGCCACACCAGCACGTCGCTGGAGACCCGGGCGTGCCGCCACAGCAGACCCTCGATGGCCAGCACCATGTGCACGAACAGCACCGTGAGCACGCCCCACCGGCCGCCGTACACCGCGACCGCGGCGGCCACCGCCCCGCACATCACCGCCCACGGCCAGGTGTGCGTCAGCGTCCGGTGCCCGCCCGAGCGCCGGGCGTCGCCCTTGCCCCGGGTCGACTTGTAGACCGCGGCCGACACCTGGTCGATCACCTCGCACATCCAGCGCGACACCGGCCCGAACGCCCGCGATATCGTCGCGGCCTTGTGGTCCAGGTCCGGCGCGAGCGCCGCACCCGCCGTGATCAGCGCACCGACCAGCAGTACCGGCCAGGGCATCGGCTGATCCAGCACGGCCGCCACCGCACCCACCGCCACCCAGGCCGCCGCACCCGACAGCGCGTGCGCCGGTCCCATCATCGTGATCCCACCCTCTCGCTCCGCCAGGACCGTCCGGCACCTGACGGAGCGTGAGCATAGCCATCCATGATCACCGGACGATCACACCGGCCCCCGCCCACGGGCGGAGGAGCCCTGTCGCCGGGGCGGCCCCCGTCGATTTCGGCGATCCCGACGGGATCCCGCGCGGGCGTGGTCAACGACGGCAGCGACCTCGAACCGGAGCCGCCGGCCGTGCTCGACCTCGACGCGATGGATCGCTCCACCACGCCCACCGTGCCCGCCTGCGCGGCGGCCCGGTGTCGTGGTGCCGCTCGGACGCCCCGCCGCCAAGGCCGACCGGCAGCTCTGCGTTCGCGGGGGATTCCTCGTTCCCACCTCTCGCCGTTCGACTTTGGCCTAGGGTCGAACGGACATGCGGGTGCCGTCGGGGGAGGGCGTGGCGTGGCGATCGAGCTGCCTGGCGAGGTGGTGGAGTTCCTGTCGTTCATCGGGATCAACTGGCCGACGGTGAACGAGGACAAGGTGCGCGAGTTCGCTTCCCATGTGCGGGAGTTCGCGCAGAACGTGGAGTCGGTGCACCAGCGGCCGACGTCGACGGTCCGGCAGTTGGGGCAGGCGTACGAGGGTGCGTCGTACGAGGCGCTGCTGGCGAAGTGGGCGTCGCTGTCGGACAGTCACTTCAACGAGCTGGTGCAGGCCTGCCACGTGGTGGCGGACGCGTTGGACGAGCACACGCGGATGATGCACGAGCAGGCGGACGCGGTGGCGGGGCACGCGCAGGCGTTCGGTTCGAAGATCGCGGGGGTGAGCTTCGAGTGAGCAACCAGATCGTCAAGGCGCTGGAGCACGGCGCGGAGAAGCTCGGGAAGACGCTGGCGGAGGACGCCGGGAAGGCGCTCAAGAACCTCTACCGGCACGCGGGCGACAACCTGAGGAAGGTCGCGAAGAACGTCCGCGAGATCGAGGAGAAGCACGTCAAGGATCTGGAGAAGATCCTCAAGGGCGAGGGCAAGGGCGGTCTCCCGCACCCGCGTTCGGGCGGCGGCGGGCGCAGCGGCAAGGCCGGCGGCTCCCACCCGAAGGGCCGGGGCCGCGACCAGGTGAAGAGCCCGCGCACGGAGGGCCGTCCGCAGGACACCCGGTGCGGTGGCGGCGAGCCGGTCGACATGGCCACCGGGCGGATGTACATCGACCAGGTGGACGCGGCCCTGCCCGGGTCGCTGCCGCTGGAGTTCACCCGCAGCTTCGATTCCGGTCTGCTGACGGGGCGTTGGATGGGCCCGAAGTGGATCTGCACCTTCGACGAGCGGCTGGAGATCGACGAGCACGGCGTCGTCCACATCCGCCCCGACCGGATCACCCAGGCCTACCCGCACCCCGAGCCCGGCGACCCGGTGTACGCCTCCGCCGGCTCACGGAACGAACTCGACCTCGTGGACGGGCTGTTCACCGTCACCGACCCCTCAACCGGCCTGGTCCGCACCTTCACCCCCACCCCGGACGGCGAGGAGGCCCTGCTCACCGAGGTCCGCGACCGCCACGGCCGCCACTACACCCTCGCCTACGACGAGGACGGTGCCCCGCTCTCGATCACCCACACCGGCGGTTACCGGCTCCTCGTCACCGTCGACAACGACCGCATCACCGCCCTGCGCCTCGCGAACGCCACCGACACCGGCGGCGACGCGCTGCTGATGCGCTACTCCTACACCGACGGCCACCTCACCGCCGTCTACAACTCCAGCGGCAAGCCGATGCGGTTCACCAACGACGCCGCCGGCCGCCTCACCTCCTGGACCGACCGCAACAACTCCCAGTACCGCTACACCTACGACCACCTCGACCGCGTCACCGACGAAGGCGGCAGCACCGGCGCCCTGCGCTTCACCTTCACCTACGGCGACCCCGACCCGGCCACTGGCCTGCGCACCCACACCGAGACCAACGCGCTCGGCCACACCACCACGTACACCGTCAACGACCGCGCCCAGATCACCGCGATCACCGACCCGCTCGGGCACACCACCCACTACGAACGCGATGACCACGACCGCCTGCTGGCCGAGACCGACCCGCTCGGCCGCACCACCCGCTACGAGTACGACGGCGCCGGCGACCTGACCGTCGCCATCCGCCCCGACGGGGAGCGCACCACCGCCGAGTACGGCGACCTGCCGGGCCGTGCCGTCCGGATCGCCGAACCCGGCGGCGCGGTCTGGCAGTTCGCCTTCGACGGCAACGGCCTGCGCACCGCCGTCACCGACCCGCTCGGGGCGATCACGCGGTACACCTACGACGAGCACGGCCACCCCAGCACCGTCACCGATGCCCTCGGCAACCGGACGACGCTGCGCTGCAATCCGGCCGGTCTGCCGGTCGAGATCACCGACGCCGCCGGCGCGGTGGTCCGGCACCGCTGGGACGCCTTCGGCCGCCTGGTGGCCTTGACCGATCCGCTGGGCAACAGCACGTTCCAGACCTGGACGACCGAGGGCCACCTGGCCTCCCGCACCGGCCCGGACGGTGCCACAGAGAGGTGGACGTACGACGGAGAAGGCAACTGCGTGGGCCACACCGACCAGCTCGGACAGACCACGGCCTTCGAGTACACCCACTTCGAGAAGATCGCCGCCCGCACCACCCCCGACGGCGCCCGGACCACCTTCGACTACGACGCCGACATGCGACTGGTCTCGGTCACCAACCCCCTCGGCCAGACCTGGCACCTGACGTACGACCCGGCCGGGGAACTGATCGGCGAGAGCGACTTCGACCGGCGCACCACCCACTACGAGCTCGACGCCGCCGGGCAGGTGGTCACCCGGACCGACCCGCTCGGCCGCCCCACCCGGTACAGCTACGACGTGCTGGGCCGCCAGAGGGCCCGGAACGCCGACGGGCTGCTCACCACGTACGAGTACGACCTCGCCGGGAACCTGGTCCGGGCGGCCAACCCCGACGCCGAACTCGCCCGCACCTTCGACGGCCTCGGCAACGTACTGACCGAGACCGTGAACGGGCGGACACTCACCCACCACCGGGACCTGCTCGGCCGGCGGATCCGCCGCTCCACGCCGTCCGGCCACCTGACCGAGTGGACCTACGACCAGGTGGGCCGGCCGCTCTCCCTCACCACCACGGGCGGACGCCTCGACTTCGCCTACGACCTCTCGGGGCGGGAGACCGAACGCACCCTCGGCAACGGTGTCACCCTGACCAACAGCTGGGACGCCTCCGACCGGCTGACCGCCCAGACCGTGCGCGCCCGGACCTCGATGCTCCAGCACCGCAGCCTCGCCTACCGCCACGACGGGCGGCTGACCGGGATCGAGGACGCACTCGACGGCCCGCGCGCCTTCGGCCTGGACCCGGCCGGCCGCGTCACCTCCGTGCAGTCCTCCGAGCGGAACGAGAACTACGCCTACGACGGCGCCGGCAACCTCGTCCACGCCGACTGGCCGTCGACCGACGCGACCCGAGCGGCCCTCGGCGAACGGACCTTCACCGGAGCCCGGCTCGCCTCCGCCGGCCGGGTCGCCTACACCTACGACGCAGCCGGCCGCCTGACCAGGCGTCAGGTGACCCGGTTGTCCCGCAAACCGGACGCCTGGCAGTACACCTGGAACGCCGAGAACCGCCTCACCCAGGTCGTCACACCGGACGGCACCCGATGGCGCTACCTCTACGACCCGCTGGGACGCCGGACAGCCAAGCAGCGCCTCGCCGGTGACGGGACCGTCGAGGAGCAGACCGACTTCACCTGGGACGGCCCGACCCTCGCCGAACAGACCACCCGGGCCCCCTACCTGCCCGGCGCGCACACCCTCAGCTGGGACCACGACGGGCCGCGCCCGCTCGCCCAGACCGAGAGCATCGCCGCCCCGGGCCCCGGCACGCCGCAGGCCGAGGTCGACCGGCACTTCTTCGCCATCGTCACCGACCTGGTCGGCACCCCGACCGAACTGGTCGACCCGGCCGCCGGCACCATCGCCTGGCGCGCCGGCTCCACCCTGTGGGGCACCACCGCCTGGCCTCGGACCAGCACCACCTACACCCCGCTGCGCTTCCCCGGCCAGTACTTCGACCCCGAGACCCGCCTCCACTACAACGTCCACCGCTACTACGACCCCGAGAACGCGCGCTACGTCTCACCGGACCCGCTCGGCCTCTCAGCCGCCCCCAACCCCGAGACCTACGTCGGCAACCCCCACACCTCCTTCGACCGCCTGGGGCTGTCACCGCACACCAACATTCCCCGGGGATACCGCTCCCAGCCCGCGTTCGGCGGCAGGGAAGGCGGCCCGTGGGACGACCCGTACCACCCCCACAACGTGGAGCAGAACCGCAAGGACTGGCGCGAGTACTACAACGACTACCTGGCACGGCTCGCCCAGAAAACCGTCAAGGCGGGCCGCGGCCCGTCCGAGATCCACCGGATCGACGGGCCCGAGGAGAGCGTCCCCGGCAGCAAGTGGCACGCCCAGAAGAAGGGCCGGGGCTCACCGGCCCTGAACCAGGACGGTACCTTCCACGACGGGGACCCGAAGTACAGTCAGAAGACCTTGGCCTGGCTGCGCGAGTACGGATGGGACGTGTAGACGGTGGAGTTCGAGCACGACTTCGACAACCTGCTCGCCGACGAAGATCTCGACAGCTTCGAGGAGTTCCTCGGTCCGCTGGAGACCTTCGACGAGGTGCCGTTGTACTCCCGGTACTCCCAGCTCGACTTCCTGGCCCCGCTCACCCGCCCGGAAGCCAATGCCTGGCTCGTCCGCGCCGCAGTGACGTACCTGGAGCGGCTGGCGGCCCACGTCGCCGGCCGCGCCGACGACTTCTTCTGCATGGTCTCGATCACCGGCTGGGACGACTACCGCGACGGCGACTTCCTCACCCCGTCGATCTGGTACACCCGGGCCGGCAATGGAGTCCTCGACCACCTGAGCCTCACCCCCGCCACCGGCGACGAGGCGCGGTTCGTCACCGAAGCGGTCGCCGGAACCGACGGGGCCCAGGTCCTCACCAGCGCATCGTCCGCGGCCGGCCGCTTCCCGCTCCCACGTCTCTACGTGACGGTTCCGGCCATGCCCCTCCCGGCCTGACCCCCGCTCAGTGATGCCGACGGGGCCCGGCGCCGTCCGTCGGCTCCGCGTGCCGGCGATCGCCACCGAGATGCCCGTCGGCCACGATCAACTCCCTTGCGGCATGGGCAGCTTCGTCAAGACGTGCGAGGACTCCGCGAGCCGGTGGCCGCGGTGCCCGCACGCGTCCACGATCCGGTACCGCAACGCGACCGAGCCCGGTCAGGACGCCGACGACGACGGCCTCCTCCGGACTCCACACGCCCAGGCGCAGGAACAGCGTACGAAGGTAGGCCGCCATCGACTTCTGCGCGGCACCGAGGCCGAGTGCGCGGGCGACCGCCTCGGTGGTAGGGCCGTCCGCCCAGCCGTAGAGGATCGTCAGACACCGGGGAGGCGGGCCCGAGCCGAGCCGTCGCCGCCCCCTCAGTGCCGATCGGGGCGCTGACGAGGCCGGCCGCGGCGGCCGTCCAGCCGGAGAGCTGGGCGCTGGAACGGGCGCCGGCGCGGCGGCGATGCCGCGGGGCCGATGCCTGTTGCGACGAGGACGGCGAGCTTGTGCTCCTGGGCCGTGAGGTCGCGCAGGCGGGTCAGGTGCACGGTGTCCGGCTGATCGGCGGCGGTCACAGCAGCACCAGGACCGGGGGTGCCGGCGGTGTCCGTCCGCCCCGCCGGCGGGCGGCCTTCGCCCGCCGGTTTGTGGCTCTTGGGCCGAGCACAGATCGGTGGAGCGAAGGCCGCTGTCGTGCGTTTGAACGGCTGACCCGGGCACCCGTGCCGGGTGCCGGGATCACGGGTTGGCGCCCCGGGTCCAGCGCTGGCCGGCGGTGCCGTTGCAGGTGGCCTGGACGACCAGGGTGGCGTCGGCGGTCCCACCGCTGGCGGTGTCGAGGCACAGCCACGAATCGGTGCTCTGGATGCTGCCGTTGGGGTTGAGCGTCCACTGCTGGTGCGGGTTGTCCGCGGCGCACGGCCAGACGATCACCTTGCCGCCCGGGGTGGTTTGGGAATTGTTGTCCAGGCACATGGAAGTGTCCCAGCCGTAGAGCCCGAGGTGCAGGAAGCCCCGGATCGATCCCCCATTGGGGACGAGCGGGCTGGAGGGGACGGGGGAATGGGTGTTGCCCAGGGTGTTGGGCGTGAACGTCCAGTACTGGCTGTCCGTTCCGTTGCAGGACTCGATGTCCGTCTGAGCGCCCGAGGCGGCGCTGGGGGCGTTCAGGCAGCGACCGGAGGACCTGCCGGTGAAGGCGCTGGTGGTGGTGAAGCCACGGACGATGTGTGCCCCCGCCCCCGCGGGCGCGGTCGCAAAGCTTGCGCCGGCGCAGCTGCCGTACTCGGCGATGTTGGACAGGGTGCCGGACAGGCCACCCCCGTCGACTGTGGTGGGGTTGCCGAACAGGACGTCGGAGACCGTGTTCCGTTCGCAGGAAGCGTGGGCGTCGAAGTAAACGTACTCGACGAACCCGCTGCCCGAACTCTTGAGCAGGCCGGACGGCAGCGTCCAGCTGCCGATGTGCACGAGCAGGTGGGAGGTGGCCGGGTCGAACACGTCGCCCGTCCAGGTATTGGTGGTGGAAGTGCTCCCGGTCGGCCGCACCTTGAGGTGGTAGGCGTGGCCGTACTCCCCCGTGAAGAGGACGGAGCAGGACTGGCCGGCCCCGGAGTCGGCACCCGGACTGCAGTTGGGGTCGCTGCTGGAGGTGTTGCCCGGGGTACCGGCGGCGCCGGAGGCGAAGACCGAGAAGGTGGCACGGAACTGCTGAAGGCCGCCGGAGGTCTGCTGGGGCTGAAGACCCGTGTAGCCCGTAAGGCCGTTGGAGAAGGAGAACTGCTGGGCGTAGTAGAGGCCGATCTGCTCGCTCGCCGGCTCGATGGCCATCGGGAAGGTGAGGTCACTCAGCCCCGCGGCCGGGGCGTTGGGGATCTACCAATTGAGGCCCACGTTGCCGCCGAGGCCGAAGTACACGGCCGAGGCGGGCTGCGGGGCGACGAGCATCAGCGCTGCCACCGCCAAGCCCGCCAGGGCGGCGCCGTAGCGCCGCAGTGTCAAGGAGAGACGCATCTCGGGTTTCCTTATCCCTACCGCCGCTGCGCAGTGCGCCGATCAGCGGGACGACTGGATTTCGCCTGCAACGAGCCGACAGGGCAGTGGCAGCGAGAACACGCAGGCGGCCCTCCCCGGACGGCCGACCCCACCGCCTGAGCACACACAGTATGCACACAATCACCCACCGTTGACGCCGTTTCCGGCAATCAGTCACCCGGGGGCGGACATGACCGAGTTCCGCACCCCGAACGTCCCGCCGGACAGACCGGAGCGCCGGCCCTGGCGCCGTCGTCCGGCCCCCCGCCACCCGACGACCTGGAGCGGGAGACACCCGGCCCCTGGCGTCTGCCTCGCGATCTCGCGCAGGCCGTGCGGGAACTCGGGTCGGATCGGCTGCCGGCTGTTCGGGGCCGCCGAGGTCGCTCACCTGGCAGCCGTCGCCCACCTCGAAGGTGCCCACCCCGCACCGCAGGCGAACCCCGGGCCGACAGCGGTCCACCCGGCAACGGACTGCACGAGGCACTCGACCCCGCACTGCGCACCCGGTCGGGCGGCCGCCGCTTGCCGTCTCGCCGGTGGACGTCGAGGCCGCCGTCGCCGGGTGGCACCAGAAGCGGTCAAGCAGGTGATCCGGCATCAAAAACCGGTGTCTTGGCCGTCGGTGTCGGGTCGAGGATGCGGCGATGGACCATCGAACCCTGCACCTGCGGCGGCTGACACCCGCCGAGTACGAGACCGCGACGGAGCGCCGCGAGGTGGAGACCGCACGTGAACTCGCCGCCTTCCTCCCGGCGGAGCTCGCCCGGGAACGGGCCCGGGAGGGCACCGCGCACTTCCTCCTGGACGGGCGGGAGACGTCCGGCCATCACCTGGTGGTCGCCGAGGACGCCGCCGGGCGGGCGGTCGGCGACGCCTGGGCCCGGACTCGTTCAACCACAGCCAAACGGCTCCGGCCCGCCCGGCCCCTCGATGAGCAGGGTCAACCGATCCTCGACCGTGTCCTTGTTCAACGCTGTCGCACCCACGACGCCGTCCCGGTCGGCCATCTGCCGGATCGTCGCCTTCTCTCGCAGCGGTGGCGGTCCTTCACGTTGTTCGGGTCAGCGCCCAGCTTCAGAGTCGAGGAAGGCTGACGGAAGTCGGCCGGCGGCGGCCAGCCGGCGGAGGCTGAGTCGCACGGCAGCCGGGCGCAGGCCCAGGTCCGCTGCGATGGTGTCCGGGCCGAGGCCGGGTTCGGCGCGCAGACGGTCGAGGACGGCTTCATCGGTCCGGCGTTCGGCGATCAGCGCGGTGCGGTAGGCGGCCAGCGCGCCGCCGCCCAGTAGGAGCAGGCCAACGGCACACACTCCGTACCGCCCGTCCATCGCGGCGAGGACGGCGGTGACGGCGCCAGTGGCTGCGACGGCGCAGAGGGCGACCAGCGGTCCGGGACGGCGGGTGGGAGATCGGTCACGGGCGAGTGGTCCTTTCGTGCCGACGGGAGCTCGCGGCTACTGCCTGCCCCGGAAGTCGCAGCCGGGGCAGGCGTCTTCGCCTTGGGACGACCGACTTGCCCCGCTGGGTGATGACGAGGCCCTCGGCTGACCCCGCTCGCGCGGGGACGACGTCTCCAGCAGTGACCGGGACCAGCCGCCATCCACCATTGGCAAACTATGGGATCTGCAGGGCCCGGCCCGTACAGACCCCCGCCTTTAGCCGGCGGCGAAGGTTCGTTCGGTGTGATGGCGGAGAGACGAAAGGAAGATCCGGTCGGGGCGGCCGGCGAAGACGTAGAAGAGGGACTCGGGGATGTAGCCGGGGCTGCGGAACCAGTTGCGGATGAGGGGACCCTGGCCCTGGTCGTCGGCGATTTCGCCGAGGATTTGCTCGGTGTCCTCGTAGACATGTGCCCGGCGGATCCGGCCGGTGGCGCGGTTAGCCATGAATTCCGCGATCACGGGACGGCCGGTGAGGGTGGGGCTGGCGGCCCACTTCTTAAGCTTTGGGGTTGCGGTGAGGATGTCGTTGACCGCATTGGAGGACTGGACGTGATGCCAGACGTCCAAGAGGGTGGCGAACTGTCCGGGCTGGGCGATCTCTTCGGCGAGGTACACCAGGAAGCGGTTCATCAGCGTGGCGTTGTGTCGGACGTCGACCGGGACTTGGGTGCCGAGGACCGCCAACGCGCCCTCTCGGAGCAGGAGGTCGGTGATTGCTATGGCCCCGGAACCGCGCGGGGCGACGTGGCAGGCGCTGAGCATGACCACGGGGGGCATGTGGTCGATCCCCAGGAACAGGCGGGCGGCACCGCCGATCTGGAGTGCAGCGAAGTTACCTACCATCGTTCCGTGCGCGCTGAGGACGAGGATGTCAGGGCGGTGTTCGGCCACCGCCTCCTGCAGGGCACCGAGGGTGAGTGTCTCGGCCTGGACGACGGTGAGCGCGTCAGAGGTAGCGGTCTGGCGGGCCAGCCGCCAGCCTTCGCGGGAGAGCCGCCCGATCCGGTCGCTGACGGGGATGCACTCGGCGATCAGCACCTTGATGCGATGGTTCAGGCCGAGCGGCGGCGGGACGGCGGTCTGGAGCTGGAGTGTCCTGGTCAGTGGCTGGAGCGGCCGGTAGGCGACGGGCAGGCGGGCGCACAGCGGAGAAGTGTCCCCGGGCATGGTGAGAAGCCCGAGGGGAAAGTCGGAGAACACCGTCAGGGCCGGGGCGCGTTGGACAGCGGCCCGCAGTTCGTCGCTCCACAGCGGCCGGGCGGCGTCGTTCAGCCGGGTGAGTAGGCGTCGGGTGGCGGCGCTGCTGGGGCCGTCGATGAAATGCCGTTCGAGGTCAGCGAGGGCGAGGAACGCCTCCCGGGGTACGGTGGGCAGCATGAGGCCCAGCCCGCTGCTTGCGATGGCTTGGTGGGTTACCACGAACTCGACGGCCGCCCGTTCGACCAGATGATCGGGGCGTTCGTGGAGGGTGACGGACCAGGTGTCGTCTGGGCTGACGGCGGGCTGCGGTTCGAACTGCTGCCGGAGTTGGCTGTCGTAGGCGTTGCGGGCGTACGCGGGAGCCGTACCAGGCAGACCCAGCGCGAGCGGCACTCGCAGCCTGGCGGCTTCCTCCCGGGCAGTCTGGGGGAAGCGGCGTTCGGCGTCTTCCGGGGAAGCGCCCTCCCGTTCGAGGCGTGCCAGGGTGGCCAGGTGATTTTGTCCTCTGAGAGCATGGGTGAACGCCCGGTGGGTGTCCGTGTCTTGGACGGTCGACTCCGTGGTCGGCCAGCCCATCTGCCGGGCCAGCCTGCGGTGCGGCAGGGTGAGGGGGGCCAGGTCCAGGCGATGGGTGAGGGACAACTCGCCGGTGAGTGCCGGTAGCTCGGGGACGTAGTGCTGCTGGATGGCATGCCACTGGGCGGCGAGGGTGGTGTCGTTCAGTCGCGAGTAGGGGGTCGCGGTCAGGGCGAACCCCAGTGACGAGGCCCGTTCCTGGGTCTCGTCGAGCAGTTCGTCCGGGCAGACGGCGAGGACAGGGTGGCGGCCTTGCAAGAGGTAGCCGACCCTGTCCGCATCGAAGCAGTCGATCGGCACCATCAGGATGTGGTGGTCGAGGAGTAACTGCTGAGCGGCCTTCAGCTTCCGGATCGGGGTGTCGACCAGGTCCAGCAGCGTGGCGGGGAGGTGCAGGCAGTACCAGAGCCCGGGGAGCACAGCGGCCACGGACTTGGCCAGGCCATGCGGTGCCGTCGACTCCGCGTCGTCCGGCCGCTCAAAGACGACCGGCACGTACGGCAACGTGTCCTGCGCGCGGCCCTCTCGGGGGCCGGGGCTGAACAGGACCGCGTACAGCGGGGGCAATTCCAGAGATGACGGCATGAAGTGGGGAACCTCGCGTGCGTTCGACCGATGACCTAACAATCTACCTTGCCAGTAAGGGAGTTGACCTTTGAGCAGTGGAAGAGGTGTCGAGGACGGTGTTCGGTGGCTGGGGCGAGGCCGACGGCCAGGGAAGGGGGCGGTGGGCTTGGGGGAAGCTGGCGAGGGTGACCTCGGTCATCAACTTCGTGGGTGCGCAGTGCGACGTTCCGCCGACGTGGTCGACGGCTAGGGAGTGTCCTTGGATCGGATCGTCGTTTGATCTGCTGTGGAGTCCGGGGGTGGGTTGAGCGACGAGGGCTGGGAGCGGCTCCGGCATCTGTTGCCGTCGGATCCGCCTCGGGGCGGAAGATGGCGGGACCACCGGTCGGTGATCGACGCGGTGGCGTGGAAGGTCAGGGGCAACAACGCGTGGCGGGACCTGCCCGAGTGGTTCGGCCCGTGCCAGACGGTCTTCGGCCGGTTCCGCCGTTGGGCCCGGGACGGCACGTGGGAGCGGATCCTGACGGAACTGCAGGCCCAGGCCGACGCCGTCGGGGACATCGACTGGCTGGTCGGTGTGGACTCCACCACGGTGCGCGCCCGTCAGCACGCCGCGGGAGCCCGCAAAAAGGGGGCGCCCGCCGGCGAGTCCGCCGACCATGCCCTCGGGCGCTCCCGTGGCGGGCTGACGACCAAGGTCCACCTGGCCCCGGACGGCCGGTGTCGGCCGCTGTCGCTGGTCGTCGCGGCGCTGGTCGTCGCGGCCGGACACCGGCACGACCCACTGTTCTTCGAGGCGGTGGTGAACGGCATCCGGGTGCCGCGGATCGGGCCCGGCAGGCCCAGAACCAGGCCGGAGCGGGTGAGCGCGGACCGCGCCTACTCCTCTCGCGCGATCCGTGCTCACCTCCGTGAACGGGGTGTCACCGCAGTGATCCCGCAACCCGCGGATCAGGTCGCCAACCGCAAGAGGCGCGGCTCACGCGGCGGCAGGCCACCGGCCTACGACCGGCAGGCCTACAAGCACCGCAACACCGTCGAGCGGTGTGTCAACCGGCTCAAGCAGTGGCGCGGCATCGCAGTGCGCACCGAAAAGCCCGCCGTCCACTACCTCGCCGCACTCCGCGTCCCAGCGATCTTCCTCTGGCTCAAGCCATGACCCGAAGGACACTGCCTAGTGCCGCGTCAGGCAACGTTCGCCCTGTTCACGACTTCGCGTAGGCGTTCGTCGGCGGCGTGCTTGTTCCGCCAGATGATGTAGCGGCGGATCATGCTGCCCTGGGCCTTGTGGCTGGCGTGGTCGGTGCCGTCGAGCGTGAAGTAGCGCAGGGCGGTGAACTGGGCCTCGATCCGGTTGAGCCAGGAGCTGTTGGTCGGGGTGTAGGCGATCTCGACGTTGTTCGCTGCGGCCCAGGTTCCGACCCGCTGGCACCGCTTCGTCGTGAGGTGCGGAGAGTAGTTGTCGCAGATGATCGCGATTCGCACGTCGATCGGGTGCAGTGAGCGCAGGTAGCGGCAGAACTCCAGGAACTTGGAGCGGTTCTTGGTCTTCTTGATGTGGCCGTAGAGCTGGTCCTTGGCGAGGTCGTAGGCGGCGAACAGGTGCCGGACCCCGTGCGGGCGGGTGTAGGTCGCCCGCTGGCGGGGTCTGGGCTCGCGGTCGGGGTCCTTGTGTCGGCCGCCGCGTTCGGCCCATTGCCGTCCGGGGTGGGGCTGGAGGTTGAGTGGACCGAACTCGTCCATGCAGAAGATGACTTCGGGCTCGCCTGCCTCGGGTATGACCTCGCCGTCGGCGATCGCGTAGAGGTGCTCGACCCGGGCCTTCTTGGCGGCGTAGTCGGGGTCGCGGGAGGTCTTCCAGGTCTTCACGCGTTGAAACGAGACGCCTTCCTCGCGGAGCAGGGTGCGAAGGCCCTCGTGGCTGATGTCGTCGACCACCCCCTCGGCGACCAGGAAGTCGGCCAGCTTGGCCAGGCTCCAGGTCGAGAACGGCAGGCCGTGCTCGGCCGGCCTGGACTTGGCGATCTTCTTGATCTCCCGGCGTTCGGGCAAGGTGAACGTCCTCGGACGTCCACCCCGGTACTTCGGGTAGAGCGAGTCGAAGCCGTCCGCGTTGAAGTTGTGGATCACGTCGCGGACCCGGTCCGCGCTGGTGAACGTCACTTCGGCGATCTTCGCCACGTCCATGCCCTGCGCGGAGAGCAGCACCATCTGGGCCCGCCGCCAGGTCACCACCGACCCGGTTCCCCGGCGGATGATCCGCAGCAGCCGCCCGCCCTCGTCGTCGTCGATCTCACGGACCCTCACTTTCTCAGCCACGGGGTCATTCTGGATGCTCCGGCGGCTGGTGCCCGCGGTGTGTTCGAGCGAGGCTGGCTGGCGGCGTGTACTGGCGAGTCCGATCAGCCGATGGATACGGTCCTTCCATGTCGGACTCACCCGAAGTCATCAGCCAGCGCAATGCCGAGGTCGTTCGCCGCTATCTGCGGGTCTTCGAGACGCGGGAAGTCGACGAGTTCGAGGAACTCGTCGCCCAGGACGTCCTTGTTCACGGCGCGGGCATTCACGGCCAGGGGCGGCACTACCCCGAGGGAGCAGTGCTGACTCCGGGGCTGTCCCATTGCCGCGTGCAGGTGGACGACCTCTTCTCCGCCGGCGACCGGGTGACCGTGGCTTTCACGCTCACCTACACCCATGACCGCAGCGGCCGGGATCTCACCATGACGGGAGTCAAGTCCTACCGGCTCCGAGACGGGCGGATCGTCGAGTTCTGGGGCGAGACCGACCTGTACGGCCTCCTCCGCCAGGCCGGACTCGTACCCGAGCAGATTCCGCCCTTCTAACCGGACCACACCAGAGCCCGTCGCCCCCGACCAGAACGGTCACGGAACGGGGCAAACGTTGCTTGATACGGCACTAGGTAGCCGCAGCAGGTCCTGGAAGCCTGTCGGCTGGGACCATATACGCAGCGACCTCGGCCCCCTTCAGGCCGCCGCCGTCACCGATCGCTGGCGCACTGCCGCCTACGGGTGACCCAGTCCCTTCTCTTTGCTGGCCAGGGCCCTACTGCGGGCGGGTCCAGGGGGTGGGCGGTGCGAGGTCGGCAAACGTGTCGGGTTTGCCCCGATGATGCGGCAGCTGCTGAGGTGGCGGGTCCGACGGCGGCTACCTGCGGATGGAGCTCCCCTTCACCGCCTGACGGCGCGTCAGGAAAGTCGGCAAAAGGTCGGCATTCATCGCCCACAGCCTGCAAAACCGGCCCGCAGACGGGAATCGGCGAGGCGCTGGCGACCACCGTCCAGACCTTCGCCAACGGTGCTTGCGGGTGCGGCATCGAGCGCCAGTAGCGGTCGCGGGGTGGCGTTCAGAGGCCAGCGTCGCGACCGCTATGCAGGTGGCATTTTGGCAGGTCAGAGACGGTTTCCGCGAGCCTTGAGGGCCACGTTCGGGAGTTCCGGCGCGGGCAGGCGGTCGCCCGGGTAGCCCTGGACTTCGCCGAAGCGGGCGGAGGCCTGCTGCCATTCCTCGCGGGCCTGGACGATCTCCTCGGCGGTGCGGCCGATGAAGTTCCACCACATGACGATGGGCTCGTCGAAGGGGGTGCCGCCGAGGAGGATCAGGCGGGCGGGGGTGGCGGAGGGGTTGGTGAGGGTGAGGGTGGTGGGGCCGGGCGGGAGGTAGCCGAGGTCGGCGGGGTGGAGGGGGGCGCCGGCGAAAGTGATGTCGCCCTGGTCGACGAGGAGGCCGTGTTCGAAGGCGGGGTCGATGTCGAGGGTGAGGGTGGCGCCCGGGTCGAGGGTGAGTTCGGCGCCCAGGAGCGGGGTGAAGGTGGGGACCGGGGAGGTGTCGCCGGCCAGGGTGCCGAGGAAGACGCGGGCCTCGGCGCCGTCGAGGGCGACGGGGTCGGGGACGTGGTGGTGGAAGTCGCGGCCGGTGTGCCGGTGCTCGTCGGGCAGGGCGACCCAGAGCTGGACGCCGTGCAGGACGGTGGTGGCGGCCGTGGAGGTCTCGGAGTGGGCGATGCCCTGACCGGCCGTCATGAGGTTGAGCTCGCCGGGGCGGACGAAGGCGTGCACGCCGAGGCTGTCGCGGTGCTCGATCTCGCCGCTGAACAGCCAGCTGACGGTCTGCAGGCCGATGTGCGGGTGCGGGGCGACGTCCATGCCGCCGGTGGTGGCGACGTCGTCGGGGCCGTAGTGGTCGATGAAGCACCAGGCGCCGATCAGGGTGCGCTCGCGCTGGGGGAGGGTGCGCCGGACGGTCATCGCCCGCGGGCCGCCGAGCGGGACGTCCCGCGGGGGAAGGACGCGGACGGTCTGCGGGCGGGGCCCGTTTTCGATGGTACTCATGGTGTCGTTCCCTCCCGGGCCGTCCGGAACCCGGAGTCCCGTGCGGCTCGTTCCGCAAATCGTTTCATCTTCAACTATTATGCGCGATAGTGTCCGACAAACACCAGCGCGCAGCCGGAGGAGTTCAGGTGACCGAGGTGGCGACCACCGCGCCCGACCAGCGGGTCTACATCGACAAGCAGCACCCGCAGGCCTTCCGGGCCATGCGGTCCACCGCCGAGACGGTCCGCGAGGCCGCCGCCGCGGCCGGGCTCGACCGCCGCCTGGTCGAGCTGATCAACCTGCGGGTCTCGCAGCTCAACGGCTGCGCCTACTGCCTGGACGTGCACACCAAGGCGTCGTTGCAGGCGGGCGAGAGCGTGCAGCGGCTCGGTGTGCTGAGCGCCTGGCGCGACACCGCGCTGTTCGACGAGCGCGAGCGCGCCGCACTGGCACTCGCCGAGGCGACCACCCACCCCTCCGACGCCGCCGCCCAGGAGGCGGCCTACGCGCAGGCCCGGACGGTGTTCGGGGACGAGCAGATCTCCGCCGTGATCTGGGTGGCGATCACCATCAACGCCTTCAACCGCGTCTCGGTGCTGAGCAAGCACCCGGTCCGGCCCGCACGCACCACCGCCACGGGCTGACGCCGCGTCAGCAGCCCAGGGGCGGCCCGGGCGGCGCCCCGGCCGGCGGCCCGCTCCCGCCGAAAATGCGTGGCAGGCGGGGGCGGCACGGTGGCAGGGTCGGAGAATGGTTCAGCAGCGCAGGCCGTCCCGTGGGCCCGCCCCGTCCGGGCGGGCGTCCGACCTGTACGCCGTCCGCGCCGACTTCGACGACAGCACGATCGTCGTCTACCAGGCGTACCCGCCGGCGATCGCCGACGCCGCCCTGAGCGCCGGGCGGTTCGTCGCGCCGTTCTCGTTCCGGCGGATGACGTGGATCAAGCCCTCGCTGCCCTGGCTGCTGCACCGCAGCAACTGGGCCGCCAAGCCCGGCCAGGAGCGCATCCTGGCCGTCCGGATCACCCGGCAGGGGTGGGAACGGGCGCTGGCCGCAGGCGAGTTGACCACCGGGGACCAACAGCGCCTGGCGGCGGCCGAGGTGCACGTCCAGTGGGATCCGGAGCGGTCGCTGCGCGGCGCGGCGCTCAACCACTACAGCATCCAGGTCGGCCTGGGGCGGGAGACCGTCCACCGGTACGTCGAGGAGTGGATCGTCGGACTCACCGACCTCACCCCGCAGGTCCGGCGCGCCGCCGAACTGGTCCGGGCCGGCCGCGCCGAACAGGCCCGCCGGCTGCTCCCGGACGAGCACCGCTACCCGCTCCCCGCCGGCCTCGCCGCGCGGCTGTGCCACAGCTGAACGCCGGTCCGACCGGCAGGGACGCCCCCGGCCCCGGGCGGCGGGCCCGGTCTTCGGCGATCAGTCGCGGTCGTCGGGCAGGTCGGCCGGGCGGATCCGGTAGACCTGAAGGTTCAGGTCGTAGTACTTGGTGGTCTCGCCGACCCAGCGCATTCCGAGGCGTTTCGCCACCGCGTGCGCCCGGTCGTTCTTCGGCCGGGCCACCGCGAAGATCTCCTCGACGTCCTGGGTGAACGCCCAGCGCAGCAGCGCCAGGCCCGCCTCCGTCGCGTAGCCCTGACCCCAGGCGTGCGGGGCGAGCTGCCAGGTGATCTCCAGGTCCTCGTCGTGCGGCGGCAGCGGACGGATGCCCAGCCCACCGACCACCTTCTTGTCCTCCCGGCGCTCCAGCGCCCACCGCCCGCGCGGCGGCAGCAGCCCCGACTGCTCCTGCGCCCAGGCCTGCAGTCGCGCGCGCATCGCCTCGACGTCGGCGACCTGGGTCATCGCGGGCGTCAGCCAACGGGCGACGTCCGTGGAGCCGTACACGCTCAGCGCGTCCTCGGCGTCGTCGGGCGTCCACTCGCGGACGACGAGCCGATCGGTGGTCAGGCTGATCCCCATGGGCGGAGCCTCCCTCATTCGGTTGGCGGACGTCTCCCTCCCCGGAGTGTGCGCCCCCGACCCGCGCCCGTCGAGCGGGACGGCCGGTCCGCACCGCCCGTCACCGCCCGGTCGCCCCGGGCGCACGCGGACGGTCGTCCCGGGCGCACGCGGACGGTCGTCCCGGGCGCACGCGGACGGTCGTCCCGCGCGCACGGGGAGGTTCGAGTCCGGCCGGGGACGGGCCGGGGCATGGCGTGCGCAGGTCGGCGGCGGCCCGGGTCGCCCGAGGGCGCGAGCGTCAGCGGCGGCCCGCCAGCGGGATGCACAGGCCGTCCGAGCCGCCGCGCTCCACGGCCAGCGCCGCGCCGATCTCCTCGGGCAGCGCCCCCAGGCCCAGCAGCGCCAGCGCCAGACCGGCGGCGGTGCGGTGCCATTCGCCGGCCCGGCGCATCAGGGTGTGGCCGCTGCCGAACACCCGGTAGCCCGCCACCCGCGCGCCGTGGTCGCGGGCCCGGATCGCGAACAGGTCGGTGTCGGCAGGCGGCGTCACCCGGTCGCGGTCGCCGTGCAGCATCAGCACCGACCGGCCGCGCAGGTGCTCGGTCGGCTCGTCCCGCGGACACCACGGCGCCAGCGCCACCACGCCCCGCACGCACGGGTGCGCGGCGGCCCGCAGCGCAGCCCGGCCGCCCATCGAATGCCCGATCAGCACGGTCGGCACCGGGCCGAGCGTGTCCGCCAGCTCCGCGAGCGCGGCCTCCGCGTCGCGTGCCGCGTCCGCCCGCTCGCCGTTCCAGCCCCGGCAGCGGTAGTGCACCGTGCCCACGGCGAGCGAACGGCCCGCCGCCGGTTCCGGACCGCGCGCCACCGCCCGCTCCACGGCCCGCGCGAACGGGCGCATCCGCAGGCCCGGCAGGTTCAGGGCCGGCACCGGCTCCGGCCCGAACTCCCGCCCGCCGTGCAGCACCAGCACCGCCGCCTCCGGCGCCGCCGGCCGCACCCGCCAGGACAGCGCCCGGTGCGCCGTCCTCGTCCCGCTCCCGCCGGAGTGCAGTGCCGCCCGCCCGTCGTTCATCACACCGTCCTGTCACCGCGCCGACCTGGGCTGCCACTGTACGCGGACGCCCCCGCCGGGCGGGAGCGCCGGCCGCCGCCTGGCAGCCGACCGCACAACGGGCGGCCGCCCGGGGTTCGAACTGTCCAGGGCCGGTGCGGGACCGCGGACCTGACTGCTCGTAGGGTGGGGTCTGCCCACGGCGGGCCGCCCCGCCCGCCGGACGGCACCCCAGCCGCGGACCCGCCGGCCACCGAGCCGGCCCGGGGCCGCGTCCGACCGGCAGAGCCGAGGAGAGCCATGGCCGACGTCCACCCGCTCCGCACCGACGGCACCGCGACCGCCGAACTCGGCGTCATCGGCGGATCCGGACTGTACGCGCTGCTCGACGACGTCACCGAGGTCCACGTCGACACGCCCTACGGGCCGCCCAGCGACTCGCTGTTCGTCGGGGAGGTGGCCGGCCGGCGGGTCGCCTTCCTGCCCCGCCACGGCCGCGGCCACCGGCTGCCGCCGCACCGCATCAACTACCGCGCCAACCTGTGGGCGCTGCACTCACTGGGGGTGCGCCAGGTCCTCGGCCCGTGCGCCGTCGGTGGCCTGCGCCCCGAGTACGGGCCGGGCACGCTGCTGGTGCCCGACCAGTTCGTGGACCGCACCTCCGGCCGGGTGCAGACCTATTACGACGGGCTGACCCTCCCCGACGGCTCGGTGCCGGAGGTCGTGCACGTCTCCATGGCCGACCCCTACTGCCCGGACGGCCGGAGCGCCGCCCTCGCCGCCGCCCGTTCGCTCGCCTGGGAACCCGTCGACGGCGGCACCCTGGTGGTGATCGAGGGCCCGCGCTTCTCCACCCGCGCCGAATCCCGCTGGTTCACCGCCAACGGCTGGTCCGTGGTCGGCATGACCGGACACCCCGAGGCCGTCCTGGCCCGTGAACTCGGTCTCTGCTACACCTCGTTGGCACTGGTCACGGACCTCGACGCGGGCGTGGAGACCGGCGAGGGCGTCACCCACGCCGAGGTGCTGGAGGTCTTCGCCCGCAACGTCGACCGCCTGCGCACCGTCCTGTTCAAGGCCCTCGAGTCGCTGCCCGCCACCCGCGACTGCCTGTGCTCGCACACGCTCGACGGCCTGGAGACCGGCCTGCCCGGCGTCTGACCGCTCGCCGTGCCGGAGAGCCGTGACACCGGTCGGCCGACGCCCCCGCTCTCTGACGGGGCGTCGGCCGATCGACGGTACGGCGGGCGGAGGCGCCGGAGCGGACGGGTCCGCTACCGGTCGCGCCCGCGACGAGCGAGGCGCGCCAATATCATCAGGGCGGCCAGCGCGGTGCCCCAGGCCGCCACCACGGCGACCAGCAGCACCGGCGAGCGCAGCGCCACCGCCAGGCCCAACAGTCCGAACGACAGTGCCAGACAGCACGCGATCACCACGACCACCGACCGTGGGCGGGCCACCAGCGACCGTCGAAGCCGCGCCAGCCTCGCTGGTCGCATCGTGCGCAGCTCGCGCTCCAGCTCCAGATCGCTCCCCAGCTCGGCCTCGATCTGCTGAAGGATCACGAGCTCACGCGGGGAGAGTGCCGGTCCGTCCATCAACCACCTCCGCGCCGCCAGGCAGGCGCGCTCCGGCCTTCCCGGCCGGCGCGCCCCTACGTCCCAGGTAGGACACATCTGCCCGCTGCACGCCGGTTCTAACATGCGAACGCCCGGCCGAACGGCCTTGCTGCCACTGGCGTTTCGCCCCGTTCGGGGCTCACGCGACCCGCGCGCCGCGCCGATCCCACCGGCCCCGGCCGCGTACCCCCGACCAGCGCTCGCGCGGCCGGTGCGACGGCGCGCGGCGTACGCGGGCAGAACCGATTCGCCACCGGGCCCCGCCACTACCGTGGTGCGCGCCGGACCGGACCCGCCGGCCCCGGACCATGCACGCCCACGCACGCCCGTGCACTCCCACGCGCGACCGGAAAGGCCGTACCACCCCGATGCACCTGCGCCACGCCGCTGCCGCCACCGCCGCCACGCTCGCCCTGCTGTTCGTCACGCCGAGCCCCGCCGCCGCGGCCGTCGGCGAGTTCCGGTACACCTACTACGACGACTTCGGAAACCGCGCCGCCGGCGTGCTGGTCGACCCGGACAGCCGCGTCTGCGTCACCCTGCCCGAGGTCGCCGACCCCGCGAGCACCGAACCCGCCTTCGGCCCGCAGAACGTCACCGACTCCACCGTCACCGTGTTCACCGGCCCCGACTGCGACGGCGACTACTACACCTTGCGCCCCGGCGGCCGCGCCTCCGACCGCCTCAAGCTCCGCTCGGCGCTCTTCTCCTGACGCCACCGAGTCCCTCACTCGCTGCCGCCCGGCCCCGTTCAGCTGGGGCCGTGCGCCGCCGCTGGGTGAGGGCACGTCAGGACGCCTTGCGCGGCGCGGCCTTCTTCGCGGCGGTCTTCTTCGCCGGAGCCTTCGCCGTCTTCTTCGCCGCCGCACCGCTCCGGCCGGACGCCGCCCTCCGGGGCCGCTTCACTGTGCTCCCGGACGCCGACTCCTCCTCGGCCGCCCCGGCCTCCGCCTCCCCGCCGTCCGACGAATCGCCGGTCGCCCGGGAGGCCTTCGCCCCCCTGCCGTGCTCGCCCTTCGCAGCCTTCACACTGCTGCGCAGCACCGCCATCAGGTCGATGACCTCGGCCTCGCCGCCCTCGGCCCGCTCCTCCAGGTGCGGGGCCTCCACCCCCGCCAGCTTGGCCTCGATCAGCTCCTGCAGCGCCGCCTGGTACTCGTCGTGCAGCGCGGACAGGTCGAAGTCCTCCGACAGCGTGTCCATCAGCGAACGCGCCATCTTCAGCTCCTGCGGACGGACCGTCACCTTCTCGTCCGGCGCCATCCCCTGCGCCGAGCGGACCTCGTCCGGCCACAGGCAGGTCTGCAGCACCAGGGTGTCCTCGTGCACCCGCAGCACCGCCAGCGACTCCCTGGTCCGCATGGTCACCTTGGTCACCGCGATCTGCCCCGACTCGCGCAGCGCGTCCCGCAGCAGCACGTACGGCTTCGCCGGGGCCTTGTCGGCCGTGGCCACGTAGTAGGCCTTGGAGTACATCAGCGGATCGATCGACTCGGCGGGGACGAACGCCAGCACGTCCACCACCTTCTTGCTCGGCAGCGGGAGCTCCGCCAGGTCCTCGTCGCCGAGCACCACCTGCCGACCGTCCGGGGACTCGTAGCCCTTGGCGATCTCGCTGTACGGAACCTCCTTCCCCTCCGCCTCGCAGAACCGCTTCAACCGGATGCGCGAACCGTCCTTCTCGTGCACCTGGTGCAGCGAAGGGCCGCTGTGCTCCTCCGTGGCGGCGTACAGCTGGACCGGCACGCTGACCAGCCCGAACGTGATGACGCCTTTCCAGGTGACCTGTGGCATGGCATGGCCCTTTCGCGGGGATTTCCCACGGTATGCCCGAGCGACAGGTCACGGAAGTCGAGGGCCGCCGCCTGGTTCTCTCCCACCTCGACAAGATCCTGTGGCCCGCCACCGGGTGGACCAAGGGCGAGGCCCTCTACTACTACGCGCAGATCGCCCCCGCGATGCTGCCGCACCTTCGCGGCCGCGCCGCCAGCTTCCTGCGCTTCCCCGCCGGCATCGGCGAGGAGGGGTTCTTCGCCAAGAACCCGCCGCCCGGCCTGCCCGCCTGGGTCCGCACCGTGACCGCGCCCAGCCACGAAGGCCCCAAGCAGCGCGTCGCCGTGGACGACCTGCCCACGCTGATGACCGTCGCCAACGGCTACGCCCTGGAACTGCACGTCCCGCAGTGGACCGCCGAGAGCGGACCCGACGCCCACGACCGCCTCGTCGTCGACCTCGACCCCGGACCGGGCGCCGACCTCACCCACTGCTGCCTGGTCGCCCTGCTGATCCGCGACGCCCTCGCCGCCGACGGCCTGGTCTGCCGGCCCAAGACCTCCGGCAGCAAAGGACTGCACCTGTACGCCGCGCTGCGCCCCGCCCCCGCCGGGCAGGTCAGCGACTACGCCCGCGCCCTCGCCGAACGCCTCGCCCGCGAGTACCCCGCCCTGGTCGTGTCCCGGATGACCAAGGCGCTGCGCCGGGGAAAGGTGTTCGTCGACTGGTCGCAGAACGCCACGGCGAAGACCACCGCCGCGCCCTACACGCTGCGCGCCACCAGCGTCCCGGGGGTGTCGGCCCCGGTGAGCTGGAGCGAGGTCGAGCAGTGCACCGACCCGGCGGAGCTGACCTTCAGCCCCGAGCAGGTGCTCGAACGGTTCGCGGAGCAGGGCGACCTGCTGGCCGAACTCCTCAGCGACGACCAGGCGTTGCCGGGCCCGGACAGCTGATGCCGGTGACGGCCGACGCGAGCCCGGTGAAATCCCGGGGGCCCGGTGAGCCCCGACCGGGCCTGGGTCGGACCGCCGGTGCAGGACGCGGTGCGGGACGCGGTGCGGCAGGTGGGGCGGCGCTGATGTGGCGTCAGGACACGGCGGTCTTCGCGGCGGGCTCGGCGATCAGGGCGGTGGCGGTGCGGCGGAAGCCGATGCTCTCGTAGATCCGCGCCACGGCGTCGTCGCTGGCGGACAGGAAGACCGTGCGTATGCCGGTGGCCTGGGCGTGCTCGACCAGGTGTGCGGTGACCCGGCGCGCCAGGCCCTGCCGCCGCAGGGACGGGAGCGTCGCCACGGCGACGATCTCGCTGACCTCGCCGACCGGCTGGTGGCAGCCGGAGGCGCCGGCCAGGCCGTTCGGCCCGACGGTCGCGGCGACGACCGTGCGGCCGGCCTCCATCCGGCCGATCATCCGGGTGACCAGGCCGTCGGCCAGCGCCGTCCGGGTGGCCTCGGCCAGCTGCTCCGGGCCGGCCGCGCCGATCCGGGTGCCGGGCTCGGCGAAGGCGAGGTGCGGCACGGCGACGGCGCTCGGCAGCAGCGGGTCGTCGGTCGTCAGCACCCGGACCTCCGGGCCGCCGTCGGCCGCCGGGGCGGCGGTTGACGCAGCGTCGAGCTCCAGGACCAGCAGCGGGTGCTCGTGCACCTCCAGGCCGGAGGCCTCGATCGCGGCGCGCAGGCCCGGCGTGGTCTCGTGCACCCACTCGAAGGACTCCGGGGCGCCCAGCTCGCGCTGGCGGGCCCGGACCCGGTCCACGTCGGCGGCGGTGAACTGCCCGTCGCCGCCGAGCGTCGGGCGCCCGTAGTAGTGCCAGCCCGGCCCCGTGCGGACGAACAGGGTGAACGGGCCGTGCTCCTCGGCGGTCGCGGAGAACCGGGGAACGGCGTCGTAGAACTCCTCGAGCCGGGCCAGGACGGCCGACGGCCCGGCTGCCTCCGCCGCCGCGGTGGAGCTGGAGTCGGTGTCGTGCAGGGAGTTGCGCATCGTGCCGTCCAAGGTGTGGCGCGTCCTCTCGGGGAGGTTGATCACGCGGAATCAAAGCAGCCCGATCGGACGGCCGCATCCAGTTTTTCGAACCGCGCGCACGCCTTGTTCGACCTGGTCGGCCCGGCGGGGCGCCGGGCGAGGAACCGATTCTGCTCCGCCCGGCAAGGCCCGTCGCAGGGCGGAAATGAGGGGAGGTCACCTCTCCCGGGCGAGGCCGGGCGATGCCGGGTGGGCCCCGGGGCCCGAACAGGCAGCCGATGTTCACCCGGGAGAGGGATGGAAGCAGGAGCGTCGCTGACGTCCCGTCAGGCCTTCCACACCTCGGCGAGGTGGGCGATCAGCAGCTCGGCGACCTCGGCGGGGCGCTCCAGCGCCGGCAGGTGGCCGGCCCAGGGGAGTTCGCGGTGCTCGCCGTTGGGCAGCAGGGCGGCCACGTCGGCGGCGATCCGGCGGAAGTCGTCCACGTCGTGGCGGCCGCCGAACACCAGCGCCGGGGCGACGGCGTTGCGCAGGTCCACCTCGGTCTGCGTCGGGTGCACCTCTTCCTCGGGCGCGAGCTGCACCTCGTACGCGTTGCGCTGCATCACGCGCAGCTTCGCCCTGGCGGCCTCGTCCGCGTCCGGGCCGAGCCAGGTGTCGACGTTCAGCTCGACCGCCTCGTCCAGCCGGCCGGCCTCGACCAGCTCGATCTCGCGCTCGCCCCAGGCCACCAGTTCGGCGCTCGGCTCGTGGACGGAGCTGCCCGGGCAGAGCAGCGTCAGCGAGTGGACCCGCTCGGGGTGCAGCGCCGCGAACTGGGTGGCCATGTTGCCGCCGAAGGAGGCGCCGATGAGCGAGACCCGGTCGATGCCGAGCTCGTCGAGCAGCTCTTCCAGGTCCGTCAGATTGCTGTACGGCGCGTCCGCGCAGGGGGTCTCCCCGAAACCGCGGAAGTCGCACCGCACCACCCGGTATCCGGCCTCGCGCAGCGCGTCCCACTGGCCGTCCCACATCCGCCGGTCGCAGACGGAGGAGTGCAGCAGGAGAACCGCGGGGCCGTCGCCGGCCACCTCGTGAGTGATCGTCATTGCGCCAACCTAGAACAGCGGAACACCGCCCGACCAGGGAATTGCCTGTCAGCAGAGGTGGCGGGGCGGGGCCGGGGCGCGGTGTCCGCGGCGGGCGGCATGATGGGGGAGTGCCCGAAGGAGACAGCATCTACCGCGTCGCCAACCAGCTCAACCACGCGCTCGCCGGCGCGGTGTTGACGGTGGCCGACCTGCGCGTTCCCGCCCACGCCACGGCCGACCTCACCGGCCGCCGGGTGCTGGAGACGGTGCCGCGCGGCAAACACTTGCTGACCAGGTTCGAGGGCGGCGTGACGCTCCACACCCACCTGCGGATGGACGGCCGCTGGCAGGTGTTCCGGCCCGGCGAGCGCTGGCGCAGCGGGCCCGCGTTCCAGATCCGGGCGATCCTCGGCACCGAGCAGGGCACCGCCGTCGGCTACCGGCTGCCGGTGGTGCAGCTGCTGCGCACCGCCGAGGAGGACCGGGTGGTCGGCCACCTCGGCCCCGACCTGCTCGGCCCGGACTGGGACGTCGCCGAGGTCCGCCGCCGGCTGCTCGCCGCCCCGCAGCGCCCGGTCGGCGCGGCCCTGCTGGACCAGCGGAACCTGGCCGGCATCGGCAACGTGTACGCAAACGAACTGAGCTTCCTGGCCGGGGTGACGCCCTGGCTGCCGGTCGCCGAACTGCCCGACCTGGACCGGCTGCTGCACCGGGCGCACCAACTGCTGGACGCCAACAAGCTGCGGCCCGGCCACGTCACCACCGGCGACACCCGGCCCGGCTGCCAGCACTGGGTGTACGGCCGGGCCCGCCGGAACTGCGTGCGCTGCGGGACGCCGATCCGCACCGGCACCCACGCGCAGGACCGCACCGCGTACTGGTGCCCGCGCTGCCAGCGGGGCCCGGTGCCGACCGGCTGACCGCGCAGGCGCGCCGACGGCCCGTCAGTTCGGCTCGACCAGCGCCGGGTGGCGCGGGTCGTCCACCCGCACGGTCAGGTCGGCGAGCGCCGCCGGGTCGGTCTCGGTGCGGTAGCGCTCGTGGGCGGGCAGCGTCCAGTGCTGGTCGGCCGGGGTGCGGCGGGCGAGCGCCGCCGGGGACAGGGTGAGGTGGACGGTGAGTTCGAACGGCAGCCAGCGGCCGAGCAGGAACGGGCCGTCCAGCAGCAGCACCCCGCGCGGCGGCAGCTCCAGGTAGCGGGCCCGGGTGGCGCGGTCGGTGGCGGGATCCCAGAACGTCGGCAGGATCCGGCCGTCCGCGCCCGGCTCCAGCGGGTCGAGGACCTCGCGCAGCAGCGCGCCCTGGTCCAGCCACAGGTCGTGGAAGGCGTCCGGGTCCTGCTTGCCGTACTCGAAGCGCACCGAGGCCGGGCGCAGGAAGTCGCCCGCCGACACCCGCTGCACCGGCCGGCCGAGCAGCCGCAGCGGCTCCACCAGCGCATCCGCGAGCTCGCCCGGCCGGGCGGCCGCCGCGCCGTCGACCGCGACCCGCAGACGGCGGTCCGCATCGCCCGGCAACCGGTGGATCCGCTCCGCCAGCAGGCTCACCAGGCGTTCCGGGGAGATCGGGGTCACCCGCACCGGACGCTCACTCCCTCTCCGTCAACCGGACTATATTTTCCGACACCTGATCGTCGCTCATCCGAGGGGGACCCCGTCGTGCCGTCGCCGACTCTCGCCGAAGTGGACGCCCTCGCCGCCCGTGCCCACGCCGGACAGTACGACCGGATCGGCGTCCCCTACATCGCGCACGTCCGCGCCGTGGCGGCCGGAGTCGCCGCGTTCGGCACCGGCCTGCAGATGGCCGCCCTGCTGCACGACGTCCTGGAGGACACCCCCACCGGCCCCGACGACCTGCTGGCCGCCGGAGTGCCCGCCGCCGTGGTCGCCACCGTCCGCCGCGTCACCCGCGAACCCGGGACGGACTACCGGACGATGCTGCTCGACATCGTCACCGACCACGCCGCCACCCTCGTCAAGATCGCCGACAACGCCCACAACTCCCGCGCCGACCGCGCCGCCCACCTGCCCGAGGCGGACCGCGCCCGGCTCGCCGAGCGCTACCGGAACGCCCGCGCCGTGCTGTGGCCGGCCGTCGCCGAGGCCGACCTGCGGACCGTCCTCGCCGTCGTCAACCCCGCCCTGCTGGCCGAACTCGACTGAGACCGCGGACGGGAGCACGCTGGAAGGAGCAGCGGGGGTCCGACAGCGAGGAGCCCAGGATGTCCGAGATGAACGACAGGCTCAACGACAAGGCACAGCGCGACGAGGACGACGTCCGGGCCGCCGACCCCGAGGAAGGCATCACCTCCTACCAGACCATGCACGCCTGGGAGGAGTCGCAGGCGGAGGGCGACCCGATCGCCGAACCGCCCCAGCAGGAGGAACCGCGGTGAGCGGCCGCGCAGCGGTCCCCGAGCCGCACGTCAGCGAATGGAACGTGCGCCTGCGGCTGGTGGAGGTCGGCGACCTCACCGAGGCGCACGCCGTCCTCGACACCGGCGTCAACCTGATCGAGGTCGACGCCGAAGCCCACCGCAGCGCCCAGGACCCCGCCGACCCGGCCATCGGCGACGAACTCGCCGTCGGACGGGCCCTGGCAGCCCTCGGCCAGCAACTGATCCACCGCGGCTCGACCGCCGCCGAGGCCGTCGAATCCGCCCGCCGCCGCGACACGCCGTGACGGGTCGCGCGCCGGACATCCCGACGCCGACGACCGGAGCGTGAAGCACCGACCATCGGCGTGCTGAACAGATCAGTGTGCGAAACAGCCGAATCGTGACCTCCCACCGCGTCCGGCCCGGAACCCACCGGGCCGGACGCGCGTCACCCACCATGGCCGCGCACCCGCGCGGACCGCCAGAGACGGACGGGCCGGCCCGCAGCGCGCGGGAACCCGGGGGTGGACGCGGTGACGAACGAGCAGCACCCGGGCAGCAGACCGGCGGACCGGCCGCCGCAGACCGCCCGCTGGGAACTCCCCGACTACGCCCACCGGCGCGAACTCGGCACCGGTGCCTCCGGCCGGGTCGTGCTCGCCCACCACCTGCCCACTGGCACCCCCGTCGCCATCAAGTACCTGCTCGGCCACCACCCCGACCAGGCCGCGTTCCGGGTCGAGGCGGAACTCCTCGCCGCCCTCGACAGCCCGCACGTCACCCGCCTCCACGAGTACGTGGAGAGCCCGCACGGCGCCGCCATCGTGATGGAACTCGTCGACGGCGTCTCGCTGCGCGAGCTGCTGAAGGCCGAGGGCGGCACCGGCCCCGAAGCCGCCCTGGCCGTCCTCAAGGGCTCGCTGCTCGGACTCGCCGCCGCCCACCGGGCCGGTGTCGTCCACCGCGACTACAAGCCCGGAAACGTGCTGGTCACCCGGGACGGCACCTCGAAACTCGTCGACTTCGGCATCGCCGTCCGCACCGGAACCGCCGGCGCCGTCGCCGGGACGCCCGCCTACATGGCACCCGAACAGTGGGCCGGGAAACCCGCCTCCCCGGCCACCGACGTGTACGCCGCCACCGCCACCTTCTTCGAATGCCTCACCGGCGCCAAGCCCTACGCCGGTACCACGCTGATGGAACTCGCCGTCCAGCACACCGAGGCCGAGATCCCCGCCACCCAGGCACCCGAAGCACTTCGCCCCCTGATCCGCGCCGGCCTCGCCAAGTCCCCCGACCAGCGGCCCGTCGGCGCCGAAGCCCTGATCGGAGAGCTGGAGGCGGCCGCCGGCGCGGCCTACGGCGCCGACTGGGAGGAGAGGGGCCGGCGGCGGCTGGCCGCCCTGGTCGCCCTGCTGCCACTGCTGCTCCCCTCGGCCGGCGACCCGGCCATCGGCGGCACCACGTACGCCACCACCGTCCTGCCCGCCGGACCGCCCGCCCGCCACCCGGGCCGCCGGGCCCGCGGGCAGCTGATCGCCGCCGCAGGAGCACTGGTGCTCGCCGCCGGGGCGCTCACCGCTGTCGCCGCCGCCGACCCCGGCGACGGGCCCGGGGCCGTGACAGCACCCGCGGCGGTCACCACCGTCGGTCCGGCCGCCGAGCCGCCGACCGGCGCCGACCCGAGCACGTCGGCCCCGTCGACTGCCGCGCCCGCTGCCTCGCCCGGCGCGACGGCGAGCGCCACGGCCGGGCCGTCGCCGTCGAGCAGTACGGCCAAGCCGGCCACCTCTCCGAAACCCTCCGCCACGGCCGACCCCGCCGGCCCCGCCACCAGCGCCGCCCCCACTGCGCCCACCCCCACACCCACACCGAGCAGCGCGGCACCGATCGCGGTGGCCCTCGGCAGGATCGGCGTCAAACCCTTCGCCACCACGCTCAGCGCCTACGTCCCGGTGACGGTCCGGACGGCCGGGCCCGGCACCGCGACCGTGACCTTCGCCTGGCGCGACGGCGACACCGGCGAGGTCGTCGGCACCACCGCGGCCGGCCCCGTCCCGGCCGGAACCACCACCGTGACGAGCTCCTTCACCTTCCCCTGCGGCCACCGGAGCGGGACCGTCACCGTCACCACCAGCCCCGCCGCCGGCAATTCGGCCACCACCGGGCCGTACCTCCTGATCTGCCCGCCCCGGTGAGAGGAGCAGCACGATGACCGACCTCCCGCCCGAAACCGGACTGGTCCTCGGCCCGGTCCGCCGCCGCACCCCAGCGACCGACGGCCCGTCAACCCCGGTCGCCGACACCACCGTTCCCCTGCGCCCCGCCGAACACCGTGCCGACGGGCCCGGCGGCGACGGGCGAACCGTGCAGCTGCGCGCAGCGATGCCGTCCGGCACCGCACCCGCGCAGCAGACCGTCCGGCCCGCCGCGCAGCGGACCGAGGAGACCGTCCGGCTCGACGCGGTCGCCGCCGAGGAGACCGTCCCGGTCGACTCCGCGCGGACGCAGCCGCTGGACGCCGGTACGACCGTGAGCGCGGCACCGCCGCCGCCGGACGGGCTGCGGCGCTTCGGCCCCGGGGTGCCGCCGCGGACGGCCGCCGTGTGGCGCGGCGAGGACGTCCCGGGGCCGCCGGAGCGGCCGAAGCCGGGGCGCCGGTGGGACCGGTGGCTGCTGGTGCCGCTGGTGATCACGCTGCTGCTGCTCGGCTACTTGCTGTGGGACCGTTACGGCCGCCCCGTCGCGGTGGTCGGCGTGACGGCGAGCAGCGACCCGGCCGGCCCGGGCTGCGACGGCACCGCCGTGATCACCGGAACGCTGGAGACCGACGGCGGCGCCGGCGACCTCACCTACCGCTGGATCCGCAGCGACGGCACCGACTCCGGGCCGATCACCCAGCACGTCCGCGCCGGGCACCGGCACACCGACGTCGCGCTGCACTGGACGTTCCAGGGCCACGGTGAGGTTTCGGCCACCGCGCGCCTCGAAGTGCTGAACCCCGGCGGCGGACGCCGCGCCGAGACGACGTTCGACTACCGCTGCCCGTGACCGCCCGGGCACGCCGAAACCCGGGGCGCGCAGCTGCCTGCGCCCCGGCCCGGGTACCGCACGTTCAGGCCTGCGGCGCCGCCGCGCCGCCGCCCTCCTTCACGGCCTCCACCATCCGCTGGTGCACCTCGCGCGCCGCCGCCTCGTCCGCCGCGGCCACCGGGCTGCCCTCCACCGTGAACCAGTCGAGCGCACCGCTGTACTGCACCGTCAACCGCGCCTCGCCGTCGATCCACATGGTGTGCACCGTCAGGTCGCCGGTGATGACACCGATCTCCACGGTCTTCACACCGCCGTGGCCGGACAGAATGCCCTGCGTGGTCCAGGTTGCCCAGGTGTTCACAAACCCGCTCCCATCCGCCGCCCTACCGGCCACTCGCTCCCGACCCCACAGGTACCCAACCCGTGGCGACCGTCTTCCACTGTCACCCGGAAGGCCGAAAACCGCCCCCCGGGCGGGTGCCCACCGCCAGGAATAGCATCGACGTATGGGAGAGCGAGAAGCAGCGCTCACCGCGCCGAAACTGGTCCTCGAAACCGGCGGCGACTCGACGGTCATCACCCCGAGCCGCACCTATGCCCTGGGCCGCGATCCCACCAGCGACATCGTGCTCACCGACCCCCGGGTCTCCTGGCACCACGCCCGGCTGCACGCCGGCGACGGCCACTGGATCCTCGACGACACCGGCTCCACCAACGGCACCTGGGCCGACGGACACCGGATCGTCCACCTGGAGGTCGAACCCGGCACCGTACTGTGCCTCGGCAGCCCCGCCGACGGACCGCGCTGCACCTTCCGCGAGATCCCCCGGCCGACCGCCGTCCACCCGCTGCCCGGCGGACCCGCGGCGGCCCGACCGTCCGCCCTGACCGCGATCACCGGCTCGCTCCGACCGCCCTCCAGCGTCCGGCCGCTGCCGACCAAGGTCTTCCGGATCGGACGCGCCACCGACAACGACCTCGTCCTCGGCGACCTGTCCGTCTCCCGCCACCACGCCGAACTGCGGGCCCGGGCCGACGGCCGCTACGAGATCGCCGACCTCGACAGCCACAACGGCACCTACCTCAACGGCCAGCCCGTCCTGCAGGCGCCCGTCGGGCCCGGCGACCTCGTCGGCATCGGACACTCGGTGTTCTGCCTGGTCGGCGACGAACTCCAGGAATTCGTCGACACCGGCGACATCGACCTCGACGTCTCCGACCTGACCGTACAGGTCGACGGCGACCGCACCCTGCTCGACCACGTCACCTTCCCGGTCGGCCAGAAGAGCCTGCTCGCCGTCGCCGGACCCAGCGGCGCCGGCAAATCCACCCTGCTCAACGCGCTCACCGGCCTGCGCCCCGCCGACCGCGGAACCGTCAGCTACGACGGACGCGACCTGTACCGCGACTACGCCGAACTGCGCCAGCGCATCGGACTCGTCCCGCAGGACGACATCCTGCACACCCAGCTGACCGTCCGGAAAGCCCTCTCCTACGCCGCCGAACTGCGCTTCCCCGACGACACCGCGCCCGGCGAACGCGCCGCCCGGGTCACCGAGGTGATCGACGAACTCGGCCTCGCACCGCGCAGCGACCAGGTCATCTCCAGCCTCTCCGGCGGCCAGCGCAAACGCGTCAGCGTCGCCCTCGAACTGCTCACCAAACCGTCCCTGCTGTTCCTCGACGAACCCACCAGCGGACTCGACCCCGGCATGGACCGCTCCGTCATGCAGATGCTGCGCGGCCTCGCCGACGACGGCCGGACCGTCATCGTGGTCACCCACAGCGTGCTCAGCCTCGACCTCTGCGACCGGCTGCTGCTGCTCGCCCCCGGCGGCCGGATCGCCTGGTACGGGCCGCCCGGCGAAACCCTCGACCACTTCGGGTACGCGCACTGGCCGGAAGCCTTCGAGGCGTTCGAGAACCAGACCGACCGCGACTGGGCCGGCCAGTTCCGCGAGTCCGTGCCCTACCGCAAGTACGTCGCCCGCGCCGCCGGGCAGCGGCCGCCGGCCGGCGCCCCGCAAGCCGCCGGCACCCCACCCGCCGAACCCCGACTGCCGGCCGCCGCCGAAACCCCCACCACCAAGCCGAAACCGCGACGCTGGCGCAAACAGGTCGGCACGCTCTGCCGCCGCTACGCCAGCGCCCTCGCCGCCGACCGCACCTTCCTCGCCGTGATGATCGCCCTGCCGTTCGTGATGGGCGCCATGGCGCACGCCCTGGCCGGCAGCCGACTCGACCAGAACACCGCCCTCAACGCACTGCTCATCCTGTGCGTCGGCGGCGTGCTCACCGGAGCCGCCAACGCGGTGCGCGAACTGGTCAAGGAACGGACGATCTATCAACGCGAACGCGCCGTCGGCCTGTCCAGATCGGCCTACCTGTGCTCGAAGATCATCGTGCTGGGCACGGTGACGGTCGTTCAGGCGGTGGTGCTCACCATGGTCGCGCTGGTCGGCGTCCGGCTCCGACCACAGGGCGGCAGCGGAGTCTTCCTGCCGCCGCTGGTGGAGATCACCCTCGCCGTCGCACTGCTCTCGCTCACCGCGATGATGCTCGGCCTGCTGATCTCCGCCCTGGTGAAGAAGGAAGAGGTGACCATGCCGCTGCTGGTGCTGGTCGCCATCATCCAGGTCGTGTTCTGCGGGGCACTGCTGCAACTCGACCACATCCCGGTGCTCAACCAGCTCTCCTGGCTGGTCCCGTCGCGCTGGGCGCTCGGCGCGATGGCCGCCACCATCGACCTGCACGCCATCGTTCCCGGCAGCCTCACCGACGACCCGCTGTTCGCCCACCGGCCCGGCACCTGGCTGCTCGACATGGGGATGCTGGTCGCCCTCGCCGTGCTGTACGGCCTGATCGTCGCCCGGCTGCTGCGCCGTCACGAACCGGCCGTCATGCGGCGGTAGCTCATGGGCACCCCCGGCGGATTCCGGCCCACCCACGTCGTCCCCGGCGACGGCATGCCCACCTGGACCCACCCCGACCCGGCCGCCGTCGGCATCCCGCTCGACCCGCTGCTGCCGGTCGTCCTCGCCGAGGCCAACGGCAACTGGGCCCGGATCGTCTGCTCCAACGGCTGGACCGCCTGGGTCGACGGCCGCCTGTTGGTCGCCCTCCCGCAACGGCCGCCGACCGCCGGGCTGCCGCTCACCACCGGCGACGACCCGCGCCCGCTGCTCGCCGCACTGGAACGCGGCCTCGGCAGCTACCACCGGCTGCTCGACGACTACGCGGCCGGGCGGATCGACCTGCAGGCCTTCCGCGACGGCACCCGCGACCTGCGCCTCGGCGCGGTCATCGACGGAGCCTCCGCCTGGCTGCTCGACCTCGACCGGGGCCGCTGGTACTACTGCGACGCAGCGCAGGCGCAGAGCTACGCGGTGGCGGACGGGGACCAGCGCGACTCCGGTGGTGCCGGCGGGTCGGGCGGGTCCGCCGGTGGGGGCGCCCGCGGGGGCGAGGGGCGCTCGGAAGCAGGCGGGACCGGTGAGCGGGGCGAAGGGGAGCGGGTTGGGTGGGGTGCCGAGGCTCGGGGCGCCGAGGCTCTGGGCGCCGACGCTCGGGACGGCGCGGTTCGGGACGGCGCGGTTCGGGACGCCGCTGAGCGTGGGCGGAGCTGACGGTGCCAGGGGAAGAATCGCTGGCCGCTGCCGAGCAGGGTGAACTCGGTGGACGGACGCTGGCCGGGTACCGGCTGGAGCACGTGATCGGCCGGGGCGGCATGGCCATCGTGTACCGGGCGGAGGACCTCCGGCTCGGCCGCACGGTGGCGGTGAAGCTGCTGGCACCCGAACTCGCCCGCAACGAGACGTTCCGGCAGCGCTTCGTCCGGGAGTCGCGGGTCGCGGCGTCCCTCGACCACCCGAACATCGTCCCGGTGTACGAGGCGGGCGAGGTCGAGGGGGTGCTGTACATCGCCATGCGGTACGTCCGCGGCCGGGACCTGCGCAGCCTGCTCGACCGGCAGGGCCCGCTGACGGTACGCCAGGTCGTGCGGATCGCCGTCCAGGTGGCCAGCGCCCTGGACGCGGCGCACGCCCACGAACTCGTCCACCGCGACGTCAAGCCCGGCAACGTGCTGATCGCCGAGGGCACCGACCCGGACCACCCCGAGCACGCGTACCTCACCGACTTCGGACTGACCAAGAAGTCGCTCTCCCTGACCGGCCTGACCAGTGTCGGCCAGTTCGTCGGCACGCTGGACTACGTGGCCCCCGAGCAGATCTCCGGCAAGCCCGTGGACGGCCGCTGCGACGTGTACAGCCTGGGCTGCGTGGTGTACGAGATGCTCACCGGCGGCCCGCCGTTCCGGCGTGACGACGACCTTGCGCTGCTCTGGGCGCACCTCAACGATCCGCCGCCGGACGTGCGGGAGCAGCGCGCGGATCTTTCCGAGGACGTCGCGGACGTCCTGCGGCGGGCGATGGCGAAACGGCCGGAGTCCAGGTACGGGAGCTGCCTGGCGTTCGTCGCGGCGCTCCGCGCGGCCTCCGGCGCCCTGCCCGGACGGCTGCGCCGGGCACCGGGCCAGGCGCCGCCGCTGCCGCCGTCATGGGCACGGCCGGTGTTCGACCCCGGCGGCGTGCGCTGACGGAAGCTGAGGGGCAGCGCCGGCCGGTCCGGCCGGCCCGACTGGTCTCAGCGGCCTCAGCGGCCTCAGTAGTCGCGGTGGTCCCACAGGTCCCGGTCGGTGCGGGGCCGGTGCCGGTGGCTCTTCGGGTGGATTCGACCAAGTTGCCGGTGGGTCACCGTGCTTGATGATTCGTAGGGTGCGACGTAACGATCTATGGCATGCTCCTATCAATTCTTGGAGTTTGCTGGCAATCTGCCCCTCGGCCAGGGCCCCCACAGACCCTGGCAACCGAGAGGAGCACCGATGAGCGACAGACTCCGCGTCCTCGCCACCCGTGCCGCCGCGCTGCTGGGCACCACCGTGCTCGTGGCCGCCGGCACCGCAGCCCTGACTGCCCCCACCGCGCAGGCCGCCGAGGGGACCAAGGGCGTGGCGGCCGCGAGCTGCACGGCGACCCAGGTGGTGGCGAACGGCGGATTCGAGTCCGGCACCACGCCCTGGACCTCGTCCAGCGGCGTGATCACCAGCGGCGGCGGACAGACCGCCCACGGCGGAACGTCCTTCGCCTGGCTGAACGGCTACGGGTCGGCCCACACCGACTCGCTGGCGCAGACCGTCACCCTTCCCGCGGGCTGCACCACCGCAAGCCTCAGCTTCTGGCTGCACGTCGACACCGCCGAGACCAGCAAGACCACGGCGTACGACAAGCTCACCGCGAAGATCGGCACCACCACCCTCGCCACGTACTCCAACCTGGACGCGGCGGCCGGCTACGTGAAGAAGACCTTCGACGTCTCCGCGTTCGCCGGACAGACCGTCAGCATCTCGTTCAGCGGTGTCGAGGACTCCGGCCTGCAGACCAGCTTCGTGCTGGACGACGTGGCGCTCGACGTCTCCGGGGACGGCACCACGCCGCCGCCCACCACCGACGCCACCCGGACCCCCGCGCCCACCGGATACACCGTCAACCTGACCAGTGACGCGACCGGTGCCAACTGGACCGGCCACCAGAGCATCGGCTTCACCAACCCCTCGGCAACCCCGCTGACCGAGGTGTACCTGCGGCTGTGGGACAACTACCACGGCAGCTGCCCCACGACGCCGATCACCGTCACCAACCTGACCGGTGGCACCGCCGGAGCGCTCACCGTCGGCTGCACCGCGCTCAAGGTCACCCTGCCCGCGCCGCTCGCCCAGGGCGCGAGCGGAAGCGTCGGCTTCGACCTGTCCATCGCCGTCCCCTCCGGCGCGGACCGGTTCGGACGCGACGGCGCGTTCGCCAACATCGGCAACGCCCTGCCCGTGCTCGCCGTCCGTGACGCGGCCGGCTGGCACCTGGACCCGTACACCAACAACGGCGAGTCCTTCTACACGCTGGCATCCGACTACACGGTGACCCTCGACCACCCGAGCAGCCTGCTCGTCCCCGCGACCGGCACCTCGGTGGACACCCCCGGCACCAGCGGACGGACCATCACCACCGCCACCGCCAAGAAGGTCCGCGAATTCGCCTGGGCGGCCGGCCCGTTCAGCAAGATCTCCGGCACCTCGCCGGGCGGCGTCGCCGTCAACATCTACTCCGTCAGCGGCATCAGCTCCGCCGACTCGCAGTCCATGCTGACCACCGCCAAGTCCGCCGTCGACTCGCACGCCGCCCGCTTCGGCGCCTACCCCTACGGCGAACTCGACGCGGTGATCGACAACAACTACTGGTTCGGCGGCATGGAGTACCCCGGCTTCGTGCTCGACCTGGTCTCCACCACCGCCCTCACCCACGAGATCGGCCACCAGTGGTGGTACGGCATCGTCGGAGACGACGAGTACAACAGCCCCTGGCTGGACGAGGCGTTCACCGACTACGCCACCGACCTCGCGCTCGGAAAGACCGGCACCAACTGCTGGAGCAGCGTCTCCTGGGCGTCGTCCGCCGAGAAGATCACCAACTCGATGGCCTACTGGGACGCCAACTCCTCCCGCTACTCGACGGTCATCTACAACTACGGCAAGTGCGCCCTGCACGACCTGCGCCGCACCATCGGCGACGCCGCGATGACCACGCTGCTGCACGACTACGCGGCAGCGCACTGGTACGGGATCTCCACCACCGCCGAGTTCAAGGCCGCCGCACAGGCCGCGACGACCGTGGACCTGACCTCGTTCTGGACCCAGCACCGCATCGGCTGAGCGGCCGAGAGGGGAGTGACCGGCGGAGGCCGCGCACTCGACAGCCGAGCACGCGACGACCCGACGGCCGTTGCCGTTCCCGCCCGCCCGGCCCGGAACCCCACCGGGCGGGCGGGGACGGCACGCCCCACCGCAGCTTCCTGTGCAACGATTCCCGGTCAGCGCCGCGGTTCCTCCCCATCGGGCCCCGCCCGGTGGGCGGAGTCGCGCCGTGCCGCGGCGCTTCGGTGCCGGGTCAGCCGCGGGGCGAGGACCCCGCCGACGAAGCCCGCGAGGGCACCCCAGCCGGCAGCCGACGGGACGAGCGTGAGCAGGTCCGGAACCAGTTCGGTCGAACCCGTGCCGCTCAACCCCAGCACCGACAGCCCGTACACCGCCGACACCCGCGTCAGCAGGCCGACCGCCAGCATCGCCAGGGCCAGGAGCACGGCAAGTTGGAGTGCCGTGCGCCAGGCCGGAAGCTGCGGACGAGACCGTGCCGAGGCCGCCACGCCCGTGGCCAGCACAAGCAGTGCGGCGACCGGCAGCAGCAGCCACACCCAGCCGCTCTGCTGCGCCAGCGATCCGAGTTCGAGTGACACGTCTCGGTCGGAGTGCAGCACCGCAGCCAACGGCTGGGGGAGCGGCAGACCCAGGTTGCCGGCCACGTGCCCGTGCCAGGACCCGCCCATCCCGATCCCCAGAGCCAGCCAGGCCAGGTTCGGCAGGCCCAGGACCACCACTGCGAGCGTCTCTCGCGGCTCGTTGCCCGCCGCTGCCGCCGCAAGGCCGCCGACCAGACCCAGGCCGACGTACAGCAGCAGCAGGGAAAGCACCGCGCGCACGGTCGGTCGCAGGGAGCGGTGCCAGGGCACCCAGCGGGCCGGGAGCGGCGTGCGGTGCGACGCCGCCAGTGCGAGCGCGACGACCGCGGTCAGCCACAGGAGCGCGCAACCCACCGCCGGGGCGGGATCCACCCGGAATCCCACGACCGGGGCCAGGCCCAGCGCGCCGCCGATCTGGTCGATCAGCGGGTCGCCCGTCGACACCGTGAAACTGTGCCGCGCCGTCCAGGCGAGCAGCAGCGCCACCGTCGTCCAGCACCCCGCCAGGGCGAGTGTGCGTGACAGCAGGGCGGTGCCGCCCGCCGGCGGGTGCCGGCGCAGGGGGCGCAGGAACAGGAACGCCGCAGCCAGTGCCCCGGCAAGCGTGACGGACAGTGGAACGGCCGTCAGCCCGCCGTGCGCGGTCGCCCCGAGGAGCGCACTGCCTTCGAGGTGGACCGGCACCCCCATGGACATCAGCACCGTGGCGGCCAGCGCCGAACCGAAACCGCTGCCGGGCAGTCGATCGGCGTGGGCGAGCCACAGCCCGAGCGCGGCCACCGCCGTCATCGCCACCAGCGCGCCGAGGCCGGTCACCAGCGTGTCCACCACAACGGCGACCCAGGACGGCAGCGACGAGCTGCCCCTGAAATCCGGGCGCGGGGGAGTGCCAGCAGGTGTCACACGACTCACCGGCCCTTCGAGCAGAGCCCCGTACGGGTGGCCGACCGCGACGGGCCAACCTTTCCAGCTTCGGACAGCCCAGCGCGCACGGCGAGTTGTCGGAGTGGCTGGAGACGAGGCGGCGGGCTCGGCGATGCGGGCGGACAATGGTGGATGCGCAGTGTGGTCTCGGGGGAGTCCGACCGGGAGGAAGTCCCGTGGCTGAGCAGCCGACACCTCGGCAACCGGAAGAACCGGACAACGAAAGCAACAGCGAACCTCCACCGCCTCACCGCCCCACCGAGGTGGCGGGCGAGTCGGCCGGCCCGCCGACCGAGGTGGTGGGAGAGCAGTCCGGTCCCCCGACGGAGGCGGTGAGAGGGCCGGCCTCGGAGCGGACGGATACGCCACCACCACGTTCGAGTACGGACGGTGACGTGGCGTCAGTCGCGGATTCGACCTCAGCCGCTGGTTCGTCGGGACCTCCGACGGAGTCGGCGAGCGGAACATCTGGGCCTCCTACGGAGGTGGTCGGTGGTTCGGGAGCGGACACGGGGCGACGGACGGGCGGGCAGGACGCCGACGGGACCGTGCGATCGGGACAGAACGCGCAGGGTGACGGGGCGCCGGGCGGGGCGGACGGGTCGTCGGGTGCGGAGACCCCGACGGAGTTGGCGGGCGGGACGGCTGGGCCTCCTCCGGAGGTGGCAGGGGGGTCGGTGTCCGGCTGGTCGGCTTCGACGGATGTCGGACGGAGCGCTGGGCGTGAGGGGCCGGCGAGCCGTGGGACGGGCGATTCCCTGCCGGGGACCGGATCCGGGTCGGCGAACGGGCCGGACTCCGTGAGCGGGCCGGACGCCGTGAACGGGCCAGGATCCGGGGCCCGCGCCGAGGCGGGCCCGCCGCCGTCCTCGGGCGGTGCGGGACCTGTCGGGCCGCCGTCCGGTCCGCTGTCGGCGGGTGGGCAGCGCCAGTCGGACGGGGCCCGGTCGCCGGACGCGTCCGGTGGTGGGGCGCCGCCGCCCAGCGGTGGTGGGCGCGTGGTGGAGGGCGGTAGCGGGGACGGCGGCGGGGGTGCCGGCCGGCCGTGGTGGCGGAAGGGTCCGGTGCTGGCGACCGCGGTGGTGGTCGCCGGGCTCGGGGTGGCGCTGGGTGTGGTGCTCAGTAGCGGCTCCTCAGGTGGTGGGTCCGGGCAGAACGTGGCGCTCCAGCCCGTCGCAGCTGCGGGCCAGGATCCGTTCACGGGATCCGTCGCCTACGCCGCAGGCCCGGGCACGGGCGGGTCGAGCGGGTCGCCGAGCGGTGGGAACGGGGCCTCCTCGGCGGCCAGTTCGCCCGTGGCGGGTGGCACCGTGGACGGTGGCACACCGGGCCTGTACGGCGGTACGAGGGAGGTCGCCAGCTGTGACGTGCCGAAGCTGTCCGGCTACTTGACCGGCAACCCCGACAAGGCGCGGGCCTGGGCCGGCGTCGAAGGCATCGACAGCTCGCAGATCGACAGCTACCTGCACGGCCTCACTCCCGTGGTGCTGAGGCAGGACACCCGGGTGACCAACCACGGCTACCACGACGGCCAGGCGACCTCCTACCAGGCCGTTCTGCAGTCCGGCACGGCCGTTCTGGTCGACAACCAGGGTTTGCCGCGGGTCCGCTGCGCGTGTGGCAACCCGTTGTTGGCACCGACCGGGTCGGGGAACACTTACACCGGCACGGCGTGGACCTCCTTTCAACCGAACGGTGTGGTGACGGTGACACCGGCAGCCGCGCCGGTGACGCAGATCGTGCTGGTCGACCAGGCGACGGGAAGTCAGTTCGACCGACCGGTGGGCGGGACGGGCGGATCGGACGGCTCCCCGAAGCCGAGCGCGTCCGGTTCGGCGTCCTCCCCGGGCGGGTCGGGAAGCGGCTCGCCGTCCGGCAGGTCGCCCTCGGGTCCGTCGACCGGTCCGTCGGCCGGGTCGCCCTCGTCCGGAGCGTCGGGATCCTCCGGAAAGGGCTCGCCGGGATCTGGGCCGGGCTCCGCGCCCGCCTCGTCGCCTCCCAGCGCGGCGCCCTCGGAGCATCCGAGTTCGGGTGCGACAGGGACAGGGAGCGGCTCGGCCGGGTAGCGGCGCTGCTCGGCGCGTGAAAGCGCCGCGATTGCCCTCGTGGGGCACCGCGTTCAGCGGCGCAGGTATCGGAGCATGGTGACACCGCTTTCGAAGGTGTGGGTTTCGGCGAGGACCAGGTCGGTTCGGGTGTCGGACGGCGGGAAGAGCGGTCGGCCGCGGCCCAGCACCACAGGGTGGACGTAGAGGCTGTATTCGTCGATCAGGTCCAGCCGGCGAAGCTCGGCGGTGAGGACGGCGCCGCCGACCGCGAGGTCGGACGCGGAGCGGGCCTTGAGAGCGGTGATCGCCTGTGGTTCGACGGAGCGGGCGATCGTGGTGTTCCAGTCGGCCTGGGCGAGCGTGCGGGAGAAGACGGTCTTCGGCATGTCGCGCCAGATGCGGGAGAATTCGATCATCGGCGGAGTGGCGGCCGGGTCCTGGTCGGCGGTCGGCCAGTAGTCCGCCATCAACTGGTAGGTGACTCGCCCGTCGAGGAAGCCGCTCATCGCCGCGAGCCTGTGATTGAAGTGCTCGTGCAGTTCGTCGTCGACCAACTGCCAGCCGAGATCGCCGTCGGGGCCCTCGAAATACCCGTCGAGGGACACGGACATCATCAGGACGAGCTGGGACATCGGTGCCTCCCGGGACATTTGGCGATCAATGTGGTGTTCGCCAAGGTACCCGGGTCTCCGCGTGCCGTAACGGATATCTGTGGTCGTAAAAGCGAAATCTCCAAGAGGTGGATATCGGGGTCAACCGGTCGGCTGATGGGACGTCAACTGATCGGCGAGGGAAGAGTATCCAATCGGTCGGCGGGAGGGTTGGAGTGGCCGGGAACACTCCAGGCAGGACCGATCAGAGGTGCGAATACAGCACCGGTATGGAAGGGAATCGACATGCGTGAGCTGCAGAGCATGCTGGAGCGCCGGGTGGCGGACGGCACGGTGCCGGGCGCGGTGGCCCTGGTGGCCCGGGGCGGCTCGGTGGAGACCGCCGAGGCGGGCGAGTTGACCAGACGGTCGCTGGTGCGGATCGCCTCGGTCGGGAAACCGATGATGGCAGCCGCGGTGATGCAGTTGATCGACGACGGTGTCTTCGGCCTGGACGACCCGGTGGAGTACTGGCTGCCGGAGCTCGCCGATCGCCGGGTGGTGCGGACGCCCGAGGCGCCGGTGTCGGACACCGTGCCGGCCGCACGGCCGATCACGGTGCGGGACGTCCTCGACTCCCGTGCGGGCTACGGGTTTCCGGCGGACTTCTCGTTGCCGGCGCTGGTTCCCCTGGTGAGCGAGCTGCTGCAAGGGCCGCCCCAGCCGCAGAAGGTGATGCCACCGGACGAGTGGCTGGCGGCACTGGCCCGGATCCCCATGCTCCATCAGCCCGGCGCGGCGTGGCTGTACAACATCTGCTCGGACATCCAGGGCGTGCTGGTCGCCCGGGCCACCGGCCAGCCGCTCGACGAGGCGCTGGCGGAGCGGCTGTTCGAGCCGCTGGGGATGTCCGACACGGGCTTCTCCGCCCCACCGGGTCAGGCCGGCCGACTGAGCCCGCTGTACCGGCCGAACCCGGACGGGACGCTGACCGTGGCCGACCCGCCGGACGGCCAGTGGAGCACACCACCCGCGTTCCCTTCGGGGGCCGGCGGCCTGGTGTCGACGCTGGACGACGTGTTCGCCTTCCAGCGGATGCTGGTCACCGGCGGCCGGGCCGACGACGGGCGGTACGTCCTGTCCGAGCGCGCGGTCTGGCAGATGACCACCAACTACCTGACGGAGCAGCAGAGAGCGGACGGCCAACTGTTCCTGGAGGGCCAAGGCTGGGGCTTCGGCGGATCGGTGGACGTGGTGCGGCGCGAGCCGTGGAACGTGCCCGGCCGGTACGGCTGGGTCGGCGGCACGGGCACGGCGGCCCACCTGGTGCCGACGACCGGGCTGATGACGGTGCTGCTCACCCAGCGGGAGATGACCGGGCCGACACCGCCGCCGCTGATGCGGGAGTTCTGGCGCTACGCGGCCGGCGGCTGATCCGACAGCACGGTGAGGGTCGCCGCCCGGCGGTAGCTGGACCCGTCGCGGGTGCGGGTCAGGAGCTGAGCCTCGATCAGGTAGCGGCGGAGCATGGAGGTGTCTGCGTGGACGGTGCGCAGCGCGTCATTGACCTCGCGTTCGCTGTACGAGCGGTCGGGCTCGAACAGCGACTGCGCGAGGTGGTCGAGCAGGGCGGTGCGACGGGCCGGCTTGCGCGGGATCGAGGTCAGACGGCCCTCGGTGAAGAAAGCGGCCAGGTCGGCAGGCGGTTCGTTGACGGACATGACACGAAGCCTCGCAGGGCGGCTGCTGGGCGGACAACCCGATTTCCACGCCGTGACGCCGGCCGGCGGCCGGCGTCACGGCAGAGGAGGATGCACATGCGCATGACGACAGGACGGTGGGGTCGGCTGCGAGCGCTGCTGTTCCGCTGCCGGCGGCACGGCGGCTCAACCCAGACCGCACCAGCCCAGGACGGTCTGCACCAGCAGGATCGTGGACATCAGCGCGACCCCGGCCACCACGGTGGTCGCGGCGATCCGGTACCGGCGGCCGTTCGCGGCGGCGCCGAGCAGCGAGCGGCGGTTGGTGAGCACCAGCAGGTAGACCAGCACGATCGGACTGATCAGCCCCTGGAGTACCTGGGTGCCGATCAGCAACTGGATGACGTCCACCGGGGTCAGGGCCACCACCGCGCCGAGGGCGATCTGCGCGGTGAACACACCGAGGAACAGCGGTGCGTCACGGAACCGCCGGGAGACCGAGCGCTCGACCCCCGCGGCCTCGCCGATCGCGTAACTCGCGGAGAGCGGGACCACGGCACCCGCCAGGGCCGAGGCCCCCAACAGCCCGAAGGCGAAGAGCAGTTCCGCGCCCTGGCCGGCGACCGGCTCAAGGGCCCGGGCGGCCTCGGCGGCGGACTGCAGCGGGCCGGTGCCGCCGATCGCCGATGCCGTGGCCACGATGATGGTCAGGCTGATCAGGCAGGCGAACACCGCGCCGAGCACCGCGTCCGCCCGGATCAGCTTGTACTCCTCCGGCTTCGCCCCCCGATCCACCACGCCGGCCGCGGCGTAGAACTGCATGTACGGGCTGACGGTCGTTCCGATCAACGCCACCGCAAGGAGGATGAAGTCGCCGGACGGCTGGAGGTGCGGCACCACCAGGTTCTCGCCGACGTCACCCCAGCGCGGGTGCCCGAGGATCATCGCGATCGGGTACGCGAAGAACGCCAACGACATCACCAGGAAGATCCGCTCGGCCCACCGGTACGAGCCGAACAGCACCAGCGCCCACAGCAGCACCGCAGCGGGCGGGACGACCGCCCACTTCGGGATGCCGAGCAGGTCGAACGCCGCACCGATGCCGGCGAACTCGCTCACGACCAGGCCGGTGTTGGCGAGCAGCAGGCAGCCGACCGCCAGGGCGGTCAACCGGAGGCTGAACTGCTCGCGGATCAGGGCGCCGAGGCCCTTGCCGGTGTACGCCCCGAGCCGGACGGCCATCTCCTGCACCATGACCAGGGCGATGGTCACCAGCACCATGAAGAACAGCGTGCCGTAGGTGAACTGGGATCCGGCGGAAGCGTAAGTGGCGATGCCCGCGGCGTCGTTGCCCGCGTTGGCAGCGACCAGACCGGGGCCGGCCACCATCGTCACCGCGGCGATCCGGCGCAGCCCGCGTCGGCGGCCCTCGGGTGGTGCCGATACGGCAGTCGGTCCGGGGCCGGTGGCCGCGGCATGCGGCGCCGAGACGGTGACGGTCGGAGTCGAGGCGTCCTGAAGGCCGGTGGAGTGGGCGGCATTGAGGTCGATGCGGGCGTTCACTGGAGGAACCTCCGGAAGTGCAGGCGCCCGCGCTCGGGCAGCAGGGCGTCGAGGATGTCGTCGGCGAGGATCCGACCCAGCGGCCGTCCGTCTTCGCCGACCACCAGGAGGGAGGACTTCCGGGCGGCCACCAGACGGTCGGCGGCCTGGGCGAGCCGGGTGTCCGGGGAGAGCGTGACCGGCGCGCCGAACTGGGCCAGCCAGGCCACCAGATCGGAGACCCGGGCGGAGTCCTCGGCCACCGCCAGGTCGAACAGCGACACATCGGCGACCAGCCGGTCGGCGGCGTCGAGCACCACCACGGCATCGATCTCGGTGCGGTGCTCGGCCTGCGCGGCCAGGTCGGCGCGGACGTCGGCCACGGTCTGCTCCAGCCGCGCAGTGACCAGACGGGTCGTCATGGCACCGCCCGCAGTGCCCTCCCGGTGGGAGAGCAGACCGCGGAGTTCCTCGGCCTCCCCGCTGGGCATCCGCGCCAGCAGGGTCTCCCGCTCACGGGGTGCCAGGTCGCGCAGTGCGTCGGCGGCCTCGTCGGGCTCCATCTCGTCGACCAGCCGGGCAGCGTGTTCCGGTCGGGCCTCGCGCAGCAGGTTCTCCAACTCGGCGGGCTCCATCTCCTCCAGAGCGTCCGCGGCCTGCTCGGGCTCCAACCAGCCCAGGAGTTGCTGGCGTTCGCTGCGGCCGAGATCTTCGAGGATGTCGGCGAGATCGGCGGGGCGGAGCCGGTGCAGCGCGGAGCGGGAGTCACGCAGCCGGACTTCGGCAGGCCCGTCGGTGGCCTGCTCGCCGAACGGCGCGAAGGACTGCCAGTCGAGGACGCGGTCCGGCGTCGGCCGGGCCTGCCAGCGGCGCGGGCCGAGCCGGCGCACCAGTGTCGGCAGCGAGACGTCCACACCGACCAGGACCACCCGGCCCACCAGCGGAGCCAGGTACAGATCGGCGGCCCGGGTCACCTGGACGCCGTCCACGTCGACGAGTTGGTGGTCCAGCACGTCACGGGCCAACAGCACCTCGCCCGGACGGCGCTGGAAGTCGCGCAGATCGATCCGGGAGGCGCGCAGCTGCACCTGCCAGGCGGCCAGGCGCCCGATCGCGTCGGCCGGGAGGAAGGCCCGGCGGCGGCCGATCCGCAGGATCAGGCCGGTCATCGGCGGGTACGGGTCGGGCCCGTACAGCCGGGCGACCACGTCGGCGAGTCTGCCGACCTCGGCCCCGGCCTGGTTGGTGACGGGTGCTCCGGCCAGGCCGGCCAACGAGACGAGGGAGGAACGCACCGCGCGGCTGGCAGTGGCGCGGCGGTTCAGATTGATCCGCCGGTCGCGGAGCCTGGCGGTGGTCGAATGGAAGAGCGTGTTGGTGGCCATGGCGAACACCCCTTCTGCCCCGGCGAGGCGGGGCCGAGAGGCGGATCGGGACAGCTCCTCGTGCCCGCCGGTGGACGCCCGGGCCCGGGCACGGCTTCCACCGTCTCCGAGGCCGACGCCGGCCGGCCTCGGTCAGCGCGTCGACCGGTCAGCCGGCGACACCGGACCGGCCCGGTCAGCACCTGCCACTCGGGAACGGAGCCGCCGGGCGCAAGAGCTGGAGCGGCCCGTCCGAAGTTGCGGACGGCTTCGGGCCGGCTCGGGGCACCGGCTGCGCACAGCAGCCCGACATGAGGGCTGGACCCGTGCGGTATCGGACCGGTCCCGGGCAGCAGACAACAACTGCAGCCGTGGGGCGGGGTGCGCCGGAGGGCGGTGACGACCGGGCAGCGCGCGTGCCGAGCAACCGGTGGACCGACGAGCCTGCCGCAGCAAGCACGGTGGGCACGACGGACCTGGCGGAACCCGGGCGGACGGTGTCGCGGAGTCAGTGGAGGAAGAGCTGCCTCGAACCGCAGAACAACGGCAACGGCGAGGACGAAGCGGGAAGGGGCTGACTGTGCCCCGGACTACTGCAGTCCATCTCGCCCTCCTCCCGGTCCTGGCCGACGAGTTCCACTCGCCGCCGCACGGCAGGCGACCGGACCATGATGGTCCGGCGCACCCCAACTCGTCAGAGCTTTGGCACTCCACGGCGTGTCCCCGACGAGGGGGAAGCCACTTGGGATCACCCCTTGGGCCGGGGAGACCTGTCCTGATCCGGAGCGTCTCTCGACGGGTGGGATCAGTGGCCTGTGTCCGTGAAGACGCCTCACCGAACGAGGTGTCTGTCGTTACGGGATCAGGATAGGCCCCCCGCCACCGCCGCCACCCCATCCTTGACCAGGGTTTGACTCCGACCTGGTGTGACCTGGGGCAATGACCGAGGACCGGCCTGTCGGCCGGGCCCGAACACCGGGCGCGTACGGGGCGGCAGGGAGCGGTCGAGCGGCCGGGGGTCGTGACGGAACCGCAACGCGCCGGGCGGGGCGGGTGTGAAGGACGACCGAGATGATGACCACACGGGGGAGAGGGGAACGACGTGAAGGAAACGTCGGAACGGAACGGGTACGTCGAGCTGCTGCGGGCACTGGCGATCGCGCTGGTGGTGATCGGCCACTGGCTGATCACCGCACTGGAACGCGAACCTGACGGGTCGTTGGCGGCCCCCGAGCTGATGGCCACAGTGCCGTGGACCCAGTGGCTGACGCTGCTCTTCCAGATCATGCCGGTGTTCTTCCTGGCCGGCGGCTACGCGGCCGCCGGCTCCTGGAGCCGGTGCCGCGCCGAGGGCGGCACCGCGGCCGGCTGGATCCGCGGGCGGGCGTTGAGGCTGCTGCTGCCCACCGGCGCCTACCTGGTGCCCGCACTGGGCGGGCTGCTGGTGGCTGCCGCAGCCGGTGCCGATCCTGCGCTGCTGGGGATGATCGGCTGGGCACTGGCCATGCAGTTCTGGTTCCTGCCGGTCTACTTGACGATCAGTGCGCTGACGCCGTGGCTGTACGCGCTGCACCGGCGGTGGGGCCCGGGCTCCGTGGTCCTGCTGGCCGCTGCGGGCATCGGCGTGGACGTGCTGGCCCTCGGATCGGACGCGGGCTGGGCGGAGCGGGTCGGCCGGCTGAACTACCTGCTGGTGTGGGCCGTCGCCTACCAACTCGGCTTCGCCTGGCGGGACGGCGGACGGACCGTCCGTCCCTGGTTCGGGGCGGCGCTGGCAGCGGGCGGTGCGGCCGGGTACGCGGCGCTGGTCGGGCTCGGGCCGTTCCCGGTCAGCCTGGTGCTGGTCTCCGGCGAGGTGGTGTCCAACACCAACCCGCCCTCGTTGGCGATGCTGGCCTGGCTGCTCGCCCAGTGCGGGGTGTGCCTCCTGTTGGCGCCGTTCGCGAAGCGGGCCCTGCGGCCGGTGCGGCGGCAGGGGTTCGTCGGACCGCTCGGCCGGGCCAGCATGACGCTCTACCTCTGGCACATGGTGCCGGTCCTCGTCGCCGGTGCCGCGTTCTACCTGACCGATCTGGCTCCCGAGCCGGAGCTGGGCTCGGCTGCCTGGTGGGCCTGGCGGCCCGTCTGGATCCTGGTGCTGGCCGCACTGTTCGGCCTCCTGCTGGTGGCCCTGCGGCCGGTGGACCGGCTGCTGATACGCCTGGCCCTGCGGGCCCGGCCGCAGGCGGCGATCGACGGTGCCCGGCGACCGGCCGTCCTGGTCGCCGGAGTGGCCGGCACGGTCTGGGCGCTGGCGCACTGGGCCGTACAGGGCCTCGCCCCGAACGGTTCGCCGGACTGGTCGACGGTGCTCGCGTTCACCGTCGGGTCAGTGCTGGTGGCCACCGCCGCCGGCCCGTGGGCGGCAGCGGAGGCGACAGAGACGGCGGTGCGGCAAGGGAGCTGAGGAGAGGTCAGGAGGAGAGGGAGAGGCGGAACTCGACGGAGCGGTGGGTCGGGCGGTAGCCCAGGGCGTGGTTCACGGCGAGCATGCCGGCGTTGTGCTCGGCGGTGTCGGTCAGCAGTCCGGTGATCTCCGGCTGCTCGGTTCGCGCCCAGCGGATCGCCTCGGCCTTCATGGCCCGGGCCAGGCCCCGTCGGCGGTGGGCGGGCAGCACGCCGGTGCCGTAGTGCTGGGCGTCGCCGGCCCGGTCGGCGGGGAGTACCAGTTCGGTGAAGCCGGCGATGGTGCCGGTGGCCTCCTCCACCGCGACCACGGTGTGCAGGAGTTCACCCCGGTCCGCGACCGCCTTCGCAGCGGTGAGGACCCGCGCCTCGTCCCAGACGAGGACACCGAAGTCGGTGTCACCCATCGGCATGTCGTCCATGGCAGTGCGCGAGAGGGTGAAGGTGGCCAGCCACTCGTCCGGGCAGCTGCCGAGCCAGGAGACCAACCGGTAGCCGGGGTGGAGCGGGTGCTCGGCGACCGGTGAATCTGCGGGAGCGGTCAGGTCGAGCCGGGCGTACTCGAGGACCAGCGCCCGCGTGAAGTCCCGCGCGGAGAGGAACCCGTCGCCGGGGGAGCCCGCGACGGCCTGGGCGAGCAGTACCTGGCGGCCGTCCTCGCGGGCGGCGGAGGCGGCGGCCGAGAGCAGTGCCGAACCGACGCCGCGCCGGCGTTCGGCGGGGTGGACGTTCAGCGTGAGGGAGGACAGGTGGGCCTGGGCGGGTGAAGTGAACAGCGCCAGGGTGGCGGTACCGAGCGGCGTGCCGTCGGGGTCGGACGCCAGCCAGGTCAGGCGGCGGGTGTGGGCGAGCGGAGCAGGGTCGGCGAGGGTGGTCAGACGGAAGGTCACGGGTGGTGGACTCCAGAGGGGAGGGCGGCAGGGCAAGGGGCGTGCACGCGGCACCGAACCAGGTGCGGCGGACCGGTGCAAGCGAATTCCGGTGCGCTGCGGCGGCGTTGCGGCCCGGCGGCCGGAAGTGGTCGGGGGTGCCGCGGTGACTGGCGTCGGCCGGTGGGGAAAACGCAGCGCGGTGAGCAGAGCTGATGGACCGTCATATGAGAGGTACAGGTGATGTTGTGACGAGGGATCAGTTTCTGCCGACACGCGCGCGGTCACTGGTGCGGGCGGGGCCGGGGCGGAATCATCGTCGCTGTGGTGGTCGGCGTCACGGCAGTCGTACGGGCTGCCGAGGCGCACCCGGGGCGGCGGAGGTGGAGGGCGGATGACCGACGCGCGACTCACGGTGGAGCGGCTGCGCAGTCTGGTGGCCGAAGGCGCGGTGGAGACCGTGGTGCTGGCCGTCACCGACATGCAGGGACGGTTGCAGGGCAAGCGGCTGGCGGCGGAGCACTTCCTGAACGAGGTGCTGGCCGGCGGTGCCGAGGGCTGCGGCTACCTGCTGGCCGTGGACGTGGAGATGAACACCGTCGACGGCTATGCCGTGTCCTCCTGGGAGACCGGGTACGGCGACCTCGTGTTCCGACCCGACCTGACGACCCTGCGGATGGTGCCCTGGCACCCGGCCACCGCCATGGTGCAGTGCGACCTCGCACACCAGGACGGCAGCCCGGTCGTGGTGTCGCCGCGGCAGGTGCTGCGCCGCCAGCTGGACCGGCTCGCCGGGTACGGGTGGCGGGCGTACGTGGGCACCGAGCTGGAGTTCATGGTGTTCCGGGACAGCTACGAGCGAGCCTGGGAGAAGCACTACCAGGACCTCACACCCGTCAATCAGTACAACGTGGACTACTCGATCCTGGGCACCGGACGGATCGAACCGCTGCTGCGCAGGCTGCGCACCGGGATGGCGGGCGCCGGGCTGGTGGTGGAATCGGCGAAGGGCGAGTGCAACCTTGGGCAGCACGAGATCGCCTTCCGCTACACGGACGCGCTGACCTGCTGCGACGACCACGCGGTGTACAAGACCGGCGCGAAGGAGATCGCCGCGCAGGAGGGCGTCAGCCTCACCTTCATGGCCAAGTACGACCAGCGCGAGGGCAACTCCTGCCACATCCACCTGAGCCTGCGCGACCAGCACGACCGCCCCGTGTTCCCCGCCGAGCCGGCGCACCAGCAGGAAGGCGGGCAGGGCGACACCGAGGGCCGGGGCCAGGACCACGGCCAGGGCGGGCCCGGACAACAGAGCCGGTTCTCGCGGACGATGGAGCACTTCCTGGCCGGTCAGCTCGCCTGCCTCGGCGAGTTCGCGCTGCTGCTCGCCCCGACCGTCAACTCGTACAAGCGCTACGTGCCCGGCAGCTTCGCACCCACCGCGATCGCGTGGGGCCGCGACAACCGGACGTGCGCGCTGCGGGTGGTCGGCCACGGCGGGTCGCTGCGGTTCGAGAACCGGGTGCCCGGCGGGGACGTCAACCCGTACCTGGCGGTCGCCGCGCTGATCGCCGCGGGGCTGTACGGGGTCGAGCACCAGCTGCCGCTGGAACCGGAGTTCACCGGCAACGCCTACGCCTCCGACGCACCGCGGGTACCCGGCACGCTGCGCGAAGCGATCGAGCTGTTCGACCGCAGCGAGGCGGCGACCGAGGCGTTCGGCAAGGACGTGGTCCGCCACTACGCCCACGCTGGCCGGGTCGAACTCGCCGCGTACGACGCCGCAGTGACCGACTGGGAGCGCCGCCGCGGCTTCGAACGGCTGTGAGCGCCGGGACCGGAGCACACACCCGATCGCCGCCGTCCCGGTCGCGCGGTGACCTGAGTCCGGAGGACCGGCGCGAAGACCGCAGCACCCGGCACGGCAGCGCAGGCACCGCAGCGCCGACAGCACACCCGAGGAGAGCGCGTGATCGAGCAGTCCGATCCGTACCAGGTGGTCAACCCCGCCACGGAGGAGGTGATCGCCACCGTCGAACTGGCCGGGCAGGCCGAGGCCGACGCCGCGATCGCCCGTGCCAAGGCCGCGTTCGAGAGCTGGCGGGCCGTCGGCCCAGGCGACCGGGCCCGGCTGCTGCGCCGCTTCGCCGCCGAGGTGGACGCGGACCGGGAGCACCTGGCCGAACTGGAGGTCGCCAACGCGGGACACACCATCGGCAACGCCCGCTGGGAGGCCGGGAACGCGCGCGACGTCATCGAGTACTACGCGGGCGCGCCCGAGCGCCTGTTCGGCCGTCAGATCCCGGTCGCCGGCGGCCTCGACGTCACGTTCCACGAACCGCTCGGCGTGGTCGGCGTGATCGTGCCGTGGAACTTCCCGCTGCCGATCGCCGCCTGGGCCCTCGCACCCGCCCTCGCCGCCGGCAACACGGTGATCGTCAAACCGGCCGAGCTCACCCCGCTCACCGCGCTGCGACTCGGTGACCTCGCCCTGCGCGCGGGGCTGCCCGAGGGCGTGCTGCAGGTCCTGCCGGGCCGCGGGCCGGTGGTCGGGCAGCGCTTCGTCACCCACCCGGACGTCCGCAAGGTGGTGTTCACGGGGTCGACCGCCGTCGGCAAGTCCGTGATGGCCGGCTGCGCGGCCCAGGTCAAGCCGGTGACGCTGGAACTCGGCGGCAAGAGCGCCAACATCGTGTTCGCCGACGCGGATCTGGACAAGGCCGCGGCCACCGCCCCGTACGCCGTGTTCGACAACGCGGGGCAGGACTGCTGCGCCCGGTCCCGGATCCTGGTCGAGGCGAGCGTGTTCGAGGCGTTCATGGCCAAATTGGAGACCGCGGTGCGGGCCGTCCGGGTCGGCGACCCGGCCGACGAGAAGACCGAGATGGGCCCGCTGATCTCGGCCGCGCACCGGCAGCGCGTCGCCTCGTACGTGGACGGCGACACGGAGGTGGCGTTCCGCGGCAGCGCCCCGGACGGGCCGGGCTACTGGTACCCGCCGACGGTGCTCGCGCCGATCGCTCCCGACCACCGGGCGTTCACCGAGGAGGTGTTCGGTCCGGTGGTCGCGGTGGTGCCGTTCCGCGGCGAGAGCGACGCGGTGCGGATCGCCAACGCCACCGAGTACGGCCTGTCCGGTTCGATCTGGACGCGCGACGTGGGCCGGGCGCTGCGCGTCGCCCGCGCCGTCGAGGCGGGCAACCTGTCCGTCAACTCGCACTCCTCGGTGCGCTACTGGACGCCGTTCGGCGGCTTCAAGCAGTCCGGTCTGGGGCGCGAGCTCGGCCCCGACGCCCTGCACGCCTTCACCGAGACCAAGAACGTCTTCATCGCGACGGAGGAATGAACCCATGACCAAGCGACTCGAGGGCCGGGTGGCGGTCGTCACCGGCGCGGGCAGCGGCATCGGCCTGGCCACCGTGCGCCGGTTCGCCGCCGAGGGCGCCAAGGTGGTGTGCGCCGACATCGACGAGGAGACCGGCGCCAAGGCCGCCAACGAGGTCGGCGGCCTGTTCGTGCGCACCGACGTGTCGGACGAGGAGCAGGTCCGGGTCCTGTTCGACACCGCCGTCGAGCACTACGGCAGCCTGGACGTGGCGTTCAACAACGCCGGCATCTCACCGCCCGACGACGACTCGATCCTGGTCACCGGGCTGGAGGCGTGGAAGCGCGTCCAGGACGTCAACCTGACGTCCGTCTACCTGTGCTGCAAGTACGCGATCGGGCACATGCGGCGCCAGGGCAGGGGCTCGATCATCAACACCGCCTCGTTCGTGGCGGTGATGGGCGCGGCCACCTCGCAGATCTCCTACAGCGCCGCCAAGGGCGGAGTGCTGTCGATGAGCCGCGAGCTGGGCGTCGAGTTCGCCCGGGAGGGGATCCGGGTCAACGCGCTGTGCCCCGGCCCGGTCAACACCCCGTTGCTGCGGGAGCTGTTCGCCAAGGACCCGGAGCGGGCCGCCCGCCGACTGGTGCACATCCCGCTCGGCCGGTTCGCCGAACCCGAGGAGATCGCCGCCGCCGTCGCGTTCCTGGCCAGCGACGACTCCTCCTTCATGACCGCCAACACCTTCCTGGTCGACGGCGGCATCTCCGGCGCCTACGTCACCCCGCTGTAGCCGCCCCGCCCGCGGACCGGCCCGGCCGGCCGGGCCGGTCCGCGCGCCGCCCGGCCGACCGTCCCTGACGGGGCGTCACCCGTGCGGGTCACTGCGAGGAGAACGCGTCCCCGCCGATCGCGAGCGCGTCGCCGTCGTACGCCGTGGCGTCGCCGTTGACCGACAGCGCGGCCCCGGTCAGCGCCTCCGCGTCGCCGTCCACCGCGAGCGCGCTGCCGCCCTGCGCCCAGGCGTTGCCGCCGACGGCCGTCGCACGGCCGCCCAGCGCGCCCGCCTCGCCGGCGAGGGCCAGCGCATCGCCGCCCTGGGCCCAGCCCTTTCCGCCGACGGCCGTCGCGCTGCCGCCCTGCGCCGTCGCGTCGCCGCCGACGGCGAGCGACCCGTGCGGGTACGAGTGCGCCGAAGCGGCGCCCGCGGAGCCGAGCAGGGCGAGGCCGGTGAGGAAGGCGGTGGTGAGCCCGGCAGTGCTGGAACGCATCGAGTCCTCCAAGGACGGTGCTGTGCACGACCGATCCTGGCGGACGGGCGGGCGGCGGCGCGTGCCGTCCGGCGCGCCGTCACCCGGCCGGCGCAGCGCCGCTGCCGCGGCGGGTGAGCGATACGGGTCGAGAAGGGCGCCGAGGACCGGGCGGTGGGCCGCGGGAATCGAGGCCTGCCGGTGGGACGATCGGATCAGCGGGCCGGGATCTCCATCTCGAACCAGACCACCTTGCCGTCCCGGGTCGCCCGACTGCCCCAGCGGTGCGCCAGCTCGTTGATCAACTGCATGCCCCGGCCGCCCTCGTCGTGCGGACCCGACGGCCGCAGCCGCGGCTCCCGGCTGTCCGCGTCCGACACCTCCACCGTCAGCAGCGTCCCCCGGAACAACCGCAGTTGCAGCGGCGAACCCGCGTGCATCAACGCGTTCGACAGCAGCTCCCCGGTGAGCAGCACCACCGGCTCCACCAGTGAACTCAGCCCCCAGCCCGACAGCGTCCGCCGGGTGAACTGCCGGGCGTGCCGCAGCAGCGCCGGATCGCCGGACAGCGGGAGGGTGGCCAGCCGGTCCTCGCCGACCGGCCCGGCATGAGCCATGATCACCGCGACGTCGTCCTGCCCCATCGTCGCCCCGAAGGCGTCCAGCACCACGTCGCAGCCCCGCTCCAGGTTCCGCTGACGGTGCGTCACGGTCTTGCGCAGCAACTCCAGCCCCTCGTCCAGGTCCTGGCCGCGCCGCTCCACCAGCCCGTCCGTGTACAGCACCAGCAGCCCGTCCTCGCGCAGCGGGAACCGGATCGACTCGAACGGCACGCCGCCCACGCCCAGCGGAGCCCCGGGCGGCGGCTGCACCAGGCGGGCCTGCCCGTCGTGTTCCGACACCACCGGCGGCAGGTGCCCCGCCGAGGCGAGGACGCACTCCTCGTCGACCGGGTCGAACACCGCGCACACGCAGGTCGCGAACTGGCCCTCGCCGAGCTGCGCCGTCGCCTCGTCCAGCCGCCGCAGCACCCGCGCCGGATCCAGGTCCAGCGTCACCAGCGTGCGCGCCACCGTCCGCAGTTGGCCCATGGTGGCGGCGGCCCGGATGCCGTGGCCCATCACGTCGCCGACGATCAGCGCCACCCGGCCGCCGGTCAGCGGCACCACGTCGAACCAGTCGCCGCCGATCTCGTCGCCCACCGTCGAGGGCAGGTACCGGTGCGCGATCTCCAACCCGGGCGTGCGGTGCACGTCCTGCGGCAGCAGGCTGCGCTGCAGGGTCAGCGCGGTGTCCCGCTCCCGCCGGTACAGCCGGGCGTTGTCGATGCACACCGCCGCCCGCGCCGCCAACTCCTCGCCGAGCGCCAGGTCCGCCGCCGTGAACGACTCCGGGTTGGCCATCCGCGCGAACTCCACCCCGCCCAGCACCTGGCCGCGCGCCAGCAGCGGCACCATCAGGTACGAGTGCAGGCCCGCGTCCAGGCTGGGCTGCACCCGGTCCGGGTAGGTGACGATCCGGTGCAGCGCCGCCTCGTCGACGTGCGGCACCAGCACCGAGCGCCGGGTGCGCATCGCCTGCGCGTACAGGTGCGCGGAGTGCGAAGCCCCGCCGACGTCGTCCGCCGCGTCCGCCATCCGCACCCCGGCCGCGCCGGTCTCGTCGTTCACCCGCTCGCCGACCGCGACGGCCCGCAGCAGCACCGAACCCGACTCGGGCACCGGCTCCGGGTCCTCGCCCGCCAGCACCGCCTCGCGGATGTCGACCGTGACGAAGTCCGCGAACCGGGGGATCACCACGTCCACCAGCTCCTGCGCGGTCAGCTGCAGATCCAGCGTGGTGCCGATCCGGGTGGACGCCTCGTTCAGCAGCGCCAGCCGCTGCTGGGCGGTCTCGGCCGCCTCCAGCGCACGCTGGCGCTGCTCGGACGCGTCCCGCTCCCGGGTGTACAGCAGCGCGTTGTCGATCGACACCGCAGCCCGCGCCGACAGCTCCCCGGCCAGCGCCACGTCCCCCTCGTCGTACGGGGCCTCGGTGCGCGAGCGCATGAACGTCGCCGTGCCGATCGCCGATCCGCGGGCGATCAGCGGCACCACCATGAACGACCGCACCCCCTGCTCGTGGATCGCGGCACTGCGCACCGGATCATCGGCGAACCAGGTCATCGCCGGGTCGTCCGCGCGCGGAACCAGCACCGGCCGGCTGTGCGTCAGCGCCCACGCGTACGGGCTGCCCGGATGGTAGTGCTGCACCGCGTTGACCGGGCCGATCGACCACATTCCGCTGCCGGGAACGGTGTGGAACGCCAGCCGCCGCAGTACCGCGGACCGGTCGGAACGGTCCGGCAGGGCACCCGCCTCGCCGCGCACCATCGACTCCAGCACCTCGACGATCACCGTGTCGGCCAGCCGCGGCGTGGCCGTCTCGGCCAGCTCCCGGGCGGTGGTGGGGAGGTCGAGCGTGGTGCCGATCCGGGTGGACGCGTCGTTCAGCAGCGCCAGCCGCTGCTGGGCGGCCTCGGCGGCGGTCTCCGCCTCGAACCGGTCGGTGATGTCCACGACCGTGACGCACACCCCGAGCACCGTGCCGTCCGGCTGCTCCAGCCGGAAGCAGGCCACCGACCAGGCGTGCTCGCGCTCCGGATCGGCCGGCGTCCGGCCGTGGGTGCGGGCGTCCAGTACCGACTGCCCCTCGGTCAGGACCCGCCGCATCATCTCCTCGACCTGCTGCCCGTCGATGCTCGGCAGGACCTCGGTCAGCCGCCGGTCGAAGTGCTGCTCCCGCGGTACGCCGTTGATCCGGGCCAGCGCGTCGTTCAGGCGGACGAAGCGCAGATCGGTGTCGAACACCGCCATGCCGACCGGGGACTGGGTGAAGAAACCGTCCAGCACCGCCAGGTCGGAGGCCAGCCGCCGCACCGCGCTGACGTCGGACGCCACCGCCAGCACCATCGGGACGCCGCCCGGGCCGAGGATGGGAAAGGTCCGGAAGTCCAGCCGCACCACGTGCCCGTCCCGGTGCCGCACCGGGAACACCCCGGAGAACGGGCGGCCGCCGAGGATCCGGGCGAACAGCTCCAGCACCTCCGGACGGCGCTCCGCCCCCACCAGCAGGTCCGCGGCCCGGGCGCCCACCGCCTGCGAGGCGGGAAAACCGAGCAGGGTCTCGGCGTCCGGGCTCCAGTGCAGGATCCGGCCGTCGGACGCGACCAGCGCCGTCGCCACCGGAATGGCCAGCAGGCCGTCCGGCAGCGGCGCACCGCCCTCCGTGAACGGAGAGGTGGCGCGGGTCCGGGGGATGCCCTGCTTGTCGGTGTCCATCTGGCCACCTGCCGTTTCCGGGGGCGGGTACCGCCCTGCCATCGTCGCACGGCAGACCGCGCGCGCCCAGACGGGTGAGCGCCCGCTATCGTGGGCCGGATGGACACCCGTCGGACCGACCCGCAGGCGGCGCCCGGTGGCGCGTAGGACCCCCGCCCCGCCGAGCCCGCTCCCGCAGCGCGACGGCATCGACCCCGTGCACGTGCGGCTGCCGCTCGAAGGCACCTGGCCGACCGTCGGCGCCTACCTGGAGGAGCGCTACGGCACGGCCGCCGGGCCGGGGCGGATCGCCGCGATGCTCGCAGCGGGCGAGTTCGCCGGCCCCGACGCTCCGATCGCCCCCGACACGCCCTACCGGCCCGGCGGCCACGTGTGGTTCCACCGCGAACCCGGGCCGCCCGAACCCGTGGTGCCGTTCCCCGTCGAGGTGCTGTACCGCGACGAGCGGATCGTGGTCGCCGACAAGCCGCACTTCCTCGCCACCACGCCGCGGGGCAGCCACGCCACCGAGACCGCCCTCGCCCGGCTGCGCCGGGACCTCGACCTGCCCCGGCTCAGTCCCGCCCACCGCCTGGACCGGCTCACCGCGGGCGTGGTGCTGTTCGTCGCCGATCCGGCCTGCCGGGGCGCCTACCAGGGCCTGTTCGAACGGCGGGAGGCCGTCAAGCGGTACGAGGCGATCGCCCGGCACGACCCGGCGGTGGCGCTGCCGACCACGGTGCGCAACCGGCTGGTCAAGGACCACGGGCGGCTGGACGCCTACCAGGTGCCGGGGGAGCCCAACGCGGAGAGCCGGGTCGAGCTGCTGGAGGCCCGCGACGGCGTGGGCCGCTACCGGCTGGCACCGCGCACCGGCCGCACCCACCAGCTGCGGGTGCACATGAACGGGCTGGGGCTGCCGATCCTCGGAGACCCGATATATCCCGCGCTGCTGCCGGAGCAGGACCCGGAGGACTACCGGCGCCCGCTCCAACTGCTGGCTCGCTCGCTGGAGTTCACCGACCCGGTGGACGGCGGGGCGCGGCGCTTCGTCAGCCGGCGGGAGCTGGCGGCGTGGGCCGACCCGGACGGCTGGGGCGCCTGAGGGTTCGTCGGGACGGCGATGGGGCCTCCTTGTGCGCAGTGTATTGACGGGCAGTCTAATAACTTCTACCTTCGCGGCAGTGGCACCGTTCCACCCACGACGCCCCTCGACCCCCACCGCGAAGGAGCCGGCATGCCGCCCCAGCCCGCCGCAACCCCGACCGCTCCCGACCGCGAGCGCGCCGCCCCCGACCGGGAGCGCACCGCCGAACGCCTGCTCGCCTCCTCCGCGAAGCTCTCGTTCAACCCCCTCAAGGACGTCGACTGGGACGCCGACCCCGTCCCCGGCGCCTACTACTGCCCGCCCCGCCACCTCTCCCTCTACGGCACCGACCTGTGGGAGCGGATGACCGAGGACGAGCGCATCGAACTCTCCAAGCACGAGGTCGCCTCGATCGCCAGCGTCGGCATCTGGTTCGAGGAGATCCTCATGCAGATGCTGCTGCGCCACGCCTTCGACCGGGACCCCACCAGCAACCACGTCCAGTACGCGCTCACCGAGATCGCCGACGAGTGCCGGCACTCGATCATGTTCGCCCGGATGATCGCCAAGATGGGCGTTCCCGCCTACGGCGCCGGATTCGTCGCCCACAACCTCGGCCGGCTGTTCAAAGCGATCTCCACCCACAGCCAGACCTTCGGCGGCACCATGTACGTCGAAGAGATCCTGGACGCCTTCCAGCGCGAAGTGATGAACGACGAGACCCTCCAGCCGCTCACCCGGCAGGTCTCCCGGATCCACGTCATCGAGGAGGCCCGGCACATCAGCTACGCCCGCGAGGAACTCGTCCGCAAGCGGCTCGGGCCGGTGCAGCGGCGGTGGGAGCAGCTGTTCCTCGGCGTCGTCATCTACTACGCCACCACCGCGCTCATCCACCCCCGGCTCTACGCCGCCGTCGGCATCGACCCGAAGGTCGGCAAGGCCGTCGCCCGGGCCAACCCCCACTGGCGCGCCACCAAGACCGAGATGGCCCAGAAGGTGATCGGCGTCCTGGACCGGGCCGGACTGGTCGGCTGGGCCAACCGCTGGCTGCTGCGCGCCGCCGGAGTGATCGCCTGAGCGGCCGGAACACCCCCGGCCGTCGCTGACGGCCCCGCACGCACAGGACACCGGCGCACAGTTGTGACCGTCCGGTGCGGATGTGGCCTTCCGGTGATCGACCTGCGCGGATAGGGTACGACGCATCGAACGATCCGGGGGGATCACCATGCGCCGCGCACCACTCGGCACCGCCGCCGCCGCCCTGCTGCTCGCCACCGTCGCCGGATGCGGCGGCCCGACGCCGTCCGCCGGCGGGGCCACGGCCAGTGCCCCCGGCGGCGACTCCGCCGGGGGCGCACCGTCCGCCGCATCCGGCAGCCCCGGCGCGGCGGACGGCGGCGGCGCGAGTGCGGGCAGCACCACGAGCGCGGGCGCGGCAGCACCGAGCGGAGCGGCGGGCAGCATCACGGTCGCGTTCGCCGGCGACGTCCACTTCGAGGGGAGGACCGCCGCCCGGCTCGCCGCCCCCGCCGCCGAGACCGCGCTCGGACCGATCGCCAAGACCCTGGCCGCCGCCGACCTGGCCGTGCTCAACCTGGAGACCGCGATCACCGGGCGCGGCAAGCCCGAACCCAAGACCTACACCTTCCGCACCAGCACCAAGGCGCTGACCGCGCTCAAGGACGCCGGCGTCGACGTGCTCTCCCAGGCCAACAACCACGCCGTCGACTTCGGTCCCGACGGCCTCACCGACACCCTCGCCGCCAAGGCCGCCTCCCCGATCCCGCTGATCGGCATCGGCAAGGACGCCACCGAGGCCTACGCGCCCCACCTCACGACCGTGCGCGGGGTGAAGGTCGCCGTCCTGGCGGCGAGTCAGGTCGACGACCTCACCAACCAGAAGTGGCGGGCCGGCCAGCACAAGCCGGGCATCGCCTCCGCGTTCGACGAGAAGGCGCTGCTGCGCGCCGTCACCGACGCCAAGGCGCAGGCCCCCGTGGTACTGGTCTACCTGCACTGGGGCGAGGAAGGCGTGGCCTGCCCCACCGCCGCACAGACCGCCCTCGCCAAGAAGCTCGCCACCGCAGGCGCCACCGCCGTGGTCGGCACCCACGCCCACACCATGCTCGGCGCGGGCATGCTCGGAAACACCTACGTGGCGTACGGCTTCGGCAACTTCCTCTGGTACGGCACCTCGAACTACACCGCCTCCGACGAGACCGGCGTCACCACGCTCACCATCACCGGCGAGGGGCGGGTCACCGGCGAAACGTTCACCCCCGCGCACATCGACGGCCGGGGCGTGCCCGTCCCGCAGACCGGCAGTGCCGCGAAGAGCGCCCAACAGCGCCGCGACGGCCTGCGGGGCTGCACCGGGCTGGCCGCCGTCCCCAAGTGACGGCGGCCAGCCCGGCGGGCGTCAGCCCAGGTTCAGCACCTGGCCCGGGTGGATCAGGTCCGGGTTCTCGCCCACCACCTGCTGGTTGTCCTTGTAGAGCTCGGCCCAGCCGCCGTCCAGTTCATGCGTGCGGGCGATCTTCGCGAGCGTGTCGCCCGGGCCGACGGTGTACGGCTGCGGGGCGGTGGTCGCGGCGCTCGGCGCGGCCGCCGGGGTCTCGGCGGACGCGGCCGGGGCGGTCGGTGCGGTGTCGGCCCGGCCCGGGGACGGCGCGGCGGACGTCGGGTCCGTGGCGGGAGCGGTCGGTGACGGAGTGGTGGTGGCGGGGGCGGACGGCGTGGGCGGTTGGGTGTTGCCGTTGTTGCCGTTCCCGTTCCCGTTCGGGTTGCCGTTCTGGTCGCCGGCGGGCGTGGACGGGCTCGGGGTGGCGCTCGGGTCGGTGGACGGCAGCGGGACGACCGGGACGACCGGGACGACCGGGGTCACCGGGGTGACCGGCGCGGTCGGGGTGGCGTGGCCGTCCGGGACGGTGGTGCTCGGCGCGGTGGTACCCGGAGCGGGCGTGGCGGCGGGCGGCTGAGGGTTCGTCAGCTGCACGTAACGCTCGTACAGGCTCTGGTGGCTGGTCCAGAACCAGCCGCCGTTCTTCTGGTACCAGTAGACGTGGTAGACGGGGTCGTAGCCGGGCAGGCCGGAGAAGACCGGGGCGGCGCTCGGCTTGGTGACGGTGCCGTCCGGAGCCGCGTTGGCGGCGGCGACGCCGCGGGCGCCGCGCAGCGAACCCGTCTGGTCCGCCGAGTCGTTGTCGTCCACCACGCCGGGGGCGGTGGCCACGCTGAGGTTCGCCGAGTCGGCGCACCCGGACCAGGGCTGCGGGCCCTCGGTGGCCAGGATGCGTTCGGCGACCGCTATCTGCTGGCTGCGGGTGGCCCCGTTCGGCAGTGCGGCGTACTGGGTGCCGCCGTAGTCGACCCAGCGCTGGGCGTTGATCTGCAGGCCGCCGTACAGGCCGTCGCCCGCGTCGGCGCTCCAGTTGCCGCCGCTCTCGCACTCGGCTACCCGGTCCCACACCGCGCTGGGGGCGGCGTGCGCACTCGTCACCGCGAGCAGGGGCAGTGCGATGCCGACACCGGCGGCGCCGGCCGCGGCGATCGCCCGCTCGGCCGTCTTCTCCGCCTGGCTCTGCCGACGGTGGCGTCCGGAACCCGTGAAGAGCATGCCCGATCCTCTCCGCACGCCTGCGAGGTGAGCTGTCGGGTTCGGGCCGGGAGGGAGGCCCGGCCGCCGCACTCCGGTCGGACCGGCGCGGACGGCTTCACCCCTAGCCGTGGGGAACGGCGTCCTGCGTGGTTCCCCCGCCCCTGCCCGGGTTGTGGTGGTCGACCCGGCGACGCGGCGGACAGGGCTCGGCGAAACCGCGCGCGGGGGCCCGGCGGTGCGGGCCGGACCGAGCCTATTCACTCGAACGGCGCAATCACAAGCGCATCGCGCCCGCGTCACGGTCGAATCACGCCCGCCCGGAGGGCCGTCGGACACGGACCGCCCTTGCGGGAGCGGGGGAGCGCTGCGACCGTGCGTGGGCGACCTGTTGACGATCATTTCGGTGGCGGCGGCGATCCTCGGTGACCCTCGGCGGGGCGGCGGCGGCCCTCGGCGGCGCGGTGGCGGGGTGCGGCGTCCGGCGTTCGGACGGCGGGATGGTCCGGAGGTCGGTCGGCCGGTCGGGAAAATCTGGCCGATCGGTGGGATTGGAGAGGCCGGACGAAGGGAACGCGGGCGGCCCGGAACGGCTCGCCACCGGCTGACGGCACCCCAACCTGCTTGCGGCAGAGCCAAGTTGGCACCAATCGGGGCAAATGTCGGTGTTGCGGATAATTCGCGCGACAGCGGGTTCGGCGGCTCCCTACCATCGCGGTGATCGTTACCCCGACCTGCTGTGGAGGTGCCCATGGCTGGGCTGATTCCCGAAGTGCTCCGAGCGGAGCGCCAGTTCGCCCGGCTGTTCGTAGGCCAGTCGTTGTCCGTCCTGGGCGACAGGGTCTCGTTCGTGGCGCTGCCGTTCGCCGTGCTGTCGATCGGCGGGTCGGCTGCCGACGTCGGTCTGGTGGCCGCGGCGGGCCTGGTGCCGATGCTGCTGTTCACGCTGGCCGGCGGCGTGTGGGCGGACCGAATGCCGAGACAGCGGATCATGCTGGCCTCGGACCTTGTGCGGTGCGCGGTCCAGACCGCCGTGGCGGTGCTGCTGTTCACCGGGACGGCCACGGTCGGCGCGCTGGCGCTGCTGATGGTGGTGTTCGGCGTGGCGGATTCGTTCTTCCTGCCGGCGTCCACGGGGCTCCTTCCGCTGTTGCTGTCCGGGGACCGGCTGCGCGAGGCCAACGCGTTGCGCGGGTTCGTGAGCTCGACGGGGCTGGTGGTCGGTCCGGCGCTGGCCGGTGCGCTGGTCGCCCTGGCCGGGCCCGGCGGCGCCCTGCTGGTGGACGCCGCGAGCTTCGCGGCCAGCGCCCTCGTCCTGGCCAGGCTCGGCCCGGTGGGCGGGCCGGTGCACGCGGAGCGGGCCGAGCGGCTCGGCTTCCTGGCCGAACTCCGGGTCGGATGGCGGCAGGTGTGCGACCGCTCCTGGGTGTGGTCGAGCATGCTCGCGATAGCCGTCTACCACGTGGTGGTGCTGCCCTCGGTGTTCGTGCTCGGCCCGGTCCTGGCCGACCGCGAGTGGGGCGGCGCGGGCGACTGGGCCCTGGTCGTGATCGCCTTCGGTCTCGGCTCGATCGTCGGTGACGTCTGCGCCTACCGCCTGAAGCCGGCCCGGCCGATGGCGGTGGCAGCCGTCGCGATGGCGGTCGCCTCCTGCCAGGCGCTGATCATCGGATCCGGCGCACCCGTCCTGGTGATCGCCCTGCTGGAGGCCTGTACCGGAGTCGGCGTCTCGCTCTTCTTCGTGCTGTGGGAGACCTCGCTGCAGGTGCACATACCCGAGCAGGTGCTGTCCCGCGTCAGCTCCTACGACCACCTGATCGCGGTGGCGCTGATGCCACTCGGCCTGGTGCTCGCCGGTCCGCTCTCGGAAGGGCTCGGCGTACACCGCACGCTGTTCGGCATGACAGCGCTGGCGGTCCCGGCCGCGCTCGTCCTGCTGGCCGTGCCCGCCGTCCGGCGGTTGCCCGCGCAGGCGCAGGAAGAAGCCCTCTCCATTCATCCATAAAAGATTGGAATATGATCGATGCTGCACCGCTCGATCGACGCCCGCGGAGCACCGTCCCGAGCCACCACGTCCGACGCACCATCCGGGAGCCCGCCATGTCCGTCCAGGCCCAGCGTCCCCTGCCGCCCCCGGGGGCCACGCCGAGCGCTGCTCCGCGCACCACTCCGGGCGGCGGGTCCCCGGGCAGGCCGATCCGGCTCGGCCTGCGCGCCAACCTCGCGCAGTTCAGCCTGCTGGTGGCGGTCAACGCGCTGGTCGGCGGCATGCTCGGCCAGGAGCGGACGGTCCTGCCGCTGCTCGCCGAGCGGGTCTTCCACATGTCCGCCTACACCGGCGCGCTGACGTACATCCTGGCGTTCGGGGCGACCAAGGCAGTCACCAACTTCTTCGCCGGGACGCTGTCCGACCGGTACGGACGCAGGCCGGTGCTGATCGCGGGCTGGCTGGTGGCCCTGCCGATACCGGCGATGCTGGCCTGGGGCCCCACCTGGGGCTGGATCGTCGCGGCCAACGTGCTGCTGGGCGTCAACCAGGGCCTCACCTGGTCCACCACAGTGATCATGAAGATCGACCTGGTCGGGCCGGCCCGGCGCGGCCTCGCGATGGGTCTCAACGAGGCGGCGGGATACCTCGCGGTGGCCGTCACCGCGACCGCCACCGGGGCCGTCGCCGCCCACTGGGGCCTGCGTCCGCAGCCGTTCCTGCTCGGCGCGGCGTACGTCGCCCTCGGCCTGGGCCTGGCGGTCGCCGCGGTCCGGGAGACCCGTGAGCACGCCCGGGCCGAAGCCGCCGCCCACCCGTCCCCGCCGGGCACCGGCACCGAGCAGGAGGGCGCGGCCACGGCGGGACCGCACACTCCTGCCGACGACCGGGCCGCACTCGGCACCGCCCGAATAGCCCGTACCACCAGCCTCGGTGACCGGGCGCTGTCCAGCGCCAGCTGGGCCGGCATGGTCAACAACCTCAACGACGCGCTCGCCTGGGGCATCTTCCCGCTGCTGTACGCCGCGCACGGGCTGGAACTCGGCAGGATCGGCATCCTGGCCGCGCTCTACCCGGCGGTCTGGGGCGCGGGGCAGATGCTCACCGGCTGGTGGTCCGACCGGATCGGCCGCAAGCACCTGATCACCGCGGGCATGCTGCTCCAGGCCTTCGCCCTCGCTCTGGTCGCGGTCGGGACGTCCTTCCCGGTGTGGGCCGCCGCCCAGACCCTGCTCGGCGCGGGCACCGCCCTGGTGTACCCGACCCTGCTGGCCGTCATCGGCGACGTCGCCCACCCCGCCTGGCGGGCCCGCGCCGTCGGCGTCTACCGGCTCTGGCGCGACGGCGGCTTCGCGGTCGGCGCACTGATGGCGGGCATCCTCGCCGACGCGTACGGCGTGACCACCGCGATCTGGGCGGTCGCCGCCCTGACCGCCCTGGCGGGCATCACCGTGGCAGTGCGGATGTACGAGACCCACCCGCGCACCTGACCGACCGTCAGCGGCGCACGACGACGCGCACGTCCGAGGAGGCGCCTACAGGAGGCGTCTACAGGAGGCCTCTACAGGAGGTGCCTACAGGAAGAGCGAAGCGATGCCCAGTACCAGGGCGAGGGCGGGCAGCACCGCGAACCAGCCCAGGCCGAGCCGGTAGGGAGTGCTGAGCCCCCGGCGACGAGGCGGGGCGTTGCGGCGGACGCTCAGCAGTACCAGTCCGGCACCCGGAACGAAGGAGAACAGCCACAGGCCGAACAGGAACTTGGCGCCGTCCGCCAGCGTCTGGCGGGCGCCGAGCTCGACGCAGCCGCCCGTCGGGGAGCAGCTGACGTCCAGCACGGTGCCGGCCGCGTACCGGGTCGGGGCGTCCCGCAGCAGCCAGGAGCCGTCCACCGTGTCGGCGGCCCCGCGCTCGCCGTGGCCGTAGCAGTTGTAGGCCTTGGTGCGCCCGCCGCCGTTCGCCAGGCAGGCGTCCACGGTCATGCTCAGCCTCGGGGTGCCGCGCCAGCCGACCTGGTAGCTGAAGTCGGTGGCCGCCTGGCGGACGAGCAGGACACCGAGGAGACCGGCGAGCAGGAGACCGAGCACGCCGAGGGCCATCGCACAGCGGGCCGAGAACCGGGCGTTGCCGGATCTGCGGAGCCCGTCCTTCGGCGCGGCGACCGTCCCGGGGCCCGCGGCGGTGGCCACCGGCGCGACCGTCGTGCGTACCGGGCCGGTGGCAGTGGTGGGTTCGGCGGGGGCAGTCGGGTCGTCGGGGTCGGTCAGGTGGTTCGGGTTCGTGGCGTCCATGGTTGATCCCCCGTCGGTTCGCGCCTCGTCGGCACCATAGCGCCGGGAAGGCCGCTACGGGCAATCTGCGGAGCGGAACTCGGAGCGCAGGGCGGCGAGTTCGGACGTTCGCGCGCCGTGCGCCCGCAGGTGGTCGTCCAGCGTGCCGTGCTGGGAGCGGACGGACAGCAGGGCGCGGCGCAGGTGGACGGCCGCGACCGGGCGGGTGGCGTGGCCGGGGACGGCGGGGTCGGGGGCGGTGAGCCCGAGCGCGGCGTTGGAGCGCAGGAAGTCCGAGAGGATCTCCGGCTCCCCCGCACCGAGCAGCGACTGCAGCAGTGCGACGACCACACCGGTGCGGTCCTTGCCGGAGGCGCAGTGCACCAGGACGGCCCGGTGGTCGGCGCTGAGCAGCGCCCGGATCGCGGCGACGGTCGGGCGTCCGGCGAGCTCGGCCATCAGCGGGTACAGCTCGGCCGGCTCCTCGGGCCAGCGCTGCTCGGCGAAGACCGGGACGTGCAGGTGCCGGATGCCGCTGCCGTCGAGCGCGTCCGGCCGGGCGACGGTCTCCGGTGTGCTGCGCAGGTCGAGGACGGTGCGCACCCCGAGGTCGCGCAGCGTCCGCACGCCGTCGGGCGTCAGCCGGTCGAGCGCGCCGGAGCGGTACAGCACTCCACGGGGGAGCGCGCCGGCTCCGCCCGCGTCCCGGAAGTTGCGCACCCCGGGGACGGCGGGGCCGTCCAGGGCCGTCATCGGTTCGTCCGTCATCACGGCGGTCATCCTAGGCGTGCCCGGTCCAGGGACGGCCCGCCGGGCCACGGGCGGCGTCCGGAATGACGGGGGCGTGGCCGGCGGCACCGGGACTCGGGTCGCCGGGGCCTGCGCCGTGTTGCCGCATGGCTCGCGGAGCCCGTCGGCCAGGCCGTCGTGCTCGCAGGGTCGTGCTCGGAGGGTCGTGCTCGCAAGGTCGTGCTCGAACGGTCGCGCTCGGAGGGGCGTGCTCGCCGGGTCGTCGGCCGGTGCGGCGTCCTGACCTGCCGTCAGGCCGTGGCGGCTCGGGCGGTCGGTCGTCGCCTCGGGGTTGCTGCGGAGCGCGACCGCCGGGTGGACGGGGTCGGTGTCCGGGTGGGCGCGGGCCCGGCAGTGGGTGCCGTGGTCCCGGGCTGACCGGTCGTCGGAGCGGGGAAGGCCCGGGCGCGGCGGGGAAGACCGCAGCCCGGGCCGTGGGCGGGGCGTCCGGACGGGGACGCGCCCTCGGAGGGGAGGAACCGGGTCAGCCGAGGGTGATGCCGGGGTAGAGCGGGTGTCCGGCCAGCAGGTCGACGGCGCGCTCGGCGACCGCGTCGCGGACGGCCCCGTCCAGCACGTACTGCGCCTTGGAGGAGCCCGCGGCGGTGGTCGCGGACAGCACGGTGTGGATCAGGTCCGCGACCTCGTCGAACTCCGCCGTGCCCAGTCCGCGGGTGGTGAGCGCGGGAGTGCCGAGCCGGACGCCGGAGGTGTACCAGGCGCCGTTCGGGTCCTGCGGGACGGCGTTGCGGTTGGTGACGACACCGGAGTCCAGCAGCGCCGCCTCGGCCTGACGGCCGGTCAGACCGTAGGAGGAGACGTCCGCCAGCACCAGGTGGTTGTCCGTGCCGCCGGTCACCAGCCGGGCGCCGCGGCGCAGCAGGCCCTCGGCGAGCGCGTGGGCGTTGTCGACCACCTGACGGGCGTACACCCGGAACTCGGGGCGGCGGGCCTCGGCGAACGCGACGGCCTTCGCCGCCATCACGTGCGACAGCGGGCCGCCGAGGACCAGCGGGCAGCCCCGGTCGACGTGCTCGGCCAGCTCGGAGGTGCACAGCACCATGCCGCCGCGCGGGCCGCGCAACGACTTGTGCGTGGTGGTGGTGACGATCTGGGCGTGCGCCACCGGGTCGAGGTCGCCGGTCAGCACCTTGCCCGCGACCAGGCCGGCGAAGTGCGCCATGTCGACCATCAGGGTCGCGCCGACCTCGTCCGCGATCTCCCGCATCCTGCGGAAGTTCACCAGCCGCGGGTACGCGGAGTACCCGGCGACCAGGATCAGCGGCTTGAACTCGAGGGCGATGCGCCGCACTTCGTCGTAGTCGACCAGGCCGGTCGCCGGGTCCGTCCCGTAGCTGCGCTGGTCGAACATCTTGCCGGAGATGTTCGGCCGGAAGCCGTGCGTCAGGTGGCCGCCGGCGTCCAGCGACATGCCGAGCATCCGCTGGTTGCCCAGGTCGCGACGGAGTTCCGCCCAGTCCTGCTCGGTCAGGTCGTTGACGTTGCGCACGCCGGCCCGCCGCAGGGCGGGGCTCTCCACCCGCTGCGAGAGCACCGCCCAGAACGCCACCAGGTTGGCGTCGATCCCGGAGTGCGGCTGCACGTAGGCGTGTTCCGCGCCGAACAGCTCCCGGGCGTGCTCGGCGGCCAGCGACTCCACCGTGTCGACGTTCCGGCAGCCCGCGTAGAAGCGGCGGCCCGGGGTGCCTTCGGCGTACTTGTCGCTCAGCCAGTTGCCCATCGCCAGCAGCACGGCGGGCGAGGCGTAGTTCTCACTGGCGATCAGCTTCAGCGAGGCGCGCTGGTCCTCGATCTCCGCGCCGATCGCCGCGGCGATCCGCGGCTCGACGTCGCGCACCACGTCGAGGGCGCTGCGGAAGGCGGTGTCGGCGGCGGGGCTGCCGAAGGTGTGCGGGGTCAGGGACTCGGCCAAGGCGGTCTCCTCGTTCGGAACGGCGACGATTCGGACGGCCCAGGCGCTCGGCTACAGCACCCCGGAACCCGAAGGTCCCGAGCGGAGCCGCTCCCCGATGGTGAAGTCCATCCCAGCGCGCCAGTCACGGCTCACCGCGATGCTACCAACCACCGCGCCCGCACCCGTCCCCGCCCCGGCGGAGTCCCGTCACCGCGCCGGCCGCGTCCCGTCCCCGCCCCGGCCGCGCCCGATTCGCCCCGCGCCCGCCCCGTCGGCGCGGAAAACCTCTGGTGGGACCGACCGGGCGTTCGGCATGATCGTGCTCATGACCTGGACCGTCCCCGCCCTCACCCGCGCCGGTGGCTCGCTCACCGCCCCCGAGGCCGAGCTGCTCCCCGACTACCTGGCCTGGCACCGCTCGACCTTCCTGTACAAGTGCCAGGGCCTGACCGGCGAACAGCTCGCGCTGCGCCCGCTGCCGGCCTCCTCGCTCTCGCTGCTCGGCCTGATGCGCCACCTGGCCAAGGTGGAGCGGACGTGGTTCCGGATCCGGTTCGCCGCGGAGGACGTCCCGCCGCTGCACGCCGTCGAGGGCCACAAGGACGCCGACTTCGACCTGGTGGACCCGGCCCGGGCCGAGCAGGAGTACCACCGGTTGCTGGAGGAGCAGCGTCTCGCGGACCTCGCGGTGGCCGGCGCCTCGCTGGACGCCACGCTCGCCGCGTACGGCGAACAGCAGTCGCTGCGGATGACGTACCTGCACGTCACCACCGAGTACGCCCGCCACAACGGTCACGCGGACCTGCTGCGCGAGCACATCGACGGGGTCACCGGAGCCTGATCGGGCCCGAAGTGCCCTGACAGGCAAGGGGAATGGACAGGCCCCGGTCGAACGGTCCGTCAGGTGACCGGATAGCATACTGAGTATGGGACCTCTCGAACCGAATGTGCCCGAGCTGATCCTCGGCCTGATCGTTTTCTTCCTGTTGTTCGCGGTGCTCGGCAAGGTACTGCTGCCGCGCATCGAAAAGACCCTTGCCGAACGTCACGACAAGACCGACGGCGGACTGGCTCGCGCCGAGGCCGCCCGGGCCGAGGCGGAACGCCTGCGCAAGGAGTTCCAGTCGGAGCTGGCGGCCGCGCGTCACGAGGCCGCCGCGATCCGGCAGACCGCCGCCGAGGAGGGCGCGGCCCTGGTCGCCGCCCTCCGCGCCGAGGGTCTCCAGCAGCGTGAGCAGCTGGTCGCCGAGGCGCACGTGCAGCTGGCTGCCGACAAGGTGCTGGCCGAGGCCGAACTGCGCGAGGACGTCATCAAGGTGGCGACCGAGCTGGCCTCCCGGGTGGTCGGCGAGCCGCTCGCCGACCTGCCCTCCACCCGCGCCATCGCGGAGGAGTACCGCAACCGCGCCACCGTCTGACGCACTGTCGGCCGACTGATCCGCACGAACGGACGGGCCGCCCGCCCCCGGGACTTCCGGGAGCGGGCGGCCCGTCCGGCGTTCCGGCCGTGCCACCGCGCGAGGGGTCAGGAGCACGGGCCGTCGTCGGCCCAGACGCCCCACTGGCCGCTGGCGGACGGGTTCTCGTTCAGCGTCCACCACTTGGCGTGGTAGTTGTGGCCGTTGTAGCTGGCCTTGTCGCCGCCCACGTACGTGGTGCCCGCCTGCCAGGCCGGGCTGCACGGGGTGGTGCCCGTCGAGGGGCTGGAGCCGCCGCTGGGCGAGGTGCTGCCGCTCGGCGAGGGCGAGCCGGTGGGCGGGGTCGCCCCGGCGAACTTCACGGTGAACTTGGTGAAGTCCCAGTCGTTCTGCGCGACGCTGGAGCAGGACCCGGACAGGCCGGGGTCGACCGTGCCCGGACACTGCCGGTCCCGGTTGACCGACCAGTAGGTGTAGCGGGCCAGCTTGTGCGCCGTAGCGAAGTCCAGCACGGTCTGGAAGTCGGCCTGCCGGAAGTACTCGGCCGCGTCGGTCCGGCCGTTCATCATCGACACGCCCTCGTGGGCGTACGCGGTGGCCTCGTTCCAGCCGAAGGTGCTCTGCAGGATCTGGTTGAACTTCACCAGCGCGTCGGTCTGCGCCGCCGCCCCGTTGAACCCGCCGTCGAACGGCATGATCGAGTAGTTGTTCGGCGTGAACCCCTGCGACTTGGCCTCCAGCAGCATCTGGGTGCCGAACCAGCCGGTGCCGGCGTTGGTGCCCGCGGTGGTGATGGAGATGTACAGCCCCGGGTTGTTCTGCTGGAGGATCCGGGCCGCGCCGATCTCGTTGTGGATCGCTGCGGTGTTCTCGTACTCCGGCTCCTCCAGATCGAAGTCGATCGCTTTGAGGCCGTACTTGGTGACGACCTTCTGGTACGCGGCCGCGGTCGCCTCCGGGGTGCCGCAGGTCTGGCCCAGCTTGGTGCCGCCGTAGCCGCCGACCGACACCGAGACGTCGCCGCCCTTGGCGCGAACGGTCTGGATCACGGCGGGCATGGTGGTGTCGGAGTCGATCGAGGAGGTTCCGCCCCAGGCCGGGCTGCAACTGCTGCCCTGGGCCAGGACGAACGCCAGCTGGAAGGCCTTCTGCCCGGTGGCGTCCATGACGGCGGCCGCGTCCGGCGGGCTGTTGTCCTCCGGCATCAGGTACGGCGCCGAGGCGTACCAGTTGGAGCCGATCCCTTGCGCGGTGGCGGCGTTCGCCGGGCCGGACGCGGTGACGGCGGCCACCCCGCCGGCCAGCAGGCCGAACACGGACAGTGCGACGGCCAGCGCGCGGCGCGGACGGCGGAGACGGTGGGCCGGGGTGTCACCGGCAGGGCGGTGTGGGGGAAGTGCGCGTTCCATCGAAGACCTCTCCAGGAGGCGGCGAGGACGGCGGCCCGGACGCGCGCGGTGGGGGTCCACGTGGGGGTGCGCGCCCGGGTCAACGGTCGGGTACCGGGCCGAGGTTGACGTGACTGACCTTTGGTATAGACCTGTGCCCGGTCGCCGTCAACCCTTGCCGGCGCTCGACCGGCAGTGCGGCGTGGCCTGCGGTGACGCCCGGCCCCGCGGTGACGCCCGGCCCTGCGGTGACGCCCGGCCCGGGCGTGGCCTGCGGTGACGCCCGGCCCCGCGGTGACGCCCGGCCCTGCGGTGACGCCCGGCCCTGCGGTGGCGCCGGGCGTGCGGTGCCGCCCTGTCAGCCGTCCGTTCGTCCGGTGCCGCCCGCCGGGCCGGATGTCGTCCGGCCGGGGTCGTCCGCCGGGCCGGAGCCGCCCGACGCGTCGTGCCACGCGGGCCCCTCGGACACCAGGCCCGTGCGGCCCACCGGAGCACCGGCCTCCGCGGCGGTGCGGGCCCCGGCCGGGAGGAAGGACTCCAGGCCGCGCAGGAACACCTCGATCTTGAACGCGTACCGCTGGTCGCCGTCGCCCGCCATCATGGTCTCCGCCATTCCCTGGAGGGTCGGGAAGCGGTCGGTCGGCAGGTCGTGCAGGTAGCCGCGCAACTGGTCGAAGTACGCGCCGAGATCGGTGCCCCGGGCCATCCGTTCGGTGTACACGGACGCCTCGTACGCGTCGGTGTCGATCAGCTGGCCCAGCCCGTCCAGCGCCCAGGCCGCGACCTGCGGGGGCAGGCCGACCCGGAGCAGCAGGTCGAGCAGGAACTCGGTGATCCGCAACTGGCTCTCGCCGATCGGGATGCTGCCCAGCGACACCAGCGACACGTCCCGATGGGCCGTCAGCACCCGCTGCGCCTCGAAGCAGATCTCGGTGATCTGCTCCTTCCAGCGTTCGGGCTCCGGCCGGAGCGGCAGCCGGATCTCGGCCACCACCCGCTCCAGCATCAGGTCGAACAGCTCCTCCTTGTTGGAGACGTGCGCGTACAGCGACGCCGGGCCCGTGCCGAGCTCCTGCGCGACCCGGCGCATCGTCACCCCGGACAGCCCCTCCGCGTCCAGGACCCGGATCGCCGTCTCGACGATCAGCGACCGGCTCAGCGGCTGGCGCGGATCGGCCTTGCGTGGCTTGTGCCACGGGATCGCGGGCATCTGCGCGGGCATCGGGGCCACCTGCTTTCGCTGAACTGTCGACCGGCGATCATCGTACTCTGGACGAACAGCGTTCGACCGGTGGGCGAAGCGCCCGGTCCGCGGGCGGATCTCGGGGCGAGCCTCAGGGGCGGGTCGGGGAAGAGCTCGGGGAGAAGTCAGGGTAAAAGCGTTTGACGGGAACGGCGCTCCACTCGTAGAACAGTGTTCGTTCGAAGAAACACCGTTCTCTGCGCGGCCCGTCCACCCGCGCCCGGCATTCCCCAGGAGTTCCTGATGACCGACGCGGTCGGACTCTCCCCTTCGGCACCGCCCTCCGCGGGCGCGGCCGACCCCTACCGCTGGCGCTGGGTCGCGTTGTTCGTCATCCTCGCCGCCGAGGTGATGGACCTGCTCGACTCGCTGGTGACGAACATCGCCGCGCCCGCGATCCGGCAGGACATCGGCGGCGGCGAGTCCACCATCCAGTGGCTCGGCGCGGCCTACACGCTGGCGATGGCGATCGGCCTGATCACCGGCGGCCGGCTGGGCGACATCTTCGGCCGCCGCCGGATGTTCATGCTCGGCGCGGCCGGGTTCACGCTCGGCTCGCTCGCCTGCGGCCTGGCCCAGGAGCCCTGGCAGCTGGTCGCCGCCCGGGTCGCCCAGGGCCTGCTCGGCGCGGTGATGCTCCCTCAGGGCCTCGGCATCATGAAGGAGATCTTCTCGCCGAAGGAGCAGGGCGCGGCCTTCGGCATGTTCGGCCCGGTGATGGGCCTGTCCACGGTCGGCGGCCCGATCCTGGCCGGCTGGCTGATCGACGCCGACTTCGCCGGCACCGGCTGGCGGATGATCTTCCTGATCAACATCCCGCTCGGGCTGTTCGCCCTCGTCGGCGGCCGGGTCTTCCTGCCGGCCCAGGGCGAGGGCCGGACGGTCCGGCTCGACCTGGTCGGCGCACTGCTCGCCGCGATCGGCGCGGCCGCCGTCATCTACCCGCTGGTGCAGGGTCGCGAGCACGACTGGCCGCTGTGGGCGTTCGCGCTGCTGGCGGTCGGCGTGGCGGTGTTCGGCGTCTTCGGCTGGTACGAGTCGCGGCGCAAGGCCGCCGGCGCGGACCCGCTGGTCGAGCCGAGCCTGTTCGCCAAGCGCGGCTTCAGCGGCGGCATGGTGCTCGGCCTGATCTTCTTCACCGCCATGACCGGCTTCTGGCTGACGTTCAGCCTCTACACCCAGCTCGGCCTGCACTACAGCCCGTTGAAGTCCGGCCTGGCCGGAGTGCCGGCCTCGGTCGGCATGGTCATAGCCTTCGTCGCCTCGCAGGCGCTGCAGCGCTTCGGCCGGAAGGTCATGCACGTCGGCCTGCTGGTGATGACGGCCGGCGTGCTGGGCCTGATGTACACGCTGCACAGCCAGGGCGCAGGCGTCACCCCGTGGCAGACGGTGCCCGCGCTGGCGGTCACCGGCCTGGGCATGGGCCTGGTGATGGCCCCGTTCTTCGGCATGGTGCTGGCCTCGGTGGAGACGCACGAGACCGGTTCGGCCTCCGGCACGCTGACGGCCGTTCAGCAGCTGGGCGCCGCGCTCGGCAGCGCCATCCTCGGCACGGTGTTCTTCGAGCGTCTGAAGACCGCCGACTTCGCCAGCGCCGAGCAGGTCACCCTGTGGGCCGAGATCGGCATGCTGGCCGTGGTGTTCGCCGCCATCTTCCTGCTCCCGATGCACGCCCGCCCGGAGGGCGAGGAGCCGGGCGAGGGCAGCCAGGAGGACGGCGCGGGCGCTGAGGCACCCGGCCCTCGCAAGGAAGGGGAGCAGCTGCCGGTGTGACGCCACGTCAATGACGGGCCGGTCGGCAGTGACGGGCCGGCCGGAAGTGACGGCCCGGTCGGCAGTGACGGGCCGGCCGGAAGTGACAGCCGGGTCGGCAACGACGGACCGGTCGGCCGGCCTCCGGCACCTGGCATCCGCTGCCAGGTGCCGCCGGCGGCCGACCGGTCGTCGGCCCAGTGGTGGGTCCGCGGGGCGGACGGTCAGCCGTTGTACGCGGCGAACAACTTCGAGAACTGGTAGGGGGTCTGCGGAATGTTGGTGCACTTGGGCAGCGAGCCGGTGCAGGCGTTGGCGTCCCGGGTCATCTCCCAGAAGGCCAGCTCGCCGAGGTGGTTCTGCTGGGCGAAGGCGATCAGCTGCTGGGCGTCGGAGATGCCGAACACCTCGGAGGCGGTGTCGTTCTGGCCCAGCATGGGGGTGACACCGACCATGGCGTACGCCTGAGCGTCCGTCAGGTTGGTCCACACGGAGCGGATCTGTGCCTGTGTGGACTGGGCGGACTGGATCGCGTAGGTGCCCATCTTGCCGGCGGGGCTCGGGGCGGCCCAGCCGCCGAAGTCCATCGCCATGACGTTGACCAGGTCGACGGCCAGGCCGGCGTTCTTGGCGGACTGCAGGATGTAGACGCCGTCGGCGGTGAGCCCGCTGGGCAGCACCGGCAGGGTGAGGCTGACCTTCAGGTCGCGGCCCTTGGCGCGCTGCGCGGCCTGCACCTGGGCGAGGGCGGCGGAGCGGCGGTCGACGGAGGCGTGGTCGGTGACGGCGGTGCCCTCGATGTCGAAGTCGACCCGGTCGAGCGCGTAGACGTCCACCACCTTCTGGTACTGCGCGGCGAGCGAGGCCACGGTGGTGCAGGACTGAGCCAGTTCGGTGCCGTTCGCGCCGCCGAACGACGGGCGGACGTCACCGCCGGCGGCCCGGACGGCGTCCATGTCGGCCTTGTTCCAGCCGGTGGCGGGGTCGTACGCGCCGAACCAGCTGGCGGTGCACGGCTGGCTGCCGTTGATGATGAAAGCCAGCGAGAACTCCTTGAGTCCGCTGGCGGCGGAGAGCGCGGGCAGGCTGGGCGTCGGGTAGGCGCCGAGGTCCACGTAGGGGGCGGCGGTGCCGGGCGTGGTGCCGGAGCCCGCGGTGGCGGTCACGGCCGCGGAGGCGGCGGACTCGTTGCCGGCGGCGTCGAAGGCGCTGACGGTGAAGCTGTGGCTGCTGCCCTGGAGCAGGCCGCGGACGGTGGCGCTGGTGCCGGTGACGGTGGCGACGACGTCGCTGCCTTCGCGCAGGTGGTAGCCGGCCACGCCGACGTTGTCGGTGGCGGCGTTCCAACCGAGGGTGACGCTGCCGGGTCCGGTGCCGGTGCTGCGCAGGTTGCCGGGGACGGTCGGTGCCGCGCTGTCGGCGGGCGCGCCGGCACACGGCTGGTTGTTGATGGTGCAGTTGACGGGCGCGCTCTGGGTGGCGCCGGTGGTGACGCCGAAGCCGACGGTCGGCGCGCTGGCCCCGGGGGCGAGCGGCGCGGCCCAGGTCGGCGAGGTCACCGTGTAGTGGGTGCCGGTGGGGGTGCTGGTGGAGGTGAGGGTGCCGTTCCACAGGCTGGAGACGGTCTCGCCGGTCGGCAGGTCGAAGGAGAGCGACCAGCTGTTGACGGTCGTGTTGGTGTGGTTGGTGACGGTGTAGCCGGCCTGGAACCCGTTCGACCAGCTCTGGGTCACGGCGTAGTCGGCCACGAGTCCGGAGACTCCGGCGGCCGCGGCCGGGCCGGCCGAGGCGGCGGCCAGCGGGGCGACGAGCAGGGCCGCGCTGGCGGCGAGAGACAGGGTGACGCGCCTCATGGGCGGGTTCTCCTCGACGGTGTGGGGGAGTGGGGGAGTGCGGCAATTGCGCAGCTGTGCAAGGCGCGGAGCCGGGCGGGCGCGTGGTGCGTGGTGTGCGACTGCACGGGGCCATGGCGTACGGGCAGTGGATGCACGGGTGCGCCGGCCGCGCAGCTGCGCGGTGGGTGCGGGGGCGCACTCAAGATGGTTCAGACCAATCCGGGCCGTCAAGGTGAAGTCCTGCGGTTTTGCGAGGAGTTGACGGTTCGGCGTGCCGCAGGTGAGGTGATCGGCGCGGTCGGGGCCGGATCACGGACAGCGGCGGATCACGGACAGTGGCGGATCACGGACGGCGGAGGGCGACGGGCCGGAGCGGGGCACGGGCCGGAGCGGGGCGCGGGGCGGCGCAGGGCACGGGCGACGGAGGGCGCGGCCCCCGAACTGTGGGGGATGGGGCCGCGCCGCCCGCCTGACCGGAGTCAGGCGTTCGTGGGCCGTCAGGCGGTGACGGCGGCGCCGCGCATCCGGCGGGCCAGGTACACGCCCGAGGCGGTGGCCGACAGCAGTGCGGCGCCGGCCAGGCCGAGCAGCGCGTTGTCGCTGTCGTCGGTGCGCACCGACGCGGCGGTGGTGGAGGCGCCCGCGGCGCCGGTGGTCGCGGCCTGAGCGGTCGTCACGTCGCCGCCGTGGCCGTGGTGCGAGACCAGCGAGTGCGAGGCGCCCGCGTCGATCTGCGCCTCGGTGGGCGCGGTCGGGGCCTGGGCGGCGAACGCGCCGGCCGCGGCGGTGCCGCCCGAGCCGAAGTCGACGTCCGAGCAGCCGTAGAACGCCTCCGGGCTGTCGGTGCGCTGCCACACCATGTAGACCAGTTGGCGGCCGGTGCGCTGCGGCAGGTTGACGTTGACGTTGTAGTAGCCGTTGTCCGAGGTGCGCGGGCTGGCGAAGGTGGCGATCGGGTTCGCCAGGTCCAGGTTGGACCACTTCAGCGGCTGGGTCGGGTTGTAGCTGCTGTTGGTGATGTACAGCGTCATGACGCCCTGGTGGGGCGCGGTGACGCGGAAGTTGAAGGTCTTCGCGCCGGCCGTCACCGAGGTGGCGGGCCAGTCGGTGCGGGCCCAGTCCAGGGCGCGGTACTTGTCGCGGTTGGCCGAGCAGAGGTGGCCGTCGGGGATGATCTGCCGGCTCTGCCCGTTGGCGCTGGCGATGTTGACCTCGTTCCAGTCGTACAGCGGCTGGGTTCCGCTGTCCGCGACGAGGTCCTTGCAGACCTGGGACTTGGGGGTCTCGGGGCCCTCCGCGTAGCAGGCGGCGACGCGGCTGGCGGGTCCGAACATGGCGCCGTGGGCTCCGGCGGTGCCGGCGGCGAAGGTGGTGGCGACCAGGGCGCCCGCGCCCACCGCGGACGCGGTGAGCAGACGACGGGACCAGGACATGGTTCTCCTCGGGAAAGGCCGGGTCGATGGTGGGGGAAAAGGGGCGGACATGTCCGCCCGACACCCCGGGGCGCGACCCCGGGGCGGCACGGTGTGGACCCGGCACACCGCGAACGGACCGAAGGCTACGATTGGCCTATACCAATTGACAAGTGTCTGCCATTTCCGGCCAGCCCCCGGATGGCGGCATCCGGCCACCCGCAACACCCGTGCCGAGCCCCCGACCTGGCACCCCGTCAGCCGCCGTCGAGGGCCCGCTCGACGGCCGGCACCAGCGGAATCGGCCTCCACCCGCCCCCACGTCCTACCGTCGCCGTACCCGACCGGCTACGCCCACCGCCCGCCCCGGCCCACCCGGCGGCACCACCGGATAAGAAGCCGATAACCCACCCCTAACCCTGCGCCAAGCCGCCCTGCCCGCCGACGTCCCGTCAGTCCTCGCCTGCGCCGAGCGAACTGAGCAGCCGCGCCGTGGCGAGCCCGGTCTCCAGGTACGCGACGAACAGCTCGTTGTGCAACGCCCACGCCGAACGCCGCTCCCGCACCCGGCGGACGGCACCGGCGCGGTCCGCCCCCAGCTCGATCAGCGCCTGTGCGACCACCAGTCCCGAGCGGTTGTAGCCGCTGTGGCAGCGCACCAGTACCCGGCGTCCGGCCACCACGGCCGCCGCGGTGCGCTCCGCGAGCGCCTGGACGGCGGCCAGTTGCCTCGCGTCCAGGGCGGCGTCGGGCAGCTCCGCGACCAGGTGCTCGACGCCCGGCGCCGGCCCGTGGCCGGGGGCCGTCCACAGGCTGACCACCAGGTCGAACTCGGCGTCGACCCGCAGCGGGTGGCGCTGTCCGGCGGGGTCGAGCCAGTGGTGGCCGCCCATCCACAGCCCGGGCACCACCTCGTTCCACGGCGCCTCGGGGTCCGGCGGGCCGGGGTCGTTCTTCGGACGGGTCTTCATGTCCTCGCCTCCCGGGCCGTCAACGGCGGTGCGCACGCGCCCGGTTCCCGGATCGGGGCCCGGAGCGGGGCCCGGAGCGGGCCGGGGCGGGGTTCGCCGGGCGTTCATGAAGGGAACAGGTGGCTGTGGGGCTTCGTTGGGGCGGGGTCGGGAGGTTGGTCCGCGCCGTGTTCAGACTGGAGCGAGGGACGGAGAACGTGATGGAACCGCGTGCCCCCAGGTGGCGTCGCCGCCTCTCGACGCTGTTGGCCGCCGTGGCGCTGCCGGCCGCCGGGGTCGGAGTGCTGACCGCCTCGCCGGCCGCCGCCGCGCCGGCGGACGACGTCCGGATCAACGAGGTGGTGACGACCGGGTCGGTCAACGACTCGATCGAGCTGTACAACAAGGGCACCGCGACGATCGACCTGTCGGGGTGGATCCTGAAGGACGACAACAACAGCAGCAAGTACAGGATCGCGTCGGGCACCAGCCTCGCCCCGGGCGGCTTCAAGGCGTTCGACGTGCACGGCAGCTTCGGCCTGGGCTCCGCCGACAGTGCCCGGCTGTACCTGGCCGACGGCGCGACGCTGGTCGACTCGTTCAGCTGGACCTCGCACTCCGACCCGTCCTGGTCGCGCTGCGCCGACGGCACCGGCGGCTGGACGCAGGCCGCCACGCCGACCCTCGGCACCGCCAACAACTGCGGTACCGGCGGCGGCTCGACGACGCCCGTGGCCTGGCCCGGCGGTTCGACGGTCGCCACCGCCGACGCGTCCAACGTCTTCGGCACCGACCTGTCCGGCCTCCACCAGGAGGGCGGCGTGATGTGGGGCGTGCAGAACTCCGGCAAGCTGTGGCGGCTGGTCCCGAACGGCTCCGGCGGCTGGACGCCCGACACCGCCAACGGCTGGGGCTCCGGCAAGGCGCTGCGCTTCCCCGGCGGCACCGGGACCCCCGACGACGAGGGCGTCACGCTCACCGGAGCGGGCTCGGCGGGCGGCGTCTACGTCTCCAGCGAACGCAACGCCGACTCCTCGTCCACCAGTCGGCTGTCCGTGCTGCGCTACGACGTGTCCGGCAGCGGCAGCACGCTGACCGCCACCCGCGAGTGGAACCTCACGGCCGACCTGCCCGCCACCGGCTCCAACCTCGGCCTGGAGGGCGTTGCCTGGGTGCCCGACGGCTACCTGACCGGCGCGGGCTTCAAGGACGCGTCCACCGGCGCCGCCTACGACCCGAGCCGGTACGCCGCGCACACCGGCGGCGTGTTCTTCGTCGGCGTCGAGGGCTCCGGCACCGTCTACGGCTACGTGCTGCTGGAGGCCGGCGGGTTCACCAAGGTCGCCACCGTGGGCAGCGGCATGGCCGGCGTGATGGAACTCCAGTGGGAGCCGCAGGCCAACCGGCTGTGGGTGGTCTGCGACGACACCTGCTCCGGCCAGCACCGCACCTTCCAGGTGAACGCGAGCGGCGCGTTCGCGGTCACCGCCGTCTACAACCGCCCGTCCGGCATGCCGGACATCAACAACGAGGGCTTCGCGCTCTCCGGCGCCGACGCGTGCGCGGGCGGCAGCAAGCCCGTGTACTGGTCGGACGACAGCAACACCAGCGGCCACGCCCTGCGCAAGGGCAGCATCGCCTGCTGAGACCGCGTCAGCGGCGGGCGCCGGCCCCGGCAATGGCACCGGCCCCGGCCCGGCCCCGGACTCCGGAAGGAGTCCGGGGCCGCGGCGTGCCGGAGGTCAGAGATCGGCGGGCGGTGGGGTGTCGGCGACCGGGCCGAACTCGGCCAGGCCGGTGGTGGACCGGACCGCATAGCCGTTGGCCTCGCAGCTCAGCGTCAGCTCGGAGAGCCGGCCCGCCCCGTCGATCAGCAGGTCAGTCGCGCAGTCCGGGACCTGATGCTGCGCCAGGTGCGCGCGGGCGTCGGCATCGAGCGCCCCGGCCAGCTCGGCCACCGGCAGGCGTCCGACCAGGTGGAAGCCGGTTCCGCCGCGGAGGGTGCGGATCTTCGCCATGCCGTGGAAGGACCCCGGGTCGGCCCGCAGCAGCGCCTCCGCCATCGGCCGGTGGTCGGCGAGCAGCGGCTGCGTCGAGCGCGCCGACGTCACCCACGGCCGGTCGCCGGTGCGGGTGTACACGGCGTCCCGGGTCACCGTCAGATAGGTCTGGGTCCGGACGTCCTGCTGCACCGACACCGCGCCGAGTGCACCGGTCTGCGCGTCCCCCGCCACGTTGATCGCACCCTGCCGCCGCACGCTGAGCGGGCCGTCCGTGAGCTGGACGGACAGTATGGCCGAGAACGGTTGCTGCGGTGCGGCCAGCACTGCCCGGAGCTGGGCCGACTCCTGCGCGGGGTCGTGCGGGCCGGGTGCGCCGGCCGTCGCCGGCGGGGAGGCCGCCCCGGTCGGCGCGGGTGCCGGCCCCGGCGGCGGCGTCGTCGTCGCCGTACACCCCGTCAACGCGGCCGCCAGCACTGCCACGGCCATCCCACCCCTGCGCGTCGCTGCGGACACCGTACTCACCGTCACTCCCCTTCGATCGGCGGGCGACACGTTGTCGCAGGTCGCGGGCGGAGCGCAAGCGATTTCGAGTTGCGTCGGGAAGACCTTCGGTGACGGTCGGTCAGAAGCCCGGTTCAGGAAGGGAATCCGGCGTGCACGTGGTCGTGGTGGGTCCGGTCGCTGAAGAACTGGTTCGCCGTCGCACCGCCGGACAGCAGGCGCGGGCCCCCGACGTTGTACGAACCGGCGGCCGCGGCGGCGCGCATGAAGGAGTCGACCAGGTCGGCCGGGGTGCCCGGGTCGACCACGGGGCGGCCGTCGATCTGCCAGGTGTCGAAGGCCAGGCCCTTCGGGTGGTCGCTGGGCCGGTCGGTGCCGAACACCAGCTGCGGATGGCCGGACCGCACCACGCTGACCTGGTAGCTGTACGGTCCGGCCAGCGTCAGCATCGCGGCCAGAACCGCGTCGTGCACCTGGCCGCTGCGGACGTCGGCCACGGCGGCCGGCGGCAGGACGATCCGGGGCTGGGCGAGGACCCCGGTCGCCGGGTCGGTGAGGGCGGCCGCCGCCCGGCCGGGGCCGGCAGGGTGCAGGGCGGTGACGGCCCACCGGGGATCGGCGCGGGACAGCCGCACGTCCACCGTGGTGCCCGTGGACTGCGGCGCACCGTCCGCCCCGGTCCGCCACTGCCGGCACACCACCAGGACGCTCGCCGAATCGCTCAACAGCCCGCCGTACTGCGCGTAGACCACCTCCACCGCGGCCTGCGGGGCGTCCGCCAGCAGCGGCCCGCCCTGCTCGGCGAGCCCCGCCGGGAGACCCAGTGCCGCCACCCGCTGTCCGGCCGCCTCCGCGCCCTGCCCGCCCCGCGGCCAGGTGCCGATCGCCTCCACCACCTGCACGGCCCGGAGTTTGACGTCCGGCTGGAGCTCCCCCGGCCCCGGCTGCCACGCGGCGGGCGAGGGGAACGGGGAGCCGGTGGGGGAAGGGGACGGAGACGAGAAGTTCCGGGCGATCGGGTGCGAGGCGGAACACGCCGTCAGGGCACCACCGAGCCCGGCCAGCAGAACGGACCGGCGGCGGGGAGCGGAGTGCGGGACGGTCATTCGCCCACTATCGGTGCAGACGGCGGGCGGACCGGAGGTGACGCGCCGTCGGGTCGGCCCCGACCCCGCGGAGCGGACGCCGAGGCACTGTCGGGCGGGTGGACCTGGCAGGACGGCGACAGCCCGGAGGCCCGCGAGGGCGGCCGGACCGAACCGTTCGAGGCCGAGGCCAGGCTCGCGCCCCTGGCGGCGGCACCGGCGCGGCCGGCCGGAGCCGAAGCCGCCGACCACCGGGACCGTTTCGCCACCCGCGCGGGCTCCCGGCGGAACTGCACGCACGTCAGGTCAGGAGGTGGCCGAGGTAGCCGGCGGCGGCGAGCAGGGCGGTGGCCGTGCAGTACAGGTGGGCGAGGCGGGTGAGGCGGGGACTGCGGAGGGCGGCCGCGCGGGCGGGGGCGAGGAGGTCGAGGCTGCGGGTGGCGAGGAAGCCGAGGGCCGCGCCGGCGGTGAGGAGGCCGAGGCCGAGGAGGGCGACCGGTCGGGCGTAGTGGTGGAGGGTGAGGGTGGTGCAGGTGGCGTCGTCCGTGCAGCGCACCGTCAGCACCGTGCCCGCCGAGTAGGTGCGGGGCGCGTCGGGCAGTCGGACGGAGACGCCGTCGACGGTGCCGTGGCAGGTGGTGACGGCGGTGCGGATCGTGCGCCGGTCGACGGTGCACGAGCTGACGGTCAGCGAGCGTCGGGGACTGTTGCGGGCGTCCGACAGCTCCCGGAACCGGGCGAGGCTCACGGCCAGCACCGCGACGCCGAGACCGGCCGCCACCAGGGCCGCGACCAGGCGGACCCAGGCCGCGCGGGTCGGTCCGCTTCCGCGCGCTGTCGCGGCCTGCTGCTGGGGCATGACGGCCCCTCACTTGTCTCCCGAACGGCTGTGCGGCCCCAAGGTACCGCTTCAGAGGAAGAGGCGGGCGAGCAGGCCGGCGACGGTGAGCAGGACGGCGCCGACGGCAGCGAGCACGGTGGTGCGGCGGGTCAGCCGGTGGCGCAGGGCTTCGGCGCGGTGCGGGGCGAACAGGTCGACGGCGCGGGTGGTGAAGGCGGCCAGCGCCCCGCCGGTGACCAGCAGTCCGCCGACCACGAGGCCGAGGGCGAGGACGTGGTTGCCCGCGGTGAGGACGTCGCAGACGCCGTCCGAGGTGCAGCGGGCCTTCACCGCGGTGCCGGGAGCGTACGCCTTCGGCGCGTCGTGCAGTTGCAGCCGCGCACCGATGACGTCGGTGCTGCCCGGGTCGCGGGTGCCGTGGCAGCTGACGGTGCGGGACCGGCCGTGGTCGCGGACGGCGCAGGAGTCGACCAGCACCCGCAGTTCCGGTCGGCGGTGCTGCTCCGCGAGTTGCCGCACCCCGCCGAGTCCGCCGAGGACCAGCAGGACCCCGAATGCCGCCCCGAGCAGCGGGAGCAGCAGGGAGACCGCTCCGGCCGGGGAGGGCGACGGGCGCGCGCCGCGCTTCGGGGTCGGACCGTTCTTCGTCCGGTCGGGTCGCTTCCTGTCGGCCATGGCGGGCCGTCCCCTCTTCCCCCGTGCGAGCGGCGCCCTGCCCGGCGCGACGGCCCAACCTACCTCAGGGCCGGAGACCGCGGATAGGATCACCGAATGACCGAGTTCCGCATCGTGGAAGCAGTGGCGCTGTCGCCCGAGGAGACCTGGCGGCGCGTCACCGACTGGCCCCGGCACGGCGATGCGGTGCCGCTCACCACCGTCACCGGCGACTGCCGGACCGTGGTCGCCCGTACCGGCGTCGGCCGGCTCGGCTTCGCGGACGTGATGGACGTCGCCCGGTGGGAACCCCCGCAGGACGGCGGCCCCGGCCGGTTCCGGCTGGTCAAGCGCGGGCCGGTGGTGACGGGTTGGGCCGAGATCGAGCTCCGGCCGTACCGGGGCGGGACGGCCGTGCGCTGGCGCGAGGACCTGCGGATCGGCGTCCTGCCCGCACTGTTCGAACGGCCGACCGCCTGGTGCGGCCGGGTGGTGTTCCGCCGGGCACTGCGCAGGCTGCTGCGCGGCTGAGACGTCGGAGACGTCCGAGCGTCCGGGACATCCGAGCGTCCGAGACGTCCGAGGCTTTCGAGAGTCAGAGACGTTCGAGAAGGCCCGACGAGAAGGGCCCGGACCGCCGCCGTGGTCCGGGCCCCGCTCCATGACCGGACGTCAGATCAGGCCCTGGGCCAGCATCGCGTCGGCGACCAGCTCGAAGCCGGCGATGTTCGCGCCGACCACGTAGTTGCCGGGGCTGCCGTACTTCTCGGCGGTGGTGAAGCAGGAGTCGTGGATGTGCTTCATGATCTCGCCGAGGCGGTTCTCGGTGTGCTCGAAGGTCCACGAGTCGCGGGAGGCGTTCTGCTGCATCTCCAGCGCGGAGGTGGCGACGCCGCCGGCGTTGGCGGCCTTGCCGGGCGCGAAGGCCACGCCGGCCTCCTGGAAGACCCGCACGGCCTCGGGGGTGGTGGGCATGTTGGCGCCCTCCGCGACGGCCTTCACGCCGCCGCGGACCAGCGCCAGCGCGTCCGACTCGTGCAGCTCGTTCTGGGTGGCGCAGGGCAGCGCCACGTCGCAGGGGACGTTCCAGACGCCGGTGCCCGCCACGTACTTGACGTGCGGGCCGCGGGCCTCGGCGTAGTCCGAGACGCGGCCGCGGCGGGACTCCTTGACCTCCTTGAGCAGGGCCAGGTCGATGCCCTTCTCGTCGACCACGTAGCCGGTCGAGTCGGAGCAGGTGAGGACCGTCGCGCCCAGCTGCTGGGCCTTCTCGATCGCGTAGATCGCCACGTTGCCGGAGCCGGAGACCACCACGCGCTGGCCCGCCAGGCTCTCGCCGCGGGTGCGCAGCATCTCCTCGGTGAACATCACGCAGCCGTAGCCGGTGGCCTCGGTGCGGGCCTGCGCGCCGCCCCAGCCCAGGCCCTTGCCGGTGAGCACGCCGGACTCGTACCGGTTGGTGATGCGCTTGTACTGGCCGAACAGGTAGCCGATCTCGCGGCCGCCGACGCCGATGTCACCGGCCGGGACGTCGGTGTACTCGCCGAGGTGGCGGTGCAGCTCGGTCATGAACGACTGGCAGAAGCGCATGATCTCGGCGTCCGAGCGGCCCTTGGGGTCGAAGTCGGAGCCGCCCTTGCCGCCGCCGATCGGCATGCCGGTCAGGGCGTTCTTGAAGATCTGCTCGAAGCCGAGGAACTTGACGATTCCGAGGTTGACGGAGGGGTGGAACCGCAGTCCGCCCTTGTACGGGCCAAGGGCGGAGGAGAACTCCACCCGGAAGCCGCGGTTGACGTGGATGCCGCCCTTGTCGTCGGACCACGGGACGCGGAAGATCAGCTGCCGCTCGGGCTCGCAGACCCGCTCGACGATCCGCGCGTCGACGAGTTCGGGGCGCTGCTGCAGGACCGGGCCGAGCGTCTCCAGGACCTCGCGGACCGCCTGGTGGAACTCGTTCTCGCCCTGGTTCCGCCGCAGGACCTCCTGGTAGAGCGGCTCGATCAGGCGGGCGCCGGCGTCGGTGGACGCGGCAGAGCTGGGGGTGGCCGGCATCAAGGCACAACCTTCCGTGGATCGGATGGTGCACGAGGGCGCCCCGTCCCGGGGGCCGCCCTTGGTCCTCCTCGCCGTTGAGGATCGCCGCCGACGCGCCTGACACGCGCCGCGCGACGGGGTGGGACCTGTGGTCCACACCATTGTCACAGTGCTGACCTGTATTCATCGACAGCGTGTCCAGCATGTGAACAGCCGATCAGGTGATTTCGGCCGCCGGCGGCTCCCCGGAGCCCGACCTCAACGAATCGTGCAGATCCGGTGACGGTTCGGTGCTCGCCCGCCGGAGATCCCCTGCGCCGTGGTGGGTTCGCGGGCAGGGGATCCGGCGGGCGGGTGCCGCTACGTCCGGGGCTGGATCCACCAGGCGGTGGTGGCCGGAGGGAGGACGTCGGGCGGGCAGGGGGCGGAGGAGAGGAGGGGAGTGCCGGTGACGGGGGCGGGGGCCGGGGTGGTGCCGAAGTTGGTGGCCACCAGGAGGCCGTCGCCGCGGGTGAAGGCGAGAACGTTGGGCGGGGTCTCCAGCCAGCGCAGGGTGCCCTCGCCGAGCTGGGGGAGCAGGCGGCGCAGGTGGAGGGCCTCGCGGTAGAGGTGGTAGGGCGAGGCGTGGTCGGTGAGGGCGCGCTCCGCGGTGTGGGCGGCGAAGGACGGCGGCTGGGGCAGCCAGGTGGGCGCGGAGTCCTCGGGGCCGAAGCCGAACGGGATCTCGGTGCCGGACCACGGCAGCGGGACGCGGCAGCCGTCCCGGATGCCCTTGCGGCTGCCGGTGCGGAAGAAGATCGGGTCGGTGATCACGTCGTCCGGCAGGTCGTCGACCTCCGGCAGGCCGAGCTCCTCGCCCTGGTACAGGTACGCCGCGCCGGGCAGCGACAGCATCAGCAGGGCGGCGGCGCGCGCCCGTTCGGGGCTGCCGAAGCGGGTGGTGGTGCGGACCTGGTCGTGGTTGTTGAGGACCCAGGTGACGGTGGACCCGGTCGCGGTGATGTCGCGCACCGCCGCGTCGATCACCTGGTGGAAGTGCTCGGAGTCCCACGGCGCGTGCAGCAGGTGGAAGAAGAACGCCTGGTGCAGTTCGTCCGCCCGCACGTACTTGGCCTGTTCGGCCGGGGTCGGCACGGACGCCTCGCCGACCAGCAGCCGCTGCCGGCCGTCCTGCGCCGTGTACTCCTCGCAGATCGACCGCCAGGACCGCCACACGTCGTGGACCTCGGGCTGGTTCCAGGCCAGCGGGTTGACCGAGTCGCGGGTGCGCTCGTCGGCCTCCGGGTCGGGGGAGTCGGGGAGTTCGGGGTGCTTGAACAGGCCGGCCGCGACGTCGATGCGGAAGCCGTCCACGCCGCGGTCGAGCCAGAACCGCAGGACCTTCTCGAACTCCTCCGGGACCTCCGGGTTGCGCCAGTTCAGGTCCGGCTGCTCGGGGGTGAACATGTGCAGGTACCACTGGCCGGCGGTGCCGTCCGGCTCGGTGATCCGGCTCCACGCCGGGCCGCCGAACATCGCCCGCCAGTTGTTGGGCGGCAGCTCGCCGTCCGTGCCGCGGCCGTCCGCGAAGTGGAACCGGGCCCGCTCGGGGCTGCCGGGGGCGGCGAGCAGCGCGTCCTGGAACCACGGGTGTTCGGTGGAGCAGTGGTTGGGCACGGTGTCCAGGACCAGGCGCAGGCCGAGCTTGCGGCAGTCCTCGACCAGCAGGTCGAAGTCCTCCAGCGAGCCGAACATCGGGTCGACGCCCTTGTAGTCCGCCACGTCGTAGCCGTGGTCGTGCTGCGGCGACGGGTAGAACGGGTTCAGCCAGATGCCGTCGACGCCCAGGCGCTTGAGGTACGGCAGCCGGGCGCGCACCCCGGGCAGGTCGCCGATGCCGTCGCCGTTGGAGTCCTGGAAGCTGCGCACGTAGACCTGGTAGATCACGGCGTCCCGCCACCACAGGGAGTCGGGGGCGGCGGGCGCCGTCTGCTCGACCGGGAGTTGGCGCTCCCCGGTGGCGGCGGCGGAGGGGCCGGGGACCTCGGCGGGGCGCGGCGGATCGCCGGGGACGACGGACGTGATCATGCGTCACCTTCACGGGAGCGCGCGAGGGAGGTCGCGCTGACAGGCGTGGGAACCGGCTTGCTGACAGGCCGTCAGTTCCTCGGAGATACCTGCATGTTAGGTATAGGCCAGAGAGTGTGTCCAGGAGACTGCCGGGACGGATGTCACTTCCTGCGCCTCAGGGTGCCACCACCTGGACCGATCCGGGGCGGGTTCCGGACGAATAACCGGGCGCGCACCGGGGTAGGGCAACGCCCAGGAGCGCCGCCCGGCGCACGGCCGACCACGGTCCGACCGCCCGGCGCACCCCCCCGGACGTTCAAGGAGGCACCCGCGTGCGGCTACCCCTGCTCGCACTGCTCGCCATGGGCCCCGCGCACGGCTACCAGCTCCGCCGCGCCCTGGAGAGCACCTTCGGCCCGGCCTACCCGCGCACCAACGACGGGCAGGTGTACATCACGCTGGGCCGGCTGGAGAAGTCCGGCCTGATCGAGGGTCAGGACGTCGCCCAGGACGGCCGCCCCGCGAAGCGGGTGTTCGCGCTCACCGACGCCGGGCGGCGCGAGCTGGCCGACTGGTTCGCCCGGCCGTCCGAGGGCGCCAAGGTCCGCGAGGAGTTCTTCCTGAAGCTGGTGCTCGCCCCGCAGACCCGGCTGGCCGACCGCCGCACCCTGATCGACGTCCAGCGCTCGCACTGCCTGGCCGCCCTGCGCGGGCTGCACGCCAGCGCCGACCGGTCCGCCGGGCACGGCGCGTCCCGGCTGCTGATCGAGGGCGCCGTGCTGCAGTTGAAGGCCGAACTCGACTGGTTGGAGCGCTGCCAGCAGGAGTTCACCTGACGGACCGCCCCGCCGGGCGCGCTCACCGGGCCGCGGCCCCGGCCGCCATGCCGGCCAGCAGCCAGTCCAGGGCGCGGTGGAACTGCTGCTCGCGCAGCACCGCCTCGGGCTCCTTCGGCCGCTCCACCACGACGCCCGACTCGGCGACGCCCGGGATCTCCAGCACCGCCTCGGTGATCTCCTCGATCAGCCCCTCGGTGGTGGTGCCGGCCGCACCCGCCTTCTCCTGCCAGTTGATCTCGGTGGCGGTGAAGCCGTACGTGTACTGGAAGATCGCCGACAGCGCCGCCATCGCGTCCGGCTCCGGGAGCGGCGACTCGCGGGCGATCTCCAGCGAACGGGCCGAGAAACGCACCGAGTTCGGCCCGATGTTCAGGTAGTCGTGGTAGATCCGCACCGCCCACGGGTGCGCCAGCATCGCCGCCCGCCAGGTCACCGCCAGCGCCCGCAGGCCGTCCTGCCAGCCCAGGCCGTCGGTGGGCCGGGGCAGTTCCATCTCGCCCGCCACCACGTCCAGCGCCAGTTCCAGCAGGTCGTCCTTGTCGGCGACGTACCAGTACAGCGACATCGGCGTGACGTCGAGCCGGGCCGCCAGCGCGCGCATCGAGAACTTCGCCTCGCCCTGCTCGTCCAGCAGCCGCACCGCCGCCGCGACGACCACCTCGCGGTCCAGGCCGCCCGCGCCGCCGGCGGCGGCGCCCGCCGCGCGGGTGCCGCGGCGGCCCCGGGCGGGCTGCGGAGTGAGCCACACGCTCTTCTTCACCTGTGAGGCGCGCTTGACGGCCACGCTGCTCCTTCGCGTTCCGGGATGCCGGGGAACCGGGCTGACGGTGCCTACACGGTACGCGCCCGGACCCGCGCGAGGTGCGCGGGCCCGGGGAGGTCGGCGGCCGGTCAGCTCGGCGAAGCCGCAGGTGAGGGGTCCGGCTGCGCGGGCGGGGCGGCCGGAGCGGCGGGCCGGTCGGCGCGGTGCAGCAGCGCCGCCGAGAGCAGGCCGCCGAGCAGCACCGCGGCCGCGCCGATCAGCTGACTGGACGTCAGCCCGTCGGCGAACGCCGTCCGCACCGCCGCGCGGGAGCCGTCGTCGGGCGCGGCGGCCAGCGCCTCCGGCAGCGACCGGGCGGCGGAGCCGGGCACCCCGTCCGGCAGGCCCGCCGCGAAGCGGGAGCCGAGCACCGCGCCGAGCACGGCCACGCCGAGGCCGCCGCCGAACTCGGTGGCGGTGCCCTGGAGGCCCGCGCCCGCACCGGCCCGCTCCGGCGGGATCGCGCCCATCAGGGCCGAGGCCATCGCCGGGGTGGCCAGCGCGATGCCGCAGCCCATCAGCAGCAGGCCCGCCAGCAGCCCGGCGTAGCCGTGCGCCGAGCCGGTCAGCGCGATCACGGCGAGACCGCCGGCCAGCAGTGCCATGCCGATGGCGATCGCGCCGGAGAAGCCGGTCCTGGGCAGCAGCCGGGCGCCGACGCCGGTCAGGTTGAGCGCCACGATCACCAGGGCCAGCGGGGACATCCGCAGGCCGGCCTCCAGCGGCCGGTAGTCGAGCACCAGTTGCAGGTACTGGGTGAGCAGGAACAGCGAGCCCGCCATGCCGAAGGCGCTCAGGATGCCGCCCGCGACCGCGCCGTTGAACCGGCGGTTGCGGAAGAACACCATGTCGAGCATCGGCGCCGGGGTGTGCGCCTCCCAGGCGACGAAGCCGCCCAGTGCGAGCACGCCGACCGCCGCGGACAGCAGCACCTTGGTCGAACCCCAGCCGTCCACCGGGCCGGAGATGATCGCGAACACCACGCCGACCATGCCGACGGTGGACAGCACCGCGCCCGGCAGGTCGGGGCGGCGGCCGGCCGGGTCGCGGCTCTCCGGCAGCAGGCGGGTGACGGCGAACAGGCCGAGCAGCGCCACCGGAACGTTGATCAGGAAGATCGAGCCCCACCAGAAGTGCGCCAGCAGCGCGCCGCCGAGCAGCGGGCCGCCCGCGAAGCCGAGCGAGCTGACGGCCCCCCAGATGCCGATCGCCTTCGGCACCTCGGCGCCCTGGAAGACCTGCACGACCACGGCGAGGGTGGTGGTCATCAGCAGGGCGCCGCCGACGCCCATGCCGGCCCGGGCCGCGATCAACTGCCCGGAGGACTGGGCGAAGGCGGCCGTGGCGGAGCCGATTCCGAACAGGGCCAGGCCGGCCAGCAGGGCGCGCTTGCGCCCGTACCGGTCGGCGAGGCTGCCGGCCGTCAGCAGCAGGCCGGACTGGACCAGCGCGTAGGCGTTGATCATCCACTGGACGTCGGCCGTGCCCGCGCCCAACTCCTCGGTCAGCGACGGGATCGCCACGTTCAGCACGGTGTTGTCGAGCAGGACCACCAGGGTGGCCAGGCAGACCACCGCCAGGATCACCCAGCGGCGCGGGTGCGGGGCGGTCGCGGGGACGGGCGTCGGTGACAAATGGGCTCCCAGGGACGGACGCGAAGGGGCGCGGCCGGGTACGGCCGGGCATGCGTTGTACACCGTAGAGGAACTCTTCTACGGTGTACAACGAATATCTCCGCGAGGCTTCCCGGGAGGGAGCGGCCGTCGGTCCTCACCGCCGCCCCGGCCGGCCCACCGCGGTCAGGCGGTGTGCCAGCGCTGGTCGTCCGCGTCGTTGCAGTACCACTGGATGATCGGGGTGCGGTTCGCGGAGCTGCCGCCCTGCACGCTGACGCACAGGTTGGAGTTCTTGTTCCGGAAGCGCATCTTCCAGGCGTCCGCCGTCATGTAGTTGTCGATGTACCAGACCTGGTTCGCGTTGCCGAGGCAGTCCCACTGGCCCAGCTGGGCGCCCGCCGCCGTGGTCCAACCCGGGGCCTCCAGGCACTTGCCCCAGTTGTTGACGATCTCGTAGGCGCCGCCGCCGGTGTTCTCGAACGTCCACATCTGGTCGTTGTTGCCGTTGCAGCTCCACTGGATCGCCAGGGTGCCGTTCCCGCTGCCGCCGCCGTCGTTGGCCAGGCACTGGTTGGTGGCGTTGCTCCTCAGGTTCCCCAGGAAGTCGCTGGCCGCGGAGGCCGAGCCGGTCGAGGTCAGCGAGAGCGACACCGTCAGCGCGGTGACGGCGCCGGCGGCGGAGAGCGTGCGGCCGAGGCCGGTCCTGCGGGTCATGGGATCCTCCCGATCGGTGCTGCTGGGTGCGGTGCCCGGCCACCCTAGGGCCGACGCGCCGTCAGCACCGGTGCCGGACCGCCCGGTGAGCGGGCCCGGAGGGTGTCGCACCGCACACCGGGCGTGTTGATCTCCGGCGCGCGGCGCGGATAGCCTGGACACGAATCGACTTTCGGATGTCACGCGGGGGAAGCGACATGCCCGAGACGTCCCCACCGGCAGGTCGGACCCTCGAACGCCTGCGCCGCGCCGACGACGTGCTCGACCTCCAGGCCGCCGGCCGCCGCGGCGGCACCGCCGCCGTCCTGCGCCGCCTCGCCGCCCGCACCCGCGCCGGCGTCCTGCTGCTCCACCCCACCGGCACCGACGCCTGCCCGCCACCCACCCCCGTCGCCGCCGCCGAACGCGCCCTGGCCCGCAGCGCCGTCCGCGAAGCCGCCACCCGCGCCGCCGGCTCCGCCGCCGTCGGCCGGTCCGCCCTCACCTGCCTGGTCGTCACCCTGCCCGGTCCACCCGGCACCCGCCCGCCCGTCCTCGCCGCCGTCGCCCGACAGCCCGCCCCGCCCGAACTACCCGTCCTGCTCGCCGACGCCGCCACCGTGCTCAGCCTCACCTGGGACGCCGAACACGGCCGCCGCCAGGCCCACCGCGCCCGGCTCGCCGACACCGGCACCCGCGAAGCCGTCCTGCACCTGCTGATCGACGGTCAGATCGCCGTCGCCCGCCGGCTCGCCCGCACCCTGCGCCGCGAACTGCCCGACACCGTACGGATCTACGCCGTCGAAGGACCCGCGGCCGGCCGCCGGGAAGCCGCCGACCGGTCCACCGCCGGCGTCGGCTGGGCCGGCCGCGAACCCGGCACCGCCCGCCGCACCCTGGTCCTCGAACCCGCCGACCCCAGCCGCCCGACCGCCCCCTGGCTGCACCACCCCGCCGTCGCCGACACCTGCCACGTCGGCATCAGCGACGCCGTCCCGCTGCGCGACACCGCCACCGCCCACCGCCAGGCCCTGCACGCCCTCGCCGCCGCCCGCCGACACCCCGACCGCCGCGCCACCCACACCCCGCCCCGCGGCCTCGCCGACGCCCTCGGCGCGGACGGCGCCCACTGGGCCGCCGCGACCCTCGCCCCGCTGCACACCCACCGCCCCGCCCGCCCCCAGGACCCCGACGGCCCCGTCCTGCTCGCCACCGCCGCCGCCTGGCTGCACCACCCCGCCGACGCCGCCGCCCGCCTCGGCATCCACCGCAACACCCTGACCGCCCGCGTCGCCCACCTCCACCGGCTCCTGCGCCTCGACCCGCACCGGCTGGCCGACCGCGCCACCCTCGCCCTCGCCCTGCGCTGGGACACCGCGCCGACGGACCGTCGGTGCCCGCCGCTCGACGCCCTGCTGTCCCAGCCCCGGGCCGTCGACTGGGCCCGCCACCTGCTCCACCCGCTGCACGCCGCCCCGCCCGAACTCGCCCACACCCTCCGCTGCTGGCTCCGCCACGACGCCCGGATCGCCCCCGCCGCACGCGAGTCGGGCCTCTCCCCGTCGGCCGTCCGCAAACGCCTCACCCGGATCGAGACCCTGCTCGACCGCGCCCTGCTGCGCCCGCCGACCGCCGTCCACGACCTGTGGCTCGCCCACCGGTCGCTGGCGCTCGGCGACCTGACGGCACGTTGAGGATCAGCGCGCGTCGAGTTCGAGCGCCGGGCCGAGCCAGGCCAGCATCTGCCGCAGCCGCAGCCGTTCCTGCTCGTCCAGGCCGGGGCGGCCGATCATCTCGCGCAGCCAGGACGCCGCCTCGGCGCCCGCGTCGGCGGCCAGCAGGTCGTTGAGCAGCTCCAACTCCTGGTCGCTGGGCAGCCAGAGGATCTCCAGCGCGTGCCGCCAGCATTCGAGCGCGGCCTCGCGCTGGCCGAAGCCCGCGAGCCCCCGGGCGATGGTCCGGAGGTCCGAGACGGAGAGCCTGGTGCGGGTCTTGACGGTGCGGATCACGGTGGGCAGGTAGCCCAGCCCCTCGGTCTCGACCAGGGTGCCGAGCGCGCTGGAGATCTGCTGGCCGGTGGCTGCCGGGGAGGCGAGCAGCCGGTGCGCGAGCGTCGCGGCGAGCGGGGCCAGGGAGTCCGTCGACGCGTCCAGCGCCGCCAGCACGCCCGCCACCCAGTCCTCGTCCGGCCCGGGCTGCTCGCCCAGGACCTGTTCCACCACCGGCCGGAGCTCCGCCGGGCGGGCCTTGAGCAGCACGCCGGCGGCGTCCTTGTAGTACGACTCGACCCACAGCGGTGTCCGCAGGGCGAGCGCGGCCAGGACGGCGGCCTCGGCGCTCGCCCCCGCGTCCAGCAACTCGCGTGCGCAGCGCGGACGTTCGAACGGGGTCAGCTCCTCGCCCTGGTTCAGCAGCGCCATGATGGCGGGCGCGGCGGCGCTGCCCTCGGCGGCCAGCCAGGCCGCCACCACGAGCGAGGTCTCCGACGTGGGCCGATTCGGCGTGGACAGCACCTGCCGGGCCCACTCCACGGCCAACCGGGTCTCGCCGGCCTCGGCCGCCGCCCGGGTGAGCCAGGCCGCGAGGTACGGCGGCTGACCGGCCGCCGGGGTGGCGTTCTTCAACGCATCGACCACCGGCTCGGGCCGCTCCCTGCCGTGCACCCGGGCCCAGATGTCCGCCGCGTTCCGCAGCTGCCGGGCCGGCATCCGCTCGGAGCGCAGCATGTGCTCGGCGACCCGGGCGGCCGCGGCCGGCTCCCCGGACTCCTCCAGGGTCCGCGCCAGCACATCGCGGCCGTTGCAGTCGAACACCGGCCGGTTCAGGGCCGCGACCGCCACCTCGTCCGCGCAACGGCCCTGGGAGGACTTGAGCCAGGCCCGGGCCGCCCGTTGCAGGTCACCCGAGCGGGCCGACGGGTCGGCCAGCACCTCCCGGGCCAACTCCCGGACCCGGTCGGCCTCGCCGAGCACCTCCAGGGCCTCGGCGGCGATCGCCGTCTCCCAGGTGTCGGCCCGCGGCCCTTCCCGGACGGAGCGGGTGCGCGCCAGCACCGCCTGCCGGGCGGGCAGCCCGAGGGACAGCGAGATCCGGGCCGCGTCCGGCAGCTCCCCGTAGGCCCCGGGCAGGACGTCCGCGAGCAGCGCCTCCGCCTCGGACGGCGCGCACACCCGGCTCAACGCCTCCAGGGCTCCCAGGCGTTGGGTCGCCGTCAGGACCCGGCTCGCCGCCAGGGCGCGCAACCGGTCGGCCGTCCCCGGCCGGTCCGCCAGCGCGGACAGCGTGGCGAACGCCTCCCGCAGGGCCGACTCGTCCTCCTGGTTGCGGACGCTCGCCTGGAGCCGCTCCAGGATCCGAGCCCACTTCTGCTCGGACACCCGCACGCCCTCGGCGACCAGCAGACCCGCCAGGTTCACCGGGTCCGTGTCGAAGACCGTCCGGCGCAGCAGGTGATCGACGATCAGGTCGGCGTCGCAGTCCGGCCGTTCCGCCCACAGGCAGAACGTGAACAGGGCCAGGGTGTGCTCGGCCTCGCCCACGCCCTTTCCCGCCCAGCTGTCCAACCCCGGGAAATCCGGCGGAATTTCGGCCGCGTAGGACCGGGCGGCCAGGAACTCGGCGAACGAGTGGTGCAGGAAGCGCAGGTCGTCGCCCTGCGGGACGAGCAGCGCGGTGCCGAGCAGCAGGTGCCGCAGCTCCGCCTCCCAACGCCCCGTCAGCGCCATCTCCGGCGGCCGGTGCTCCTGCACCCACCGGCGGGCCGCCGCCTCCAGGGAGCCGTCGCTCTCGATCCGGTGCCGGGCCAGCGCACCGACCAGCTGCTCGCGGACCTGCCGGACCCAGCCGGCCAGCTCGCCGTCCCGCCCGTCCCGGCCCGCGCCGCGGCTCATCAGGTGGTCGTGGAACAGCTGATAGAGACTCAACCGGTTCGCCGGCAGCGGACGGTGCGGGTCGATCGTCGCACTGACCGCCGCGAGGGTCGCCAGCAGCGGGTTCTGCACCAGCTCGCTCAGCCGCCCGTCCTCGGTCTCCCGCAGGAACCGCGACGCCGCGGCCTCCGTCTCCGCCGGGCCCCGGTCCTGCGCGCGGAACCACTGGGTGGCGAAGTTGCGCAGCTCCGCCCGGCTGAACGGCTCCATCCGGTACGAGCTGAACGCGGCGCCGCGCAGCGGGGTCAGCTCGATCTCCGGCAGCGGACGGGTCGTCACCAGGAAGCGGTACGCCCCGTCGGACCGGGCGTGCTGCGCGAGCACCCGGATCAGCTGCGCCCGGGCCTGCCGGTCGGTGATCTCGTCGAGCCCGTCGACCAGCACCAGCCACTGCGCGCCCTGCACCCGGCCGGTGAACAGCCCCGGGTCGGCCTCGGCGACCAGGCTGTGGCCCATGCTGTCCTTCGCCGCGTGGCACAGCGCGGCGCTCCACGACCCGGAGTGCTCCACCAGGGCGCGGGCGGCGATCCGCAGCGGCACCAGCGGCTCGGTGGCCGGAGCGGCCAGGGTGCTCTCCTGCCGGAGCCAGACCCGGGACAGCAGCCAGGTCAGATGGTTCGTCAGAGTGGACTTCCCGGAACCCGGCCCGCCCGTGACGAGCAGGTGCCCCGGCCGCTCGAAGATCTCGCTCAGCGGCAGCACGGTGTCCCGCTCCGTCGAGGAGGCGTGCGGGTACGAGCTCTCCGACCCGGCCGCGGGCGTGCCGTGCGCCTCGGGACCCGCGGCCTCCCGGGACGGCGCCACCGCCGCCCGCATCTGCTGCCGCACGTAGATCGCGGACAGCGGCGGCTCCTTGACGTCCAGCACGTCGTACGGCAGCCGGTCGGCCGAACGGGACTGCGCCTCCAGCAGGTTGCGCAACGCCAGTGCCGGCAGCGGGAGTTCCGACCAGGACGTCAGGCGCGGACGGGAGGACTGCTGCTCGGCGGCGGTGGCCCGGTCCCGGGCGTCCTTCGCCCGGGTCCAGATCGGCACCACCTCGGCCGGATCCCGGCCGAGCGCCGTGGCGAGCGCCTTGGTGAACTCCAGGGTCAGCAGCCGCGACGCGTTGTGCACGCCGTACACCGCCGCCTTCCCGGCGAAGCCGGTCCGGACGAACGCGTTCGGGGTGCCGTATCCGGCGCTCACCAGCGCCTGCCGGAACCAGGACGCCAGCTCCAGCAACTCCGGGTACTGCACCTGCTCGTCCTTCGGCGGACGCCCCGCTGGCATGTCCTCCCCACTCGGTCGCCGACCCCGGATTTCCCCGAGTTTCCGTAGCCTAGTGGGAAATTGACGCCCCGCAAGAGTCTGGAATCCGGCCGTCCGGCCATCGACTCACGAGCGGGGAGACCGACCATGGGAGTGTTCGACACCGGTGATCCGGTGGTGCTGACCGTACTCGGCGCGGCGAGTGCGGCGGCGACCGTCGCCCGCGCATGGATCCGCCACCGCACCGCGATCCGGCTCGAACAGGAACGCACCCGGCGCGTGCTGGGCGCCCTGACCGGCACCACCCGCCAGGGCCGGGCCGAGGTGGTGCGGGCCTGCGCCGAACTCGAGGCGACGGCCTCCCGCCCGGGGAACTCCCGTCGCACCGCCGGGCGTTGAGCCCGTCATGGTGGCAGTGGTGGCGGTCATGGGCAGCCTGGTGTTCCCCGCGGCGCTGGTGCTGCTGGGGTTCGCGGCCTCGGCGGCCCGGCGGGCCCTGCCCCGCGGACCCGGACCGGCCGGCGCCGCGCGAGGATCCGGACCGGCCGGCGCCGCGCGGGGCGTCGGTGCGCAGGCCGGAGAGGAACTGCACGCCCTGCTGTACGCGGGCAAGCGGCTGCAGCTGGAACAGCGCCGGATCGAACTCGTGCTCCGCGACGACGAGCACGACGGCGCACCCCCGCGCACCGGCATCGACCTCGCCGCCGGAACGGCCCGGATCCGGCGGCCCGGCGCGGCGGGGCACCGGGCGGCGTGACGGCGCCTCGGCGCAGGCGGACGGTCAGAGCGCGGCGACCCGCAGGCGGAGGCGGCGCGGGCGCAGGACGGTGGCGAGCGGGACCGGCCGCAGGTCGGCTCCCGGCTCCGGGACGAGGCGCCGGCGGGACAGCAGGGCGGCCAGGACGAGGACGCACTCGGTGCGGGCGAACAGGTCGCCGACGCACTTGCGGGTCCCCGTCCCGAACGGCAGGAACGCCAGCCGGGCCGCCGGGGTGACCCGTTCGGGCCGCCAACGGTCCGGATCGAACTGGGCGGGCGCCCGGAACGCGGCCGGGTGCCGGGACACCGCCGCCGGGGAGACCACCAGCGTGCTGCCCGCCCGCAGCGGGCGGCCCGCGAGCTCGGTCGGCGCGGTCGTCACCCGGGTGAACAGCCAGCCCGGCGGGTGCAGGCGCAGCGTCTCCGACACCACCCGGTCGACGGCGCCCAGCCTCGGCAGGTCCTGCCACCCCGGGGCGCGCCCGTCCGCCAGCACCTCCGCCAGCTCGGCCCGCACCTGCTCGGCGGCCGCCGGATGGTGGGAGATCCGCCACAGCGCCCAGGTGAGGGTGGCGGCGACGGTCTCCGTGCCGGCCGCCAGCAGGGTGATCACCTGGTCGTGCACCTCTGCGTCGGTGAGCCGCGCCCCGTCCTCGTCGCGCGCCGCGAGCAGCGCGGACAGCAGGTCCGGCCCGGAGCGGGCTGTGCCGTCGGTGCCGGCGGTGCGGTCGCCGCGGTCGGTGCCGTCGGCGTGGTCGGTCGGTGCGGCGGTCCGGTGGTCGGCGACCAACTGCCGGACGGCGTCGTGCAGGTGGGCCAGCGCCCGGCGGTAGCGCAGGTGGGACGGCAGCGGCAGGCGGCGCACCGGCCCCGGCAGGAGCATCTGCCGGAACAGGCCGTTCAGCACGGTGTCGAAGGACTGCTCCACGCTGCGCGCCGGCTCCGCGTCGATCGCCGTCGAGTACAGCGTCCGGCCCAGGACGCGCAGCGCGAGGCCGTAGCAGACCGGGAAGGCGTCGATCACGTCGCCCGGCCGCCAGGCGGCCGTGACGGACGCGGTCTCGGCCCGCACGGCGTCCGCGAACCGCTCCACCTGCGAGCGCCGGAACGCGGACCGGACCAGTCGGCGCCGGCGGCGGTGGTCCCGGTGCGGGCAGGTGACCAGGCCGTTGCCCATGACGTCCCGGGCCCGCTCGTAGAACGCCCCGCCCTTGTCGAACAGTCGGTCGTCGGCCAGCACCCGGTTCAACAGGTCCGGATGGCAGGGCACCTGAGCGGTCGTCGGGCCGAGGCGCACCGCCACCAGGTCGCCGTGCGCGTGCAGCGAGGACAGGAACCCCGCCGACCCGCGCAGCAGCCGGAGCCCGTGCCCGACCAGTGGCAGGGCGCCCGGTGCGACGGCGGCGGAGTAGGTCGGAGGCGGCGGCGACTGCGGCATTCCTCCACGGTAGGCAGCGCGGATCGGACTCCGGCCGAGACGCGCGGCCCGCCGCGCACCGTCCGGGCGCGCCGTCCGGGCGCGGCGGGGGAGTGCGAACGAGGATTCGCGGGGTGGCTCCAGGCTGCCCGGGTTGACGGCACCTCGCGTGCCGCGCCGCGGCGGCCCGGCCAACGGCGGCCCGGTCGCCCGGCGTGTGCTACCGGCGGAACCGGTCGGGACCGAGCAGCGCGGACCCGCCCCGGCGCTCCGGCGCGAACGGCACGCCGGAGGTGACGCCGCGCCAACCGACCACCAGGGCCTCGCCCAGGAACCCGATCCCGATGGACAGTTGCAGTGGCCGGGCGTCCGACGGCAGCCCCGCGTGCTCCGCGAGCACCGAGAACCCCGCCATCAGCGCCAGTGACAGCAGGGCGACCAGGAACGTCCAGGCGGTGTAGCGCTGCCAGAGCACGCCGTCCCGCGGCTCGACCCGGACGGTCGCACCGCGCAGCGCCCCGGTCGCGAACCCGAGCGCCGTGCCCGCGGCGATCCACGCGGCGTCGCCCGGGCCGAGGCCGTCGCGCTTCCAGAGCGTCCACGCGCCGAGTGCGGTGAGGACCACCGCCGGCCCGAACAGGTCCCGCAGGTTGAGCGGTTCGCCGCGCAGGCGGCGCACCACCACCGCGACCACCAGCGCCGCGATCAGGACCGCTCCCAGCCATCCGCGCATCGTCGGTTCCCCCCGAATCTTTTTAGCTCGACTGTGCCAAAAAAGAATTTAGCCCACCCGTGCTATAACGGCAACATGCCGAAGATCGTGGATCCCGCAGAGCGCCGCCAGGCCGTCGCGGACGCCGTGCTGCGCGTCGCGGCCCGAGAAGGACTCGAACACGCCTCGCTGCGCAACGTCGCCGACGAGGCCGGTCTCGCGATCGGCTCGGTGCGGCACTACTTCGCGGGCAGCTCGGAGCTGATGATCTTTGCGGTGGGGGAGCTGGCCCGCCGCATCGAAGCCCGGATCCGCACCCACGCGGCAATCCTGCTGGACCCCGCCGCGACCGGCGACCGGCGCGAGCGGACCGTCCAACTCCTCGCCGAGACACTCCCGTTGGACCCCGAGCGGAGGACCGAGTCCGCCGTCTGGCTGTCCTTCGTCAGCGCCGCCCGGGCCCGGCCCGAACTGCGCGAGCGGCTCGCCCGGATGCAGGCCGGCCTGGACGACCTCGTCCACCGCGTCCTGATCGAGGCCGACCGCAGCGGCGCGCTCGCCCCCGGCCTCGACCTCGCCGTGGAGACCCGCCGCCTCTCCGCCCTCCTCGACGGCCTCACCCTGCAGGCCGTCCAACACCCGCTCCTGGTCGGCCCGGACGAGATTCGCGCCGTGCTCCGGCGCCACCTCGACAGCCTCGCGGGGCCGGCCCGGCAGGGCTGACCGGGACGGTCCGGGTGCCCGTGGTCGGATGCCTGCGGTCGGGCGCGTGGGATCGGTGGTCGGGCGCGTGGGGCCCGGGCGGCGGGCGGTCGACGGCGGGTCAGTGGCCGGCGGCGCGGCGGGAGAGCAGTGGTTCGGCGAGGAGGCGGGCCGCCGGGCAGAGGGTCTGGCCGTGCCGGGCGAAGAGCGCGTCACGCGAGTCGAAGTGGCCGAGGTCGGCGCGGACCTGGGCCGACAGGTCGCACGGGCCGGTGCCGGGGCAGGCTGCGGACGCGGTGCCGTCCCAGTCGACCGCCGTCCGGGAGAGCGCCTCGAACAGGGTTTCCGGGCCGGAGTTGGTGAAGGGGCCGCCGGTGCGGGCGGCCGTCCGGCCGTCCGCGAACAGGGCCGAGACCGGCAGCCACGGACCGTCGTCCGGAGTCCGCTCCGGGAGGCGGAACTCCGGCCAGGCGAGCACCACTTCGGCGGGCACCACCGCACGCAGCCGGGGGAAGCGCGGATACCAGAACCGGCCGTCCACGACCAGGCCCCGCACCCGGGTCGGCACGCCCCAGCTGCGCGCCACCGCCTCCAGGACGGCCATCCGCTGACTGCACGAGCCCCGGCCGGTCCGCAGCACCTCCGACACCGGGCGGCCCTCGTCGACCGAGTACACCGGCCGGACCGCGCCGGCGATCCAGCGGTGCGCCCGGCGCAGGGCCGCGACGGTCGGAGGGGTCTGCTCGGTCGGGCCGGTTCCCGGCATCTGCTGGGTCGGGCCGGTGGACGGCGGCGCGCCGAGTGCTGCGACGGCGGCGCGGACCCGAGGGTGCGTCAGGTCGAGGATCCGGGTGGGCGCGGTGCTGCCCGCTGCGGTCGCGGACGGGACGGCGGTCGTCCGGCGGTGGTACCCGCGGGGCATCAGCAGCGTGCTCGTCATGGCCGTCCTCGTTCCGTCCGGGGTCCCGGCCCAGCCTGGCAGGAAAACTGAACGCGTTCAAGTGGAAGGGGCGGGGAAGTGTGCGCAGGCACCTGACGGACCGTCGCCCGCCCGGACGGCGCGGCGCTCCGCCCGGAGCCCCCGGCGTCGGCCTACCCTGGACAGCACGGAAGGACGTGGCGAACGTGGCACACCGGATCGACGGCAGCACGGGGGACGTCCTCACCGCACGCCTGCGCACCCTGACCACGAGGCTCGCCGACCTCGAACCCGACGTCCGCGCCGACCGGCCCGACGCCGTCCACCAGATGCGCATCGCCGCCCGCCGCCTGCGCAGCGTCCTGCGCACCCACCGCCGCCACCTGGCCGGCGACCACACCGGCCTGGAGGACGAACTGCGCCTGCTCGGCCGGATCCTCGGCCGCGCCCGCGACGCCGAAGTGCTCGGCGAACGCCTGCAGGACCACGCCCGCGACCTCCCGGCCGGGGGCGACCGCGAACGCGTCCTCGCCGAACTCGCCACCTGGCACGCCCGCGAGGCCCGCGAGGCCCGCGCCGGCGTCATCGCCGCACTCGACAGCCGACGCTTCCGCGCCCTGCTCGCCGCACTCGACGCGCTCGCCACCGACCCGCCGCTCAGCGCCCGCGCGGCCAAGCCCGCCGGCCGGGAACTCACCCGCACCCTCCGCCACGAACACCGGCGCACCGTCGAACGGCTTGCCGCCGCCGAGAGCGCCCCCGAGGGCACGGCCCGCGAACACGCCCTGCACGACGCGCGCAAGGCCGCGAAGCGCGCCCGCTACGCCGGCGAGACCGCCGGCCGCGCCGCCCGCAGCTTCACCCGCCGGATGAAGGCGCTGCAGGACGTCCTCGGCCGGCACCAGGACGCGGTGGTGGCGCGGGAGGCGGTGCGGGGGCTTTCGGACGGGGGGTTCGGGTACGGGGTGTTGTTCGGGCGGGAGGTGGGGGAGGCGGGGTTCGCGCGGGAGTTGTTGCCGGGGGTGGGGAAGCGGGCGGGGCGCCGGGTGAAGCGGATGCGGTGACGGCCTGTCAGGTGGGTGCCCGTCAGGGGTGGAGGTGGGGGAGGGTGAATTCGGGGAGGGCGTACGGGCCGGCCTGCGGGGCGGCGGGGTCGGTGGGGGTGTCGGCGCCCGGGATCGCGGCGGCGTGGGCTTCGGCGTCGTCGACGGGGGTGTAGTCCAGGACGGACGGGTCCGGGAGTTCCCAGAAGCGGCGGGTGTTGGCGGAGACGGCGTACGCGGTGGCGAAGCGGACGCTCGGCGGGGCGGTCAGCGCGGCCCGGACGAAGCCGACGGCGTCGCGGGGGCTGAGCCAGGTGGAGAGGTGCCGGGGTTCGGTGGGTGCGGGCTCGAAGCTGCCGATCCGCAGGCAGACGACGGACAGGCCGAACTTGTCGGCGTAGAGCCGGCCGAGTGCCTCGACGGCCGCCTTGCTCACGCCGTACAGCCCGTCCGGGCGGACCGGGTCCTGCGGTCCGGTGAGGCGCCCGGCCGGGTGGAAGCCCGTCACGCGGTTGCTGCCGGCCAGCACGACCCGCGGAATGCCGGTGCGGCGGGCCGCCTCCAGGACGTGGTGGGTGCCGAGGACGTTGACCTCCAGCAGGTCGGGGAGTGACGCCTCGTCGGGAATGCCGCCCAGGTGCAGCACCCGGTCCGCGCCGGCCAGCGACTCCTGGACGGCGGAGGCGTCGCGAAGGTCGACGGTGCGGACCTCCTCGCCGTCGGCCTCGGGCCGCAGCGGCACCCGGTCGAGCAGGACCAGCCGCTCCGCCTCGCCCCGAAGTGCCGTGCGCACCACGGAGCCGATCCGCCCCGCCGCGCCGGTCAGCGCCACCGTACCCAGCCGCACCGTGCCTCCCCTGGCTGCCCCGTCCCCGGATGTCCCGGGTGCTCCGCATTCTGGTGACCGGGCGCCGCCCGATCAAGGGTCCGACGGTACGTGTCCGCAGCATCGGCACTTGATCATGGTGAGCGGGCGTGGTTCAGTGCACGGCGACACGAAGACGGGGGAGGGTCGATGGCACGCGGATGGACCCGGGTGACGGGGTGGGCGGCCGTGCTGAGCGGTGTGCTCGCGGCCGGGCACGGGGCGGCGGTGGCGCTGCTGCCCTCCGGGCAGGCGGCCGGGACGGTCGAACGGGTGCTGCCGGGTGCCGTCGCGGTGCTGTGCGCGTCGGCCTGGCTGGCGGCCGCGGTGCTCGACCGGCGGCGGGCGCCGCTGCGCAAGGACTTCGCGGTGGGGCGGCCGTCCTGGCTGCTGGCCGCGCTGATCGGGGTGGGCATGGTGCTCGCCTCCGTCGCGGCGCTCGCCCAGGCCAACGGGCCGGACCAGGCCGACGGGCGGCAGCTCCGCCGGATCGCGCAGGCCGGCGGGGTCGAACGGCAGATACCGGTCGTCGCGGTCCGCTCCGAATCCGAGACCCTCGGCCGGGTCAACCGCCACCGCGTCACCCGCACCACCGTCGACCTCCAAGTGCCGTACGAGAGCGGGCCGCGCACCGTCACCGCGCAGGTGGAGACGCGCGGCGAACCGCGGGTCGGCCAGCAGCTGACCGTCCGATTCGCGCCCACCGCACCGGAGTTGGGCGTTCGCGCGGAGCGGGAGATGACGGTGGACGGGCTCGGGCTGATCTGGATCCTGGGCCTCGGGGCGGTCTGCCTGCTGTTCGCTCCGATCGTGGCGATCGGCGCCCGGGAGCGGATCCACGCCTGGCGCCGCTACCGCCCGGACGTCCACCTGCCCTCGCTCGCGCTGCTCGCACTCGGCGCCGCCGCCGCGGGCTACGTCGGGCTGGCCCTGCCGACGCCTTGGCTCGGCTGGCCACTTGCGGCGTTCGCGGCCGCCACCCCCTGGCTGTGCACGATCTTCGCCGCCCGCCTTTCGCCCAGCGGCGGCGCGCAGGCGGACGGCGGCTGACGGGCCGTCAGGGTGCTGCCGCGCGGCTCCGGTCCGGTGATCCCGGCTGCCCACCGGGGCAGTCGCGCGGCGGGCCGACGGGCCGTCAGGACGGGGTCAGACCGGCGGTGGTGGCGGCGGTGCGCAGGAGGTCGTCGACCATCGCGGGGGTGAGGCGGCCGGTGTAGGTGTTGCGGGGGCTGACGTGGAAGCAGCCGTACAGGTGGAGCGGAGCACCGGCGTCGGCGGCGGGGAGGACGGCGTGGGCGCCGTGGCCGAACACCGGGCGGGGGCGCGGCACTTGCCAGCCGGCCGCGGAGAGGGCCGGGAGGACGGCCTGCCACGCGAAGCCGCCGAGGGCGACGACGGCGCGGACGGTCGGGCGCAGGTAACCGAACTCCCGGACGATCCACGGGCGGCAGGTGTCGCGCTCCGCGTTGGTCGGCTTGTTCTCCGGCGGGGCGCAGCGCACCGGGTCGGTGATGCGGACGCCGTACAGCTCCAGGCCGTCGTCGCGCCAGGTGGAGTGGGGCTGGGAGGCCAGGCCGAGCCGGTGGAGCGAGGCGTACAGCAGGTCGCCGGACGGGTCGCCGGTGAAGATCCGGCCGGTGCGGTTCCCGCCGTGCGCGGCCGGAGCGAGCCCGACCAGCACCAGCCGGGCGTCCGTCGGACCGAAGCCCGGGATCGGCCGCGCCCAGTAGTCCTGGCCCTGGAACGCCCGGCGCTTGACCCGGGCCGCCTCCTCGCGCCACTCCACGAGCCGCGGGCAGGCCCGGCAGCCGACCACCAACTCGTCCAGCTCGGCCAGGCCGTGCACGTGTTCGACCAGTTCGGAGGGCTGTTCCGCGGCGGGCAGATCCATGGCCCCGATCCTACGGGCGCGACGCGCAGGAGCGGCGGACCGCCGGCGGGAGGCGGTGGGAAAACGCTTTCCGGTCGGGACGGCGGCCGTGCCCGGCGGCGGAGTAGCGTGGAGGTACAGGTCTGCGTGCCGTACGGGGCGAGGTGACGGCGATGATCGTGGTCGACGTGGTGATCGTGCTGCTGCTGGTGCTGGCGGTGTACGCCGGATTGAGCGTGCGCATGGTGCAGCAGTACCAACTCGGGGTGGTGTTCAGGTTCGGCCGGGTGCTGGACGAGATCAGGGCACCCGGCCTGGTACGGATCGTGCCGATCGCCGACCGGCTGCGCCGGGTGAACGTGCAGATCATCACGATGCCGATCCCCGCACAGGAAGGCATCACCCGCGACAACGTGACCGTCCGGGTCGACGCGGTGGTGTACTTCAAGGTGATCGACCCGGTGAAGGCGATCGTCAACGTGCAGGACTACTCGTTCGCCATGTCGCAGGTCGCCCAGACCTCACTGCGCTCGATCATCGGCAAGAGCGAACTGGACGACCTGCTGGCCAACCGCGAGCCGATCAACCAGGGCCTGGAACTGATGCTGGACAGTCCAGCGCTCGGCTGGGGCATCCAGATCGACCGGGTCGAGATCAAGGACGTGGCGCTGCCCGAGTCGATGAAGCGCTCGATGGCCCGGCAGGCCGAGGCGGACCGGGAGCGGCGGGCCCGGATCATCACCGCCGACGGAGAGTTCCAGGCGTCCGCGCGGCTGTCGGAGGCCGCGAAGGTGATGGCCGCGACGCCGGCCGCACTGCAACTGCGGCTGCTGCAGACCGTGGTGGAGGTCGCCGCGGAGAAGAACTCCACGCTGGTGCTGCCGTTCCCGGTGGAACTGCTGCGCTTCCTGGAGAGCTCCACCGAACGCAACGCCGCGCAGGCCGTCGAGGCCACCGAGGTCGCGGCGCAGCTCGCCGAGACCGAGGAGGGCGCGGAGGACTCCCCGGACGTCGAACAGCTGGAGCTCCCCCAGGTCGCCGCGGCCGCCGAAGTGGGCCTCCCGACCCGCCCGTTGGACGTCGCCCCACGACACGCCGCGTGACCGGCCGGGTGGCCGCAGTGGCGGGGAGGCGACCGGTGCGGCCAGCGGTGGCGGGCGTCCCGCCGCACGGGCCAGCATGGAAGAGGCCCGTGGACGAAGACGACCAGTGGACTCAACCGGCTCGGGAGGTCCCGCCATGACCACCGCCAAAGAGATCATGCACCCCGGAGCGGAGTGCGTCACCGGCGAGCAGACCCTCGCCGACGCCGCCCGGATCATGCGCGAACGCCACGTCGGCGCCCTGCCGATCTGCGGCGACGACCAGAAACTGCTGGGCATCGTCACCGACCGGGACATCGTGCTCAAGTGCGTCGCCGACGGACGCGACCCCAGCACCGTCCAGTGCCTCGAACTCGCCGCCGGCCGGCCGACGGTCATCGAGGAGGACGAGGACGCCGACCTGGTGCTCGAAGTGATGGAGACTCAGCAGGTGCGCCGCCTGCCCGTCATCAACCACCCCGACCACAAGCTCGTCGGCATGATCAGCGAGGCCGACATCGCCCGGACCCTCCCGCAGGAGCGCGTGGCGGAGTTCGTCGCGGCGGTCACCGCCGGCTGACGGCCCCGGCCCCGGCCCCGGCCGCGACCGTCGGACCGGGCCCCGGCCGCGACCGTCGGACCGGGCGGTCCCGACGGCTGGGGGTCAGTGCAGGTACTGCTTGGGCAGCTTCGCCAGGAACTGGTCCGCGATCACCTGGTAGCCGGCGTCGTTGGCGTGGATGTCGCCGCGCGCCATGTTGGTCCACTGCATGATCCGCGCCACGTTCAGCGGCACCTGCTGGCCGCCCAGCGGCACCAGCGGCGCGAAGGACGTGGTGGCGAACGCTCCCGCGACGTCGGCGGTCGGGACCCGGTGGCGCGCGTCCACCGCCTCGATGACCGAGTTGAGCGCGCCGGCCAGCGGCACCGAGGCGGTCGCCATCGCCCTGCCCTGATCACCCGTCATCCAGGCCGCCAGGAACGGGTCGTACAGGTTCATGCCGACGATCCGGGTGTGCGGGCCCGCCGCCTCCCGGAGCGCGCCGAGGATGCGGTCCAGGCCGGTGCGGACCTGCTCGATGCCGTTCAGCGCGCACGGCAGGTCCAGCGAGCCGCCCGCCGCACAGCGCTGCACGTCGTTGGCGCCGATGTCGATCGTCACCAGCACCTCGTCCTTCCGGTGCGCCTCCAAGTAGGCCACCGCCGCCTCCAGTTGGGAGCCGCCGAAGGAGTGCGGGTACGGGCAGCCGCCGTTCGCCATGGTGCCGGTGGTCTCGCCCGGGCAGCCCAGGTCGGTGAACTCGAACGGGCGGTGGTCGCGCGCCGCACGCTCGCCCAGCGTCCTCGCCAGGTCCTGCGCGTAGCCGCGACCCACGACGTGGCCGCCGCCCGGCGTCGACTGGTAGCCGGCCGCCAGCGAGTCGCCGACCGCCAGGTAGTACGCGGTGCGGTGCTGCCCGCCCTGCGCCGCCGAAGCGGGAACGGCCGCCGCGCCGGTCAGCGTCAGAGCGGCGAGAGCGGCCGCAACGAGCGTGCGGCAGCAGGGGATCGGGCGCATGGAGCCTCCAGGCGGCGAATGATCGAGGACACGGACCAGGGGAGGCTACTGCCCGGTACACCCCCGCGAACAGGGGTGTGCACCGGGCAGTGCGGGGCGGGTCGGATCAGCCCGGGAAGGCGTAGACCGTGGTGGCGTGCGCGACCGGGTCGTCCGGCGCGTCCGGCGCGGTCAGCGTGATGTCCGCGAAGGCGATCCGCCGGCCCAGCTTGGTCAGCCGCGCCGTCACCAGCAGGTCGGTGCCACGGGCCGCGCGCTGGAAGGTGATCGACTGCTGGACGGTCGTCATCGGCCCGAACCCGCCCAGCGCGGAGGAGACCGCGACCACCGTCGCCGTGTCCGCCGCCGCCATCATGGCCTGCCCGGACAGCCCGCCGCCGTCCCGGGCCAACTGGTCCGACCACGGCAGCCGCAGGACCGCGTGCCGCGCCCCGGTCTCCACCACCGACAGGCCGAGGGCCTGCACCCACGGCGCGAAGCGGTCGGCCAGGATACGCGCGGCCTCCGCGAGTTCCAGCGGGTGCTCGGCGGACCGGGTGCTCGCGGACCGGGTGTTCGCGGGCGGAGTGCTCGAAGGCGCGGTGCCCGAAGGCGCGGTGCCCGTGGTCGGGTCGGAGTCGGAGCTCGTGGGCGGGGGCGTCGTCATGGCGTGATCGTAGGGGCGGCCCGTGACGCAACGCCATATCCCGTGCGCGCAGCGTTCACCGGTCGTGGGCGGGAGCGCCGCGAGGCATGGTGGTGGAGTGGACGTGCGGCGTAGCCTGGCGGGACTGCGGAGCGAGTGGCGCACCGGACACCTGATGGTGCTGCTGCCGCTCGGCCTGATCGTGCTGATCTCCGCCACCGACATCCTGATCTCCCCGAACATCCACCTCGGCCCGCTCCTGGTCGTCGCACCCGCGATCACCCCGTCGTTCGCCGGCAGCCGCCTGACCTTCCTGGTCGGCGTCGCCGCGCTGGTCGCCCAGACCGTCATCGCCGCCCTGCACGGCGGCCTGCTCACCGCCAACCACCAGGCCCAGATCGTCGCGCTCGCGCTCGTCACCGGTGTCGTCGTCGCCTACTGCCGGGTGCGCGAACGGCACGGGCTCGAACTCACCCAGGTCCGCACCGTCTCCGACGCGGTGCAACGCGTCCTGATGCGCCCACTGCCCGACCGGGCCGGGCCGCTGCGACTCGCCACCCGCTACCTGGCCGCCGCCGACGAAGCTCACGTCGGCGGCGACCTGTACGCGGCAGTGCGGGCCGGTCGGACGACCCGGCTGCTGATCGGGGACGTCCGCGGCAAGGGACTCGGGGCGGTCGGTGACGCGGCCGCGCTGCTCGGGGCCTTCCGCGAAGTGGCGCACCGGCACGAGGATCCGGCGCGGCTGGCGGACGCGCTGGAAGTGTCCTACCAGCGCCACCTGGCCGAACTCGCGGACTGCGGGCAGGAGATCAGGGAGAACTTCGCCACCGCGATCGTGCTCGACCTCCCGGACGACCGGCCCGTGATCAGACTCGCCGACTGCGGGCACCCGCCGCCGCTCCTGGTCACTCCGGACAGCGCCCGACTACTTCCCGTCCGCCGGGCCGGTCCGCCGCTGGGCATGGGCGAACTCGCCCCGGCGGCGCGCCGCACCGAGGAGTTCGCGTTCCCGCCCGGCAGCATGCTGCTCCTCTACACCGACGGTGTCACCGAGGCCCGCAACGGCGAGGCGACCTTCTACCCGCTTCCGACCCGCGCCACCCACCTCGCCCCTGCACCCACCCCGGAGGACTTCCTCGACCGCCTGCGCCACGACCTGCTCGGCTACGTCGGGGGGCGGCTGATGGACGACGCGGCGCTGATCGCGGTGGCGAGGGACGGGTGAGAGGGCGCTGCGCTTGGCGGGTGTGGGGACTTTTTTGGGGGGGGTGGGGATGTGGGCTATGTCGGGGGCGGCTGATGGACGACATGGCGCTGTTGGCGGTGGCGCGGGACGGGTGAGAGGGCGCTGCGCTTGGCGGGTGTGGGGACTTTTTTGGGGGTGGGGATGTGGGCTATGTCGGGGGGCGGTTGATGGATGACGTGGCGCGCTGCTGGCGGTGGTGAGGGACGCGGGTGAGAGGGCGCTGCGATGGGCGGGCGAGGGGCCTTTTTTTGGGGCTATGTCGGGGGGCGGCTGATGGCTGACGTGGCGCTGTTGGCGGTGGCGCGGGACGGGTGAGAGGGCGCTGCGGTGGGCGGGTGTGGGGCCTTTTTTGGGGCTGTGTCGGGGGGCGGCTGATGGATGACGTGGCGCTGTTGGCGGTGGTGAGGGACGGGTGAGAGGGCGCTGCGCTTGGCGGGTGTGGGGCCTTCTTGGGGGTTACGTCGGGGGCGGCTGATGGATGACGTGGTGCTGTTGGCGGTGGCGCGGGACGGGTGAGGAGGCCGCTGCGTACGGGGGTTGTGCTGGGGCCACGGGCGGGGCGTGGGCGGTGGCGGGGTTACGGGGACGGGATGAGGCGGGTGAGGCGGGTGGCGAGCCAGGGGCGGCGGCCGGTGGCGCGGAGGTGGCCGAGGGCGATGGCCCGCCACTGGGGGGTGCGGTGGAAGGCGACGAGGAGGAAGGCGACGGGGTCGGCGGAGACGCGGCAGTCGGGGGTGCGGGGCGGGGTGTCGCGGGTGACGGTCAGGGTGGCGTCGCGGAAGGTCAGGCAGAGGCGGGGGCCGCCGCGGACGGTGAGGTCGAGGACGAGGTCGACGTCGCGGGCGGCGGTGCGGTCGAGGGCCAGTGGCATCATGATCGGCATGGCTTGGCCGAGCACCAGGGCGGCGTGGTCCGGGGGTATCCGCCAGGGCCGGCGGGTGGCGCGGGCGATGTCCCGGCCGTGCACCAGGCACTCGCTGAGCAGCAGACCGGTGGCCGCCGCGACGGTGAGGGCGGGGCGGGGGCCGTACCAGGGGGTGGCGACGGGGGCGTCGGGGGCGAGGTCGGCGGTGGCCCGGAGGAAGCGGGCGGTCCGGGCGGCGAGGAATCCGGCGGCGTCGCCGTCGAGTTGGGCGCCGAGCATGGCCACGGCGCGGCCGTTCACGACGGCCATCCGGGGGCCGAAGGGCAGGTCTGCGGTCGGCAGGAGTTCGTCCCAGTCCACGGTGTCCTCGTTCGACACCGAGGAGCAGTAGGCCAGGAACACGGCCGCCACGTGGGCGCCGACGTCGGCCACCGACCAGCCGGGAAGGACGGCCCGCGCGCCGGACTCGCGGGTGGATTCAAGGAGTTGGACCAGGCGCTCGGCGGTGGCGGCGAGCGCGGCGCGGGTCCGGCGGTGGTCGGCGGACGGATCGTGGTGCTCGGCCATGGCGGCTGCTCCCGGTGGGGGTGGGTGAGCGGACCGGAAGGTTACCGCCTGGTAGTTCGCGGCGGAAGGGCACGTTGCGACGGACTGCCGGGCGGGCGCGGGCGGGGCGTGGATAGGCTGGGCCGGCCCCCACGCCCCGCCGTTGCGAAGGACCAGCATGCAGCCGATCACCGACCGTCCGATCCGCTGGGGCATCCTTGCCACCGGCGGCATCGCCACTTCCTTCGTCGAGGACCTGGCCGCCGTGCCGGGCGCGCAGGCCTTCGCGGTGGCGTCCCGCCGGGAGGAGTCCGCCCGGATGTTCGCCGAGCGGCACGGCATCGGGCGCGCGTACGGCAGTTGGCAGGAGCTGGCGGCCGATCCCGAGGTGGACGTGGTGTACGTGGCCACGCCGCACTCGGCGCACCACAGTGCGGCGAAGCTGCTGCTGGAGGCGGGCAAGGCGGTGCTGTGCGAGAAGCCGTTCACGCTGAACGCCGCCGAGAGCGCCGAGCTGGTCGCGCTCGCCCGCAAGCGGGAGGTCCTCCTGATGGAGGCGATGTGGACCTGGCTGGATCCGTCCGTCCGCCGGATCGTCGAGCTGATCGACGACGGCGCGATCGGTGAAGTGCGGTCCGTGCAGGCCGAGTTCGGCTTCGTCGGACCGGCCGACCCGGGGCACCGGCTGTGGGACCCGGCGGCCGGCGGCGGCGCGCTGCTGGACCTCGGCGTGTACCCGGTCGCGTTCGCCCAGCTGCTGCTCGGGGAGCCGGAGTCCGTGCAGGCGACGGCCCGGCTGACCGATCGCGGCGTGGACGCGCACACCGGCATGCTGCTCGGGTACGGGAGCGGGGCGACCGCTCTGCTGTCCTGCTCGCTGGAGGTCCAGTGCGGCCAACGCGCCTCGATCCAGGGCGACTCGGGCCGGATCGAGATCGAGCGGGACTTCTTCCACCCGGCCGGCTTCACCCTCCACCGCGAGGGCCGCGACCCCGAGACCTTCCACGGTCCGGTCGGGGACGGCCACGGCTACGGCCTGGAGGCGGCCGAGGTGATGCGCTGCCTGCGGGCCGGCGAGACCGAGTCGGCGCTGGTCCCGCTGGACGCCACGCTCGCGGTGATGCGCACCCTGGACGCGGTGCGGCAGCGGATCGGGGTGCGCTACCCGGGCGAGTGAGGGGCCCGGAGACCGGGCCGCTCGGACTGCTCGAAGGCCCGGAGCAGAACCTCGGCGAGGTGCAACGGCCGGGCGGACGGCTCCAGTTGGGTGATCTGGGTGCGGCAGCTGAGGCCGTCCGCGAGCAGCAGGGTGTCGGGGTCGGCGGCCCGGACCGCCGGCAGCAGGGCGCGTTCGGCGAGGGCCACCGACACCTCGTAATGGCCCTGCTCGAAGCCGAACGCTCCGGCCAACCCGCAGCACCCCGGGTCGATCTGACGGTTCGTCAGGCCGAGCCGCTCGGTCAGGCGCCGATCGGCGGCGGTGCCCAGGACGGCGTGCTGGTGGCAGTGCACCTGGGTCATCGCCGTCCCGCCGAGCTTCGGCAGCGCGACCTCCCGCTCGTCCAGGAACTCGGCCAAGGTGCGGACCCGGGACGGGAGTTCGGGCTCGCCGCCGAGCAGCTTGGGCCAGTCGCCGCGCAGCGTGGCGGTGCAGGACGGCTCCAGGCCGACCACCGGCAGGCCGGGCGGCAGTCGGCGCAGGCTGCGGCGGACCACCCGGCGGGCCGCGCCGAGCTGCCCGCTGGCGATCAGCGTCAGTCCGCAGCACACCGGGCCGGCCGGCAGTTCGACCCGGAAGCCGAGTCGTTCCAGGACCAGGACGGCCGCCACCGCCGGTGCCGGGTCGAGCAGTTCGGACATCGAGTCGGGCCAGAGCAGGACCGCCGGGCCGGCCGGGTCGGCGGGGTGCGCGGCCCGGTGGGAGCGGAACCAGGCGGTGAACCGGCGCTCGGGGAGAGCGGGCAGGGCGCGCCGCGGGTCGATGCCGCCCAGCCGCTTGAGCACAGCACCGGTGAACCGGCCGCGCAGCACGGCATTGGCGGTGCGCGGCGCGAGGTGCGCCAGGCGCAGCCACAGCGGCAGCAGGCCCAGCGACCAGTGGGCGGCCGGACGCGGCCTGAACCGGTAGTGGTGGTACAGGAATTCGGACCGGTAGGTGGCCATGTCCACGTGCACCGGACAGTCGCTCGCGCAGCCCTTGCAGCCCAGGCACAGGTCGAGCGCCTCGCGGACCTCCGGCGACCGCCAGCCGTCGGTGACCAGTTCGCCGCGCAGCATCTCGCCCAGCAGCCGGGCCCGGCCGCGGGTGGAGTGCCGCTCCTCCTCGGTCACCTGGTAGCTCGGGCACATCACCCCGCTCGCGGTGTCCACGCACTTGCCGACGCCCACGCAGCGGTGCACCGCGTCGAGCAGGCCGCCGGCGTCCTGCGGATAGGCCAGGGTGACCGGAAACTCCTGCCCCGGGAACCGGAGATCGGCGTCCAGCGGGCGCGGGTCGACCAGCAGGCCCGGATTGAGCAGGCCGTCCGGGTCCCAGATCCGCTTGAACCGGGCGAACAGGTCGATCATCTGCGGCGGGAACATCCGGGGCAGCAGTTCGGCCCGGGCCTGCCCGTCGCCGTGCTCGCCGGACAGCGAACCGCCGTGCGCCACCGCCAGATCCGCCGCCTCGGTGACGAACTCCCGCATCGCCTGCGGCCGTTCGCGCAGCGGGAAGTCCAGCCGCAGGTGCACGCACCCCTCGCCGAAGTGCCCGTACGGCACCCCGCGCAGGCCGTGCCGCTTCAGCAGGGCCCGCAACTGCCGCAGGTACGAGCCGAGTTGCTCGACCGGTACGGCCGAGTCCTCCCAGCCGGGCCAGGCCGCGCCGCCGGGCGCGCCGTCCGGACCGGGCGGCAGGCGGGTGACGATGCCGGCGCCGGCCTCGCGGATCGACCACAGCGCACGCTGCTCGGCGGGGTCGGTGACCAGTGCGGCCGTCGCGGTGCGCTCCCGCCGTACCTGCTCGGCGAGTTCGCGGGCCCGGTCGGCGGCCTCGGCCGCGCTGTCGCCGCCGGTCTCCAGGAACAGCCAGCAGGCGCCGGCCGGCAGCCGGTCCAGCACCGGCGGGCGCGGACCGGAGGCGAGCAGCGCGGCGACCAGGTCGGCGGCCATCCCCTCGCAGGTCAGGGGCCCCAGGTGCAGCAGCGCGGGCACCGCGTCGGCGGCCGCCGTCTCGTCCGGGTAGCCCGCCACCAGCAGTGCCCGGTACGGCGGTTCGGGCACCAGCCGGACGGTCGCGCCGAGCAGCAGGGCACACGTCCCCTCGGTGCCGGTGACGGCCCGGACCAGGTCGTGGCCGCGCTCCGGCAGCAGCGCGTCCAGCGGGTAGCCCGAGCCGAGGCGGGGCAGCGCCGGCACCGCGCGGCGCAGCAGCGCCAGGTTGTCGGCCGCGAGGGCCTGCAACTCCCGGTGCAGGCGGCCGAGTCGGCCCGGGGCGGCGGCCAGTGCGGCCCGGCCGGCGGGCGGCAGCGGGCCGGTGACGGTCAGTTCGGTGCCGTCGGCGAGCAGCAGGTCCAGGCTGTGCAGGTTGTCGGAGGTCCGGCCCCAGGCGAGCGAGTGCGAACCGCAGGCGTCGTTGCCGATCATCCCGCCGAGCGTGCACCGGCTGTGGGTGGACGGGTCGGGGCCGAACCGCAGGCCGAACGGACGGGCGGCGCGCTGGAGTTCGTCCAGCACGGTGCCCGGCTCGACCCGCGCCGTGCGGGCCTCCGGGTCGACGGACAGCACCCGGCCGAGGTGCCGGCGGAAGTCCAGCACCACCGCGCCCGGCCCGATCGCCTGGCCGCCGATGCTCGTCCCCGACCCGCGCGCCACCACCGGCGCCCCGAACTCCCGGCACACCGTCAGCGCCGCCCGCACGTCGTCCCGGTCGGCGGGCTTCACCACTCCGCGCGGGACGTGCCGGTAGTTGGACGCGTCCTGGCCGTACACGGCCCGCTCGGCGGTGTCGAAGCGGACCTCGCCGCGAACGGCGGCGGCGAGGGCGCGGGCGAGGTCGGGTGCCATGGCCCGATCATCCCAGCGGGAGGGCCCCCACGGGTGCGGGGCACACGGTGCGGGTCGGACGGGGGCGGCCGCCCCGCTACATGGTGTTGACGATCAGTCCGATGTGGGTGAAGTAGTTCAGCGCCCCGAACAGCAGGAACGCCAGGCCCGCGAGCGTCCAGCAGATCCCGGCCGTCCAGGCCACGGCGCCGCCCCGGCGGCGCAGGACGAACGGGAACAGGACGGCGCCGACGCCGGTCAGCACGTACAGGGCGGACATGAAGCTCGCCTCCAGCATCGGGTGGCCGGCGAACTCGCCCGAGATCGGCTCCTCGGGAGGCGCGGCGAACAGCGTGTAGCGCCAGCCCGCCGCGGCGATCCCGAAGCACGCCAGTCCGAGCCCGAGGACGAGCAGGGACACCGGCGCGGCGAGCGCGGCGACCGTACGGCCCCGGTCGACGCCGACCTCGCCCAACGCCGCGCCGCGCCGCCAGAGGAAGAACGCCGCGAAGAGCAGCAGCACCCCGAAGCCCAGTGACGGCTCCCCGAAGATCACGTTGTCGAACGGGAACCCCTGCCCGGCCAGCGGCCAGGTCAGCGTCATGTGCAGGCCCGTCGCGAACAGGATCACCCCCAGCGCGCCGAACCCCATCGCCCAGGCGTCGGGCACGACCGGACGGTCCGTCAGCAGCAGCCACCCCAGGGCGACGACGAGCAGCAGACCCGCCCCTGCGCACAGCGACATGATGGTGTTGTAGGTGGGCATGCGGGCCCAGTCGATCTTCAGGCCGTTCGCTTCGGCCGCGAGCCTGATCAGCGTGGTGTGCACAGCAGGACCGTAGGGTTCGCGCCTCCCGGCCGCGGGCCGCTGCCGGGCGCGTCCGCCGATGCTGCCCGATCGGAGCAGTCGGAAAGCGCTTGCCGGCGGGACGTCAGGACGCCGGGCGGGTCCGGGCGTCGATCTCGGCGACCAGCTGTTCGACGCGCGCGCGGACGGCGTCGCGGATCGGGCGGACGGCTTCGACGCCCTGGCCGGCCGGGTCGTCCAGCGGCCAGTCGAGGTAGTGGCGGCCGGGGAAGTAGGGGCAGGCGTCGCCGCAGCCCATGGTGATGACGTAGTCCGAGGACCGGACGGCCTCGGGGGTGAGGATCTTCGGCTTCTGGTCGGCGATGTCGATGCCGATCTCCGCCATCGCGGCGACGGCGGCCGGGTTGACCTCCGGGCCGGGGACGGAGCCGGCGGAGCGGACCTCGACGCGGTCGCCGGCGAGGTGGGTGAGGAAGCCGGCGGCCATCTGGGAGCGGCCGGCGTTGTGGACGCAGACGAAGAGCACGGAGGCGACTGGCGCGGTCATGGGAAGGCGTCCTTCGGGTGGGCGGGGGCGGGGGTGGTGTCGGCGCTGGCCGCCGTGAAAGTATCAGCCCATGGTGATGTCAGTCGACACTGAACTGTTGCGGGTGCTGTCCGACCCGCTCAGGCTCCGGATCGTGACCCTGCTGGCCCGCGAAACCCTGTGCACCACCCACCTGGTGGAGGAGACCGGCGCCCGGCAGACCAACCTCTCCAACCACCTGAGGGTGCTGCGGGAGGCCGGCGTGGTGGACACCGAGCCCTGCGGCCGGTTCACGTACTACCGGCTGCGCCCGGACGTCCTGGAAGCGCTTTCCGGGCAGTTCGCCGACCTCGCCGCCACCGCCCGCGCCAACGCCGACGCCAAGAGGTCCTGCTGATGCCCCGCACCGCGCCCGCCCCCGAGAGCAGACCCGAAGCCGCGTCGGTCGCCGGGAAGCTGTCGTTCGTCGACCGCTACCTCGCGGTGTGGATCCTCGTCGCGATGGCCGCCGGCCTCGCGCTGGGCCGGCTGATCCCCGGGCTGAACGACGCCCTGGCGAAGGTGGAGGTCGGCGGCATCTCGCTGCCGATCGCGCTCGGCCTGCTGGTCATGATGTACCCGGTGCTCGCCAAGGTCCGCTACGACCGCCTCGACACCGTCACCGGCGACCGCCGGCTGATGGCGTCCTCCTTGGTGATCAACTGGATCGTCGGGCCTGCGGTGATGTTCGCGCTGGCCTGGATCTTCCTGGCGGACCTGCCCGAGTACCGTACCGGGCTGATCATCGTGGGCCTGGCCCGCTGCATCGCCATGGTGATCATCTGGAACGACCTGGCGTGCGGCGACCGCGAGGCCGCCGCCGTCCTGGTCGCGCTCAACAGCGTCTTCCAGGTCGTCATGTTCGGCGTCCTGGGCTGGTTCTACCTCGACCTGCTGCCCGGCTGGCTGGGCCTGGGCGAGGGCGAGCGCCTCGACGTCTCCATGTGGAAGATCGCCCTGAACGTCGTCGTCTTCCTCGGCATCCCGCTCGTCGCCGGCTTCCTCACCCGCCGCCTCGGCGAGCAGAAGCTCGGCCGCGAACGCTACGAGGCGAAGGTGCTCCCGAGGATCGGCCCCTGGGCGCTGTACGGCCTGCTGTTCACCATCGTCGTCCTCTTCGCCCTCCAGGGGAGAACGATCACCTCGCAGCCGCTGGACGTCGCCCGGATCGCCCTGCCGCTGCTCGCCTACTTCGCCCTCATGTGGTTCGGCGCCTTCGCCCTCGGCAAGGCCCTGGGCCTCGGCTACGACCGCACCGCCACCCTCGCCTTCACCGCTGCCGGCAACAACTTCGAACTCGCCATCGCCGTCGCCATCGGCACCTTCGGCGTCACCTCCGGCCAGGCCCTGGCCGGCGTCGTCGGCCCGCTCATCGAAGTGCCGGTCCTGATCGCCCTGGTGTACGTCTCGCTGGCCTGGCGCGGACGCTTCGTCCCCACCCCGTCCTGATCGCCCGCCGCGCCCGGCCGCCCGCCGTGTCCTGGCCCCGCCGCCCGGCGGCCGTCCATCGAAGACCGGTGCGGGCGGCTGCCGGGCGGTGGTGACGTTTCGCCCAGGGCATCCGAGCACCCGCTGGTCCGTGACGTCTTCCCGGACCTGGTCGCCGGTCCGACCGAGCTGCGGGAGCACCGGGGTGAGCCCGAACTCGCGGCCGCGGTGCCGGTGTTGCGCGGGGTCGAGGACTGCGGCTGCGGCGACGCCTTCCGCCGGAGCGTCCGCACCCGTCCGGTCGGCCGTACGGGCCGGGCCGCCGGTGCCCGAGACGGAGGGGCTGAACGCGGTGGACGGGCGGACCAGGTACGTCGAACCGGTCGACCGCCCGCCCGTGCGGGACGCCCGGACCCCGCAGTAGCGGCCTGACGGCGCGTCAGCCGATGATCGGGCTCCGGCGCTCGATCAGGACGGTGTCGCGCCACACCCCGTGGTGGCGGGCGACCCGCTCGCGGGTGCCGACGACGCGGAAACCGTGCCGGGCGTGCAGGGCGAGGCTGGCGGCGTTCTCCGGGAACACCGAGGACTGGACCGTCCAGATCCCGGCCGCCTCGGTGGAGGCGATCAGTGCCTGCAGCAGGGCGCCGGCCACGCCGCGGCCGCGGTGCTCGGGGTGGACGTACACCGAGTGCTCGACCACCCCCGCGTACACGGGGCGGGAGGAGACCGCACCGACCGCCGCCCAGCCCAGGACGCGCCCCTGGGCATCGAGGGCGACGTACCGGTGGCCGGGCAGCCGGGCCGCGTCGAAGGCGCCCCAACTCGGGGGCTGCGGCTCGAAGGTGGCGTTGCCCTCGGCAATGCCCGCGCGGTAGATCGCCAGGACCTGGTCGGCGTGCTCGGGCGTCATGGCGGTGATCACGGTCAACGGCCCTCGGTCGGGCGGTGGTCGAGGTCGAGCAGCGCGGTGAGGCCAGCCAGGGCGGACGGCTCGACCCGGTAGTAGACCCAGGTGCCGCGCCGCTCCGAGCTGAGGAGCCCGGCCTCGCGGAGCTTCTTCAGGTGGTGGGAGACGGTCGGCTGGGAGACGCCGACGTCCTGGATGTCGCAGACGCAGGCCTCGCCGCCCTCGTGCGAGGCGATCTTGGAGAAGAGCCGCAGGCGCACCGGATCGCCGAGCGCCTTGAACGCGGCGGCCAGGCGCACCGCGTCCGGCTCGGAGAGTTCGGCCGAGCCGAGGGGCGGGCAGCACGCGGCGGCCGCGGACTCGAGGACCGGCAGCCCGACACTGGAATTCGACATACGTCTATGTTGACATTCGTCGAAGCAAGGGGCAAGGTCGGAACCGCCATCACATCGACGTTCATCGAAACAGGTGCCCGGGTCGAGCCCCGAACACCGCGAAGGGACCGCCATGACCGCCAGCCCCGACCGCTCCGAGCTGCCCGTCCTGGTCGTCGGCGCCGGCCCGATCGGCCTGGCCGCCGCCGCCCACCTGCTGGAGCGCGGCCTCGAACCCCTGGTGCTGGAGGCCGGCCCCACCGCCGCCACCTCCGTGCGCGGCTGGTCGCACGTCCGCCTGTTCTCCACCTGGGCCGAACTGGTCGACCCCGCCGCCGAGAAGCTGCTCGCCCCCACCGGCTGGACCCGCCCGGACCCGGCGGCCTACCCGTCCGGCGGCGACTGGGTAGCCCAGTACCTCCAGCCGCTCGCCGACGCCCTCGGCGACCGCGTCCGCTACGGCGCCAGGGTCACCGGCATCGCCCGTGCCGGGCGCGACCGGATCGTCGACGCCGGGCGCGCGGACCAGCCCTTCACCGTCCACGTGGCCCACCCGGACGGCGCCGAGGAACGCCTGCTCGCCGCCGCCGTCATCGACGCATCCGGCACCTGGACCACCCCCGGCCCGCTCGGCGCCGACGGCCTGCCCGCCCTCGGCGAACGCGCCGCCGCCGGCCGCATCGCCCGCCGCATCCCGGACCTCGACGACCCCGCCGTGCGCGCCCGGTACGCCGGCCGCCGCACCGCCGTCGTCGGCACCGGCGCGTCCGCGTTCACCGCCCTCGCCGCCCTCGCCGACCTGGCCCGGCACGAACCCGGAACGCACGCCGTCTGGGTGCTGCGCCGCGGCATCACCGGCTCCACCTACGGTGGCGGCACAGCCGACCAGCTTCCCGCCCGCGGCGCCCTCGGTCTCGCCGCCCGGAAGGCCGTCGAGGACGGCCGCGCCGACGCCCTCACCGGCTTCCGCACCACCGCCGTGGAACCCGCCGCCGACGGCCGCCTCGTGCTGCGGGCCGAGGACGGCCGCCGCAGCGAACCCGTCGACGAGATCCTGGTCCTCACCGGCCTGCGCCCCGACCTGAGCTTCCTCGACGAGCTGCGCCTGGCCCTGGACGACCGCCTCCAGGCCCCCACCGCGCTGGCCCCGCTGATCGACCCGAACCAGCACTCCTGCGGCACCGTCTACCCGCACGGCGCCCGCGAGTTGGCGCACCCCGAGCAGGACGTGTACCTGGTCGGCATGAAGTCCTACGGCCGCGCGCCGACGTTCCTGGCGATGACCGGCTACGAGCAGGTCCGCTCGGTGGCCGCCGCGCTGGCCGGCGACCACGAGGCCGCCGCCCGGGTCGAACTCACGCTCCCCGAGACCGGAGTCTGCGGCGGATCGGGCCGCTACGACGAGCCCGAGCCCGAGGCCGAGCAGTCGGGCGGCTGCTGCACCACCGCGCCCGCCGCGCCGGTGCCGCTCGCGCTGACCGTGCTCGGCAGCGCCTCGGCGGGCGGTTGCTGCTGACCGTCCAACGGCCCGACGGACGGTCAGCAGCCCTGTTGGTCAGGCGGATTCGGAGGCGTTGGCGGTCTGCTGCGGGATGGTCGCCACCGCCAGCTCGGCCGGCTGGGGCTTCGTCAGCGGGGCCACGGGGGCCGGGGCCGCCTCGTCCGCCCCGCCCGGGGTCGCCGGGGCGGCGGCGGTCGGCACCGGTGCGCCCGGCGCGGTGGCGGCCGGGGCGGCGGTGGGTGAAGTCGGGGCGGTGGGCTGGATCTTGTCGTCGCGTTCGTCGTCGCCCGCGCCGTCGCGGGTGGTCAGGACGGTGTCGAAGATCTCGCGGAGCTTGTCGGTGGCCTGCTTGGAGAACAGGCCGCACAGGCCGGCGATCCCGGCGAAGCCGTACGGGTTGGTGGCGGTGCCGTCGGTGCCGTTGGCGAACAGGCCGCCGCGCAGCAGGAAGTAGACCAGCAGGGCGAGGGCGCCGCCGATCGCGGTGCGCAGCAGGTACCAGGGCAGCCAGCTCGGCAGGAGCTGGCGGTTGCCCGCGTAGGTGGCGAAGGACGTGGCGGCGTGCACGAAGCTGCCGAGCCCGCTGGCCGCCAGGACGGCCACCAGCATCGCGGTGTTGGAGGTCAGGTGCCAGGGCCCGAGTCCGAGCACGCTCCACGGCATCGGATCGGAGACCGGGGCGCGTTCGGCGGTCAGCGTGGTGAGCGGCGTCCAGACGCTGATCAGCGCGGCGACGCAGACGAACGCCTCGGCCAGCAGCAGCACGCCGAGCAGCAGGACCGCCCACCCCGCCATCTGCTGCTGGGGCGGGAGTTGAACGGTCGACGCCGGGCCGGGGCCGCCGTCGGCGGAGTACACGTCGGAAACGGGGTCCGGGGCGGGGTCCGCGGCCCGGTCGGCCGGCGGGGAGACAGGGGCAGTCATCGGGGAGTTCGCCTTCCGGTCCGGTGGTGCACGGAGAGGGTGCACGGAGGTGGCGCGGCAGAGCCGGTCGCGGGGAGGGACTCTACCGTCCGGGTCGGACCGACGATGCGTCAGGACGCCCGGCCGGAACGCGAGATGGCCCGCCCGCGGCGCCCGCGGCCGTCCACCGCCGCGAACCGCCACCATCGGCCCCCACTGGAGCGTGTACCCGCCAGGGGGCGCGGGAAAGCGCGGAGCGCCGGACTCAGCGCCGCACGCCCGCCAGCCGGGAGAACTTGGCGACCTCGAAGGTGGCGTACGAATTCGACGCCAGCAGCGAGAACTTGATGCCCTCGCGGCCCTCGGGCCGGCGGTAGCCGGCCGGGAGGAACCGCTTGTAGTGCTCGGCGGCGCGCTGGAAGAACTGCGGGCGCTCGGCGCGGCTCAGGCAGCCCGGCAGGTCGAAGACGAACAGGTAGTGGCGCACCATCCGGGTGAACAGGTGCGCGCGCAGCTCGGACGTGACCGGCACGGCGTCGGCCGGCTGCGCGTCCAACTGCTCGAAGGTGCCCTCGTAGCGGTCGAACAGGTCGAAGTGGCTCGCGCCCTCGCTGCCCGCCGGGTGCAGGGTGTGCCGGCGGCGGATGGTGACGCACTCGCGGTCGAGCACCGCGATGCGGGCGGCGGCCATCAGCGAGCGGTGCACCGCCGGGACCTCCTCGTAGAAGCCGTCCGGGAAGGCCGGCGCGGTGCCGGTGCGGATCAGCCGGTCCCACACCAGCGGCGGCGCGCCGAACACCTCCGGGTGCTCGGCCGCGGTGAACACGCCCGGACCGGCGGCGGCCAGCATCTCCGCCGCGTTGCCCGGCCAGACCTTGTCCCGGTACTCGCGGTTGTGGCCGAACAGCAGCAGGTCCACCTCGCCGGTCTCGGCGAGCCGGGCGTCCATCGCCTCGAACGCGTCCGCCGGGAGCAGGTGGTCGGCGTCCAGGAACAGCAGGTACTGGCCGCGCGCGTGCGCCGCGCCCGCCATCCGGGCCCGCCCGATGCCGGGCTCCGCGTCCAGCCGCAGCACCCGCACCCGGGCGTCGCGCAGCTCGTACGCCTCCAGCAGCCGCTCCTCCGGGCAGTGCGGGGAGGGCGTCTGCACCACGATGATCTCGAACTCGCGGAAGGACTGCCCGAGCAGGGAGTCGAGACACTCCTTCAGTTGTCCTTGCTCGTCGTAGGCGGGCAGCACGACGGTGATCAGTGGTGGGGCCATGGGCGGGAGGCTAGGGGCGGGGACAGCCTCAGGCAAAGGTCGGAAGCCGCTCGAAAGCGGCTATTCCGGACAGCTGTCGCGGGACGTTCGCCGAATCTTCACCAAATGGACACGATCGTGCGATGAAATGTCCGGATAGAGGGCGGAACGCCGCGACTTGCTGACGTATCGTCAGATGTACGCATGGTGGTGGAGCTGCGCACACACCGTGCCGAACGCGCCCCGAGAAGTGCGCCCAGCGCCCTCAGTACCAGTTGTGCGCCTGCCAGAACGACCACGCCGCGCACGGGCTGCCGTACGTCTCGTTCATGTACTGCAGGCCCCACTTGATCTGGGTCGCCGGATTGTCCTTCCAGTCCGCACCCGCCGACGCCATCTTCGAACCCGGCAGCGCCTGCATCAGCCCGTACGCACCCGAGGACGGGTTGGTCGCGTGCACGTTCCAGCTGCTCTCCCGCTCCACGATGTTGCTGAAGCACTGCAGCTGGCCCGCCGGGACGATCTGCGCCGCGATCTGCTGCGGCGTCCCGCTGTACGTCGGCGCGGAAGCGGCGGTCGAGGCGAACGCGGACGCGCTCGGCGTGCTGCTCGGCAGCGCCTGACGCTGCTGCGAGCGCGAGGCCGCCTCCTGACGGGCCTTCGCCTCCGCCGACGCCTTCGCCGAAGCCGAGGCCGAAGCCGAGGCCGAAGCCTCCGCCTTCGCGGACGCTTCGGCCTCGGCGGACGCTTCGGCCTTCGCCCTGGCCTCCGCCTCGGCGCTGGCGCTGGCACTGGCGCTCGCCTCGGCGTCCGCCTTGGCCTTCGCCTCGGCGCTCGCGCTCGCGCTGGCACTGGCGCTCGCCTCGGCCGCGGCCTGCGCGGAGGCGGCGTCCGCCGCCGGCTGCAGGCCGTTCGCCGGGACCGGGTGGGCGGCGGCCTCGGCCGGCGCGGCGTCCTGCGGCAGGGCGATGGCCAGGGTGGCGGTGCCCGCGACGGCCAGGGTGGCGATGCCCGTCACCACGGCGTGACGGTGACGGCGGAGCTTCTCCGAGAAGCTGAGCGTCCTGCGGTGCTGCATGGCGACCTCTTCTGCTCGTACGGGCCGGACGGCCGGTCGGACACGGCGGCCGCCGACCGGCACGCGGCGCGGCACGGCGCCGATGCGGCACAGCACTTGCACGAACGTGGCAGGCGGGAACAGCGGACCGGGTGGGACCGGCCGGACTGCCCGGCGGACGGGGGACATTCTTGGCAGACCACGGAGAGTCGCTCAATGGGCCCGAAAACTACGCTCCGTCGTAGTGGGACGGCCGGCGGACGCCGAGCCGGACGGCCCCCGGAGCCCCGCCCGCCGGCCCGGACCGCACGGCCGCCGCCTCCCCCGCAGACCGGCGCTGACCTGCGACATCGTCCCGCCCGAGCGGGCGGGCGCGGAGCCGCGGCAGGCGCTGTCGGCCGGACCGGCCGGGAACCGACTATCGAGGACCGTAGGAGCCCGCCGCGATGTGCGCGGGCTCACAGCAACCGCGCGCCCGTCGGAACGCACCGCACCCGCTCGGCCACGCCCGGTCGACCGGAACGGCACCCCGGTCACAGCCCGCGACCGCCCCGCCCCGATACTTGCCGCATGGTGATCGCGGTGGTGGTCGGAGTGGCTGCGGTGCTCGGCCTGTTCGGGGCGGCGCACTGGTACCTGTGGCGGCGGCTGGTCCGCGACGTCTCCCGCCCCGGCGGCCGGTACCGGCACACCGGCACCGTGCTCGCCGTCCTGCTGCCCCTGCTCTCCGTCCTCGCCCTGGTCGGCAGCCGGGTCTTCCCGCTCGCCGTGCAGCGCTGGTTCGCCTGGCCCGGGTACCTGTGGCTCGCCGTCCTCCTCTACCTCCTGCTCGCGCTGCTGGCCGGCGAACTGCTGCGCCCCCTGCTGCTCCGGCTGGCGCGCCGCCGGGCCCCCGCCGCCGGGCAGCCCGCCGCGGCGGCCGTCCCCGAGCCGGTGGCGGTCGAAGCGGTGGCCTCCGACGGGGCGGCCGCCCCCCGGCCGACGGCTCCCGGGGCGGCGCTCCCCGAGCCGGAGCCCGGCGCCCCGGTGCCCTCCGGCCCGACCGCCGCCGAGCCGTCCCGGCGGCTGTTCGTGTCGCGAGTGGTGGCCGGGGCTGCCGCCGGGGTCGCCGTCGGCGTGGTGGGCAACGGCACGTACGGGGTGCTGCGCGGGCCGCGGGTGAAGCAGGTGACGGTGCCGCTGGCGAAACTGCCGCGGGCCGCGCACGGCTACCGGATCGCGGTGGTCAGCGACATCCACCTCGGACCGATACTCGGCCGGGCGCACACCCGGCGGATCGTCGACACCATCAACGCCGCACAGCCCGACCTGGTCGCCGTGGTCGGCGACCTGGTCGACGGCAGCGTCGCCGAACTCGGCCCCGCCGCCCACCCGTTGGCGGATCTGCGGGCCACGGACGGCGCGTACTTCGTCACCGGCAACCACGAGTACTTCTCGGGCGCCGCGCCATGGGTCGAGTTCGTCCGCGAACTCGGCGTCCACCCGCTGGAGAACGCCCGGGTCGAACTGCCCTGGTTCGACCTCGCCGGCGTCAACGACATCGGCGGCACCGCGCAGGGCCAGGGCCCCGACTACGCCAAGGCGCTGGACGACCGCGACCGCGGCCGGGCCGCCGTCCTGATGGCCCACCAGCCGGTGACCGTCCACGACAGCGTCCGCCACGGCGTGGACCTCCAACTCTCCGGGCACACCCACGGCGGCCAGCTCTGGCCCGGCAACTACCTCGCCGAACTGGCCAACCCGACCGTGGCCGGCCTGGAGCGGTACGGCGACACCCAGCTGTACGTCACCCGGGGCGCCGGTGCCTGGGGCCCGCCCGTCCGGGTCGGCGCCCCCTCCGACATCACCGTGGTCACGCTCGCCTCGCTCCGGGCCTGAGGGGCCCTGGCGGTCCGAGGGCCGTCAGGAGCGGCGCGGCCGGAAAGCCGTTGGCCGGGGCGGAGGCCCGCCCGGCAGGATCTCCGCCATGGAACGAGAGCCGCAGCGGAAGCCGCAGCGGAAAGAGGGAGTGCCCGCGGTCGACCTGGCGTTCATCGCCGAGCAGTGCGCGGCGCTGGTCGCCGACAACCACGGCCGGCAACTGGAGACCGGAGCATCGACGGACTGGCCGAACTCGACGCCGTGTGCGCCGAGTTGATCGCCGACGGCCCGCTCGACGATCCGCGGACTGGCCTGTGGTGGCGGCTGGTCGGCGCCTGCACCGGCGAGGTGATGGTCCGCTGCTGCGGCGGCGAGTGGGCCGACGCCGGCGACGACTCCGACGGCCCCGCCGTCCGGGCGCCCGGCCTCACCGCGTTCCCCTTCAACACCGCGCACCGGGTGCTGCTCGGCGAGGAGGGCAAGAGCCTCCCGTCCTCCGCGAGCCTCGTCGCGGCGATCGCCCGCCACCGCGGACTCGCCGGCTGACGGGCACCCGTCACGGGTGCATGCGCGCCCCCTTGAGCACCTTGTCCACCGCGTTGCGCGGACCGTGCAGCGCCAGCCCCACCAGATCGAGCGCCGCCGTCGGCACCGCGCGCACCGCGGCCCGGTTGTCGCGGTCGTTGCCGGTGCCGAACAGCTCCGCGGTGAACACCGCCACCGGCAACGACCGGGCCAGCGCCCGGCCGTGCGCCGCGGACAGCAGCACCCCGTCGCCCTCGAACACCAGCACCGGCTGACGGAACATCGGCAGGTACGGCGTGCCGTCCGCGTCCGCGTACGGTTCGCCGATCAACTCCGGTACGGCGGTGCCCAGCCCGCTCACCACGAAGGCCGTCACGTTCAGCCGCTGCCACGGTGCGAGGTCCGAGCGGAGCAGGACGGCGATCTTCGTGTCGGAGCGAGGGGCGGAGGCCGGGGCGGCGGGGGAGGGGAGCGGGTGCGTGTCCATGGAGTGAGCGTGCCCCGCCCGGCGGTGCGCGGTCTTGTACGTTCTTTGCATGGCGACGACGGCGGCCCGGCAGGAGATCACGGCCTGGCGGCCGCGCGTCCCCGGCGTGGTCGAGGTGCTGCACGCGCACCTCACCGAACACCGCTACCCCATGCACGTCCACGACTCCTGGACGCTGCTGATCGTCGACGACGGCGCCGTCCGCTACGACCTCGACCGGCACCGCCGGGGCACCCCCCACGGCACCGTCAGCCTGCTGCCGCCGCACGTCCCGCACAACGGGTCCCCGGCCACCGAGGGAGGCTTCCGCAAGCGCGTCCTCTACCTCGAAACCGGCCGGATCGGCGAGGAGTTGATCGGACCGGCGGTCGACGGACCGGACCTCGCGGACCCGCTGCTGCGGCAGCGCGTCGGGCAGCTGCACGCGGCGCTCGGCCGGGCCGGGGAGGAGTGGGAGGCGGCGAGCCGGCTGGCGCTGATCTGCGCGCGGCTGCGCGAACTGCTGCGCCCGCGGGCCGCCGGGCCCGCCGAGCCGGTCGGCCGGGGAGTCGCCCACGACCTGCGCGACCTGCTGGACGCGCGGCTCACCGAGCGGACCACGCTCGACGAGGCCGCGAACCTGCTCCACGCCCACCCCGCGCACCTGGTCCGCGCGTTCACCGCCGCGTTCGGCCTCCCCCCGCACCAGTACCTCACCGCCCGCCGCGTCGACCGCGCGCGCCGCCTCCTCCTGGACGGCCACCCGCCGGCCGCCGTCGCCACCGCCCTCGGCTTCCACGACCAACCCCACCTCACCCGCCACTTCCGCCGCATCCTCGGCACCACCCCGGGCAGGTTCGTCCGCGGACGGCGGTAGCCGCCCCCGTCCGCGCGGTCGGGGAAACGGGATCACCCCGGGTGCGAGGGGCGGGGGGCGGGTGCGTACGCTCTGGGGCGTTCGGGTGCGGATGAGCGGGGGGCCGGGGTGGCGAAGGACGCGGGGGCCGGGTCGACGGGTCGCGGACGGCGGGTGGCCGTCAGGGCTGGTGCGGCCGTGGGCGCGGCCGTGCTGGCGGTCGGGGCGGCGTGGCTGTTCCTCGGCGATTCGGGGTACTGGCCGGGGGCGTCGCTGACGCGCGCCTGGGAGTCCGACCGGGACGGGACGTCGTCGGAGGACGGGGCGCACCGGACGTGGGCGGTCGGGGACACCCTGGTGCGCGGCCGGTTCAACAGCGTGACGGGGTTCGAGGCCGGGACGGGCCGCAAGCGGTGGGAGTACCTGCCGCCGGGGCACAGCCGGATCTGCGCGACCAGTACGGCTGTTGACGGTTCGCTGGTGCTGGTCGCGTACGGCGACCTGGCCGGGACGGCGGGCCGGGGCTGTCCGACCGTCGCCGCGCTGGACCTCTCCGACGGCCGGGAGCTGTGGCACGGCGACCGCAGGACGTGGGAGCTGGAGGCGGGCCGGTCCAACGAGGACCTCCTGGCGGTCGGCGGCGGGCTCGGCGTGGTCCTGGACGCCGGCGTCGACGCCGGCGCGGTGCGCGCCGTCGACCTGCGCACCGGTGCCGCGCGGTGGACCGCCGCCGTGCCGGCGGGGTGCCTGCCGGGGAAGGTGGCGTCGGCGCCCGGGCAGGTGCTCGCGGTGCTCACGTGCGAGGGCGAGGTGAAGCTGGCCGCGTTCGATCCGGGCAGCGGGGCCTCGCGCTGGACCGTGCCGCTGGACGAACGCCGGGGCGTCGCCGACCGCGCCGCGGTGACGGTGGTGTCCACCGCCCCGATCGTGCTGCGGGCCGACGAACGCGGCCAGGGCCTCGACGCGTTCCTCGTGTTCGGGCCGGACGGCCGCCCGACCTCCCGGGTGGAGGCCACCGGCGAGCACTACGGCTCGATCGGGACGGACTTCGCCGTCTCCGGCGGGCGGCTGTTCGCCCACACCACCGTCAGGAGCAAGGACCGCCTGGTCGCGTTCGACCTGACCACGGGCACCGAGGCGTGGCAGGCCGACATCGGCCGGGCCAAGGCCCACTTCCGGGCCCTGCACGCCGAGGACGGCCGGGTCATGGTCCTGATGTACTCCAGCCGCTACCACGACAGCCTGACCGTCCTCGACGCCCGCACCGGCGACGAGAAGGAGGACCGGGCCTTCCGCGACCACGCGGGCGACGTCGTCGACGTCTTCGCCCACGGCGGCCTGGTGATCACCGTCCGGGCGGGCGGCGGCGCCCGCCCGTTCGCCGGGTACGAGCGCTGGTGACGCCCGGCGCGGAGTGAAAGTTTCACACCGCGGGCCCGGTGCGGCGGCGGGTGCGGCGCGCGGGGGTTGACGGTGCGTCGGGCGGGATGGGTGCATGGCCGCTCCGTTGGATGCCGACGTCTGCTGGGAGAGATCCGCCATGCGCCCACCCCACCCCGTGCGAGCCGCACTGTCGCTCGCCGTGCTTCTCGCGTCCGGTCTCGGGCTCGCCGTCGCCCCGTCCGCGGGGGCCGCCGAACCGGCGTCGCCGACGCTGGCGGCGGACTCCCGGTTCTACGTCGATCCGGGCAGCAAGGCCGCCCAGCAGGCGCTGACCGACCTGAAGGCGCACGACCTGGCGGGCGCGAAGGCGATGGCCGAGCTCGCGTCCTGGCCGGTCGCGCAGTGGTTCAACGGGACGGCGACGCCCCAGCAGACCACGGACGCGATGGCCGCGCTGCAGGCGAAGGCCGCCCGGGCCCGGCAGGTGCCGGTGGCGGTCGCGTACAACGTGCCGGGCCGGGACTGCTCGCAGTACTCGGCGGGCGGGGCGGCCAACAGCGCCGAGTACGCGCAGTGGATCGACGCCCTCGCGCGCGGCATCGGCGACCGGACGACCGTGGTGGTGCTGGAGCCGGACGGCCTCGCGCTGTCCCCGGCGTTCTGCGGCGGCACCGCCGCCCAGCAGCAGGACCGCCTCGCCGAGATCGGCGCGGCCGTCGACCGCCTGGCGCAGCAGCGCGGCGCGCTGGTCTACCTGGACGGCGGCCACAGCGGCTGGCAGAACGTCGGCACGCAGGCGCAGTTGCTGATCGACGCCGGCGTGGACCGCGCCCGGGGCTTCTTCCTGAACGTGTCGAACTACATGACCGACGCCTCGCTGGTCCGGTACGGCACCCAGGTGTCGAAGTGCGTCTGGTACCTGGAGCACAACCCCGGTGCCACCGGCGACAGTTGCGCCAACCAGTACTGGCCGGAGGCGGACGCGGACGCCTGGTACGCGGCGAACGTCCCGGCGGACGCGACGCTGGTCCGCTTCGTGATCGACAGCAGCCGCAACGGCCAGGGCCCGTGGACGCCGCCGGCCGGCAAGTACACCGACGCGCAGACCTGGTGCAACCCGCCCGGCCGCGGTCTGGGCACCCGCCCGACCGCCGCGACCGGCGTCGCGCTGCTCGACGCGTACCTGTGGATCAAGGTGCCCGGCGAGTCCGACGGCAGCTGCACCCGCGGCACGGCCGGGCCCGCCGACCCCGAGTACGGCAGCGTCGACCCGGTCGCCGGCGGCTGGTGGCCCGAGCAGGCGCTGACCCTCGCCCGCAACGCCGCGCCGAAGCTCGGCTTCAACCCCGGCCGCTGACGCCGGACGGCCCGGGCGCGGCCGCCCCCGCCCCGCCCGGGCCCGGCCGTCCGCCCGGTCCGTGCCGGGCGACCAGGGCCCGCATGGACGCCAGGAAGCCCGTGACGGCGGCGAGTTCGGCGGGGGAGAGGCCGTCCACCAGGGCGACGGCGTCGCCGATCAGCGGGCCGAAGAAGCCCTCGCCGAGGGCGATCGCCCGGTCGGTGACCTCCAGCAGGACGCGGCGCCGGTCGTGCGGGTCGCGGGTGCGGCGGACGTGGCCGAGCCGTTCGAGGCGGTCGAGGACGGCGGTGGTGCCCGCCGAGTTCAGGCGCAGCTCGCGGCCGAGCAGGCCGGGCGTGGCGGGGGTGCCGGCCCGGGCGGCGTCCAGCAGGGCGATCAGGGCGCGCAGGTCGGTCGGGTGCAGGTCGTTTCGGCGGGCGAAGTCGGCGGCCAGCAGGTCGAGTTCGACGGTCAGGGCGCGGAGCTGATGGACCGTCTGCAGGCCGTCGCCGTCGCGGAGTTCGTCGGTCATGCGGTACGGCCTTTCGACGGGGGCGGGTGCGCGGACGGGCGGACAGGTGCATAGTATCTCGCCGGGCGAGACAATCGCTCAGCGAGACAACCCTGCCCGTGGAGGCTGCCGCCATGGCGTTCGACCGTTCCGCCTTCCTGTCCGCGTACGACACCCTGCTCGGCCGCTGGCCCGTCCCCGTCGAGACCCTGGACCTCGACACGGCGTACGGCGCCACCCGGGTGAACGCCGCCGGACCGGCCGGCGGGCTGCCGCTGGTGCTGATCCACGGAGGCGGCGCCACGGCCGCCAGCTGGTGGGCGAACATCGGCGAACTCGCCCGCGAGGCCCGGGTGTTCGCCGTGGACCGGATCGGCGAGGCGGGCCGCTCCGCGAGCGGCGGGCGACAGCCGCTGCGCCGCGTCGAGGACCTGCACGGCTGGCTGGACGCCGTCCTCGACGGACTCGGCCTCGACCGCGCCGACCTGTGCGGACACTCCTACGGCGGCTGGATCGCCCTGAGCTACGCGCTGCGCCGCCCCGACCGGGTCGACCGCCTCGCCCTGCTCGACCCCACCGGCAGCTTCACCTCCTACTCGCCCCGCTACCTGCTGCACGCCGCCCCCATGCTGGCCCGCCCGAGCGAGGTCCGGGCCCGCGCCTTCCTCGCCTGGGAGACCGGCGGCATCCCGCTCGACCCGGACTGGACCCGCCTGTACGGCCTGGCCGCGACCTTCCCCGCCGCCCGGCCGGTCACCGGGCCCCGCCCCCGCCCCGAGGCGCTGGCCGCCCTCCGCGCCCGCTGCCTCGTCCTGGCCGCCGCCGGCAGCCGCTCCCACCGCCCCCGCACCCTGGTCGACCGCGCCGCCGCCCTGCTCCCGCAGGCCGAGGTCCGCACCCTGCCGGACGTCTCCCACCACGCCCTGCCCTACACCCGGGCGGCCGAGCTGAACGCGGAGCTGACGGCCTTTCTGGCCCGCCGGCCCTGACGGCGCGGGGCGCTACCGTCGAAGGCGGCGAGTGGCGTCGACGGGAGGAGAGCGGTCGTGGCGGTGCGCAGGGTGGTGCCGAACGTACGGGTGACGGACCGGCGGGCGATGGGGGAGAGCCGGGAGTTCTACGCGCGGCTCGGCTTCGAGGAGGTGATGGACCTCGGCTGGATCACGACCCTGGCCGCGCCCGGCAGCCCCACCGCACAGGTGAGCCTCATGACGGGGGACGCGACCGCGCCCGTGGCGCCGGACCTGAGCGTCGAGGTGGACGACGTGGACGCCGCGTACGCGGCGGTGCGGGCCGCCGGCGCGGAGATCGTGCACCCGTTGGCCGACGAGGAGTGGGGCGTGCGCCGGTTCTTCGTCCGGGACCCGAACGGGCGGGTGGTGAACGTCCTCGGGCACCGGTGAGCGGGACTACCAGCCGGTGCGCAGCCGGTAGGACGGGGTGAGGTCGCGGACCTCGGCGGAGCGGACGACCTGGCGGCCGAGGACGGGCCGCAGGTGCTTGTCCAGCAGCCGCAGCACCTCCTCGGACAGCCGCGCCTTCAGCCCCTCCGGCCGACCCGGCAGCAGCCCGATCGCGATGTGCACGAAGGCGGTCAGCTGCCCGTCCGCGTCGTCCACCCAGGTCTCCGCCGCCTGCCGGAAGAAGGTCTTGCACACGCCCCGGGAGGCCACCCACTCGCGCACCAGCGGGTGCAGTTCGCGGACGAAGCCGGGGCGGTCGAAGGAGTCGGCCAGCTGGGGCGAGTAGTCGACGGTGATGTGGGGCATGGCGGACCTTCTTCGCGCAGATGCTTGGCTTCTACACCTGCCATTGAATCCCCGCCCACCCCGGGCGCCGCGCCCGGGGTCCCACATGGCGGACGGCCCGCGGCGGTCAGTCGGCGGCCGCGGACCCCGGCGGGACGTCGCGGATGCCCAGGCGCAGGTGCTCCACGTGGTACAGCGCCTGGTCGAGCAGCTCGGCGACGTGGTTGTCGTACAGCGCGTAGACGATCGACCGGCCGTGGCGCTCGCCGGTGACCAGCCCGAGGTTGCGCAGCAGCCGCAGCTGGTGCGAGCAGGCGGACGCCTCCAGGCCGACGGCCTCGGCCAGTTCGCCCACCGAGCACGGCCCCTCCTGCAGCCGGGCCAGGATGTGCAGCCGGGACGGCGTGGCCAGCGCCTGGAGGGTGGCCGCGACGTCGGCCGTTCCGACGGCATCCAGGCGCTCGCGGGTGGTGGCGCTGGTGGCGGTGTCGGTTCCGTGGCCCATGCGCTCATCATACTCACCACACCTGAAGACCTGTTCAGATGTTCCGGTATGGTGGCCGTGTCGTCCCGTCCGCCCGCGAAGGGTTGCACTGCCATGTCCTCCGTCCTGGACCGGCGGCCCGCGCCGCCCGTCGCCGCGCCCCGCCCGGCCCCGCCGAAACGGCGCACCCGCGTCCTGGCGCTGCCCGAAGCCCGGTGGGCACTGGCCGCCCTGCTGCTCTTCCTGGCCGCCCTCCCGCTCGACCTGGCCGGCGCCCCCGCCTGGGCCTGGGGCCCGCTGTACGCCCTCGCCTACGCCACCGGCGGCTGGGAGCCCGGCTGGGCCGGCCTGCAGGCCCTGCGCGAGAAGACCCTCGACGTCGACCTGCTGATGATCGTCGCCGCCCTCGGCGCCGCCGCCGTCGGACAGGTGATGGACGGCGCGCTGCTGATCGTCATCTTCGCCACCTCCGGCGCACTGGAGGCGATCGCCACCGCCCGCACCGCCGACTCGGTCCGCGGCCTGCTCGACCTGGCCCCCGCCACCGCCACCCGGCTGACCGCCGGCCCGGGCCCCGCCGAAGAGACCGTCCCCGTCGAGGAGTTGGCGGTCGGCGACACCGTGCTCGTCCGGCCCGGCGAACGGATCGGCGCGGACGGCCGGGTCCTCGACGGCGCCAGCGAGGTCGACCAGGCCACCATCACAGGCGAGCCGCTGCCGGTCGCCAAACGGCCCGGCGACGAGGTGTTCGCCGGCACCCTCAACGGCACCGGCGCACTGCGCGTCCGGGTCGAACGGGACGCCACCGACTCGGTGATCGCCCGGATCGTCGCCATGGTCGAGGAGGCGTCCGAGACCAAGGCCCCCACCCAGCTGTTCATCGAGAAGGTCGAACAGCGGTACTCCCTCGGCATGGTGGCCGCCACCCTCGCCGTGTTCGCCGTCCCGCTCGCGCTCGGTGCCGCGTTCACCGACTCGCTGCTGCGCGCCATGACCTTCATGATCGTCGCCTCGCCGTGCGCGGTCGTCCTCGCCACCATGCCGCCGCTGCTGTCCGCGATCGCCAACGCCGGTCGGCACGGCGTCCTGGTCAAGTCCGCCGTCGTGATGGAACGCCTCGGCCAGGTCGACACCGTCGCCCTCGACAAGACCGGCACCCTCACCGAGGGCACCCCCCGGGTCACCGACATCCGCCCGCTGCCCGCCGCCGGACTGACGGAGGACCAGCTGCTCGCCCTCGCCGCCGCCGCCGAACACCCCAGCGAACACCCCCTCGCCCGCGCCCTCGTCGACGCCGCCCGCACCCGCCGGCTCCCGCTCGCCACCGCCGAGGACTTCACCGCCACCCCCGGCGTCGGCGTCACCGCCACCGTCGGCGGACGCACCGTCACCGTCCGCGCCCCCGAACGCGACTGCCCCGCCACCGGCAGCACCGTCGCCGCACTGGAGGGCGCCGGACGCACCGCCGTCGTCGTCGCCACCGACGGCACCCCCGTCGGCGTGCTCGGCCTCGCCGACCGGCTGCGCCCCGACGCCGCCGCCACCGTCCGCGCCCTCACCGCCCTCACCGGCGACGCCCCCGCGCTGCTCACCGGCGACAACCCGCGCGCCGCGCGCCGACTGGCCGAGGAGGCCGGCCTCGGCGAGGTCCGGGCCCAGCTGCTGCCGCAGGACAAGGCCGCCGCCGTCCAGGAGTGGGAACGCGCCGGCCGCAAGGTGCTGGTGGTCGGCGACGGCGTCAACGACGCGCCCGCGCTCGCCGCCGCGCACACCGGCCTCGCCATGGGCCGGGCCGGCTCCGACCTCGCCCTGGAGACCGCCGACGCGGTGATCGTCCGCGACGAACTCGCCACCGTCCCCGCCGTGGTGGCGCTCTCCCGGCGCGCCCGCACGCTGGTCGTGCAGAACCTGGCCGTCGCCGGCGCGTTCATCACCGTCCTGGTGGCCTGGGACCTGCTCGCCCCGCTCCCGCTGCCGCTCGGCGTGCTCGGCCACGAGGGATCCACCGTCCTGGTCGGCCTCAACGGCCTGCGCCTGCTGCGCGAAGCCGCCTGGACCGGCGCCCTCCGCGCAGGAGGCACCGCATGAGCCGCCGCTCCGACCGCACCCGGCAGACCGCCGAAGCCGCCGCCGCGGCCCGCTGCACCGTCACCGTCTGCCGCGGCTGCTGCTGCGGCGTGGCCGCCAAGAACCCCCGGCTCGACCACGAGGCCCAGCTCGACGACCTGCGCACCGCACTGGCCGGCGTCGCCGCCGTCCGGCGCACCGACTGCCTGGACGCCTGCGAACAGGCCAACGTGATCGTGGTCCAGCCCTCCGCCGAGGGCCGCCGGGCGGGCGGCCGGCCCGTCTGGCTCGGCCTGGTCAACGACCGCGACGCCGCCGCCGACATCACCGCCTGGGTCGCCGCCGGCGGCCCCGGCCTGGCCGAGCCGCCCGCCGTGCTCGACCTGTACGCCTTCCGGCCGTCCCGCCGGGTCCGGGCCGAACTGGAGTCCGAGTAGCGACCGCGGCGCGCAGCCCGCCACCTCGGCTGCGCGCCGCCGGCGCACCGGCCGGCGCCGGGTGAAAGCCGCACATCGGCGGCGGAAAACCGGGCGCGGCCATTGGCCCGGCCGGAGCCGGGAGTGTAGGAATGGGCGTATGACCCGGTTTCGGGCAGCACCCGGCGGACACAGCGTGGCGGGCCAGGCCTCCCCGCGCCGGACGCCCATGGGCCGCCGCGAACCCCTGAGCCCCGCACGGCGCGGACGGCGCGGATGACCGACCAGCCGCCCGAGACGCCCCGCGACGCCGAACCGGCCGTGGTCCGCGAAGGCGTGCTGCTGATCGGCGCCGGCCCCGCCCTGCTGTTCGCCAACGACGAGGCCCGCCGGCTGCTCGAACTGCCCGCCGACTGCGAGGGCCGCCCGCTCGGCGCGCTCGGCCTGCCGCCCGCCCTGACCGCCCTGCTCGACGGCGGCCACGACCTCACCGACGCACCCGTCGCCGTGCACGGCCGCACCCTCGGCCTCGACCTGCGCCCCACCGACCGGGCCGGCGGCCCGCCCTGCCGGCTCGCCACCCTGCGCGACACCGCGGCCCTCGCCAACCCCGACACCGCCCGCCGCCGCCTCGAACTGCTGTACCGGGCCGGCGCGTCCATCGGCACCACCCTCGACATCACCCGCACCTGCCAGGAACTCGCCGCCGCCCTCGTCCCCGACTTCGCCGACTTCGCCTGCGTCGACCTGTACGAGGGCGTCCTCGACGGCGGCGAACCCCGCCCCGGCCGGCACCGGCCGCTGCGCCGCGCCGCGCTGTCCGGCATCACCGCGCAGCCCCCGCTGCTCGGCCCCGGCGCGCCCGTGCCGATGATCCCCGGCACCCCGCGGGCCCGGGCCGTCGCCGCCTCCCGCTCGGTCGTCGAACCCGACCTGTCGGCGGCCCTCGACGCCTGGGACGAAGTCAGCCCCGGCACCGTCGACGCCATGCGCGACGAACAGGTGCACACCCTGATCGCGGCGCCGCTGTGCGTCGGCGACACCCTGCTCGGCGTCGCCACCTTCTGGCGGGCCCGGCCCCGGCCGGTGTTCGACGCCGAGGACGGCGCCCTCGCCGAGGAACTCACCGCCCGGGCCGCCGTCCAGGTCGACAACGCCCGCCGCTACACCCGCGAACACACCATGGCGGTCGCCCTCCAGCACAGCCTGCTGCCCGCCGGCCTGCCCCAGCAGCAGGCCCTGGAGGTCGCCTCCCGGTACCTGCCCGCGCAGGCCGGCGTCGGCGGCGACTGGTTCGACGTCATCCCGCTGTCCGGCGCCCGGGTCGCCCTGGTGGTCGGCGACGTGGTCGGCCACGGCGTGCACGCCGCCGCCACCATGGGACGGCTGCGCACCGCCGTGCACACCTTCTCCTCGCTCGACCTCGCCCCCGAGGAACTGCTCGGTCACCTGGACGCCCTGGTCAACCGCCTCGACCAGGAGAACCCCCGCCCCGACGGCGCGGAACGCCCGATCACCGGCGCGACCTGCCTGTACGCCGTCTACGACCCGGTCTCCCGGCGCTGCACCTTCGCCCGGGCCGGCCACCTGCCGCCCGCCGTCGTCCACCCCGACGGGCGGGTGGAGATCCCCGACCTGCCCGGCGGACCGCCGCTCGGCATCGCCGGCCTGCCCTACGAGGCCGCCGAACTGGAGCTCGCCGAGGGCAGCCGGCTGGTGCTGTACACCGACGGGCTGGTCGAGTCCCGCGCGCACGACCTCGACCACGGCATGAAGCTGCTGCGCGCCGCGCTCTCGCACCCCGGCCGCAACCCGTGGCAGATCTGCGACGACCTGCTGGAGGCGCTGCTGCCCGCCAATCCCGCCGACGACATCGCCCTGCTGGTGGCCCGCACCCGGGCCCTGCCCGCCGACCACGTCGCCGACTGGGACGTCCCCGCCGACCCGGCCGCCGTCGCCCGGATCCGCGCCGCCGTCACCGGCAGGCTGGAGGAGTGGGGCCTGACCGAGCAGGCGTTCGCCGCCGAGCTCGTGCTCAGCGAACTGATCACCAACGCGATCCGGCACGCCATCGGTCCGATCCGGGTCCGGCTGCTGCGCGACCGGGCCCTGATCTGCGAGGTCTGGGACGGTTCCGCCACCTCCCCGCACCTGCGGCACGCCACCGACACCGACGAGGGCGGCCGCGGCCTGTTCCTGGTCGCCCAGCTCGCCGAGCGCTGGGGCACCCGCTACCCCGCCAGCGGCAAGGTGATCTGGGCCGAACTGGCGATCGACGAGCCGCTCACTCCTCGCACAGCTGCTTGAACAGCCGCAGGTCGGACCGGACCGCCTCCTCCACCGCCCGGCTCTGCGCGAACCCGCGCGGACCGCCCAGCGCCTCCTTCAACTCCTCCGGGTCGTACTCCAGCCGCACCTGCACCCGGGTGTGCGTGGCGTCCAGCGGGCGCAGCGCGAAGGTGCCGCGCAACGGCGGGCCGTCGGTCTCCCAGCTCATCACCCGGCCGCGCCCGTGGTCGGTCAGCTCCGCGTCCACCCGGTGCCGCTCGCCGCCGAACTCCACCTCCAGGTCCGCGTGCCGCCGCCCGCGCGCCGTGGCGTGCACCACGCCGCCCACGAACTCCGGGTACTCCGCCACCCGGTGCAGCTGCGACCAGGCCGTCCCCACCGGGGCGGTCACCTCGATCTGCTCCTCCAAGGTCCGCATCGCGCGCACCTCCGCATCGTCGACGCTCCCTTCCAGCGTGCAAGGGACGGCGGTCGGCGGCAAAGGCGACCGGCGCGGGGCCCCGGCCCGGCGCCGTCGCGGGGCGCGGGGCGGACGGCGGATCGGCTATCGTTCCGGCCAGCCGCTTCGACCGGCCGGAACGACCAATACGAATACCTGTCGGGGGACTTGATGAACGATCAGCCCAATCCGCCGCTGCCGCCCGGTGGGCCGCCGGCGGACCCGAAGGCGTCGGCCGCCAAGACCTGGGGCGTGATCGCCGCCGTGGTGAGCGCGGCGGCCGGTGTGGCGAGCGCGATCGCGGCCTTCATGGGCGGCGGCTCGGGCGGTCCCGCCGCCGCGCCCCCGCCGGCCGCGCAGGCCACCGCCACCGCCCCGGGCCAGGCGTCCGGCGGGACGGCGACGGGCGGGACGGGCGGCGCGCCGACCGCCGGGAACGCGGCGGCGGTGCGCTGGTCCGGAAAGGTCCGGTTCGGGCTCTCCGGCCTCGACCTGTCGACCGTGCCGGCGAAGGCGCGCACCGGCGACACACTGGGCGGCAGCATCTGGCCGAGCGCACAGCGCAGCGGCAGCAGCGGCATGAAGATCAAGGGCCAGGTGGCCCCGTGGACCGGCCCCGGCGAGCCCACCGCGGAGGGCTGCCGCACCCTCCTGCAGACGCAGCCGCAGAAGGAGGTCGACGTGCTGGACGGCGACCGGGTGTGCGTCGTCGACGACCACTCGCCGATCGGCGTCGTCACCGTCACCGCCACCCACTACGACGCGGGCAGCTACGGCGAGCTGGAGGCCGACCTGACGGTGTGGAACCTGAAGCTCTGACCACGACGCGCAGGCCCCGGCCCCCGACGGACGGGGACCGGGGCCTGCGGGGCACGGCCGGTCAGGACTCCGGGAAGGCGCCGTCGAACGCGGCGGCCAGGCGGAGGTACGGGACCGCCTCGGCGTGCCGGCCCTGACGCTCCAGGACGCGGCCGAGGACGAGGTGCGCGTAGTGCTCCACCGGGTCGCGCTCGATCACCGCGCGCAGCTGCTCCTCGGCGCGGCGCAGCTGGGCGGAGTGGTAGTACGACCGGGCCAGCAGCAGCCGCGGGCCGACCTGCTCCGGGACCTCCTCGACCAGCTCGGCGAGGATCCGCGCGGCGTCCGCGTACGCCTTGGAGTCGAAGAACAGCTGGGCGCGGGCCCAGCGCTCGGCCACGGTGCCCTCGTGGAGGGTGGCCTGCTCCGGGCGCAGGCCCGTCGTGGTCTCCGGGCGGAAGTCGGTGGTCATGCCCTGCTCCTTCCCGTTTCCGGGTCCTCGTCGGACCTCCGCGGCCCGACAGGTGGTTGAACATTCACCTACCGGGGTCTATTCCGCACGGGAACGGGACGCTCAGAGCCCCGCGGCCAGATCCAGCAGGCGCAGCATCAACGGCACCGGCAACGCCGGGTTCGCCGCCGCCGGCCCCGGGCGCGCGCCCGGCTCCAGCAGGCGCAGCAGCACGTCCAGCGGCAGCCGCGGATCCGCCGCCGCCGCATCCGCCACCACCGGGTCCGGATCCTCCGCCAGCCGCGCCAGCACCCCGGTCGGCAGCTCCGGATCGCGCAGCGCCGCCCGCCGCAGCGCCGCCTCCGGCCGATCCGCCCACGCGGCCAGCCCCGGCGCCGCGAACCGCTCCAGGGCCGGCAGCGAGGCCGGGCCCAGCAGCTCCGCGTACACCGACCGCAGCAACTCGCCCGGCGCGTCCGCACAGTGCTCCGCCAGCGCCAGCCGCACCGGGAGCTCCGGATCCTCCGCCAGCAGCGCCGCCACCTCGTCCGGCAGCCGCTCCAGCGACGCCACCGCCCGCCGCACCAGCGGATGCCCCGAACCGGCCAGCCGCAGCAACTCCGCCGGATCGCCCGCCCGTTCGGCCACCCACGGCAGCTCGGGCGGCGCCCCGTCCGGCATCCGGAAGGCCACCGCCGCACGCTGCCGCTCGGTCAGGTCCGGCCGCAGCGACACCGCGAGCCGCACCGCCGGGTCCGGGTCCGCCGCCAGGGCCAGCGCCAGATCCGTCGGCAGCCGCGGATTGGCCGCCGCCGCCCGGCGGATCCGCGGATCGTCGTCCAGCACCAACCACTCGCCGAGCGCGCGCTCCAGGGCGGCCCCCGCCGCCGTCCGCTCGCGCCGCACCGGATCGCTCTCCGCTATGTACCCCGCCAGCGTCACCGGCAGCGGCCGCTCCACCCGCAGCGCCCGCTGCACCGCCGACCGGACCGCCGGATCGCGGTCCGCCCGCAGCGCCGTCCGCACCGGGAGCGGCAGTTGGGGCCAGCTGTCCGCCGCCACCGCCGCCGCCCGCACCAGTGGCGAGCCGTCCTGGGCCAGCCGCACCAGCAGCTCCGTCGGCAGGCCCGCGCAGCCCGGCACCCGGCGGCGGGTGTCCGGATCCCGGTCCGCCGCCAGCGCGGCCAGCGTCTCCGCCGGCAGCTCCACCCGGTGCGCCGCCGACGCCGCGGCCCGCCGCACCCGGCGCTCGCGGTCCGCGGCCAGCGCCGCCAGCACCGCCGGCGACAGGCCCGGCCGCTCCGCCAGCGCCGCCCGGACCCGCCAGTGCGGATGCCGCAGCGCCGTCTCCAGCACGCAGTCCGGCAGTTCCGGCCGCACCGCCAGCCAGCCCGGGCCGGCGCCCTCGCCGCCGTCGCGGGTGTCGCTCAGCAGCCGGCACAGCACCTCGGCCGGGGCCGCCGGATTGGCCGCGAGGCCGGTGCGCCACTCGCGGGCCGGCGGTGGACCGGACATCGGTCGCCAGACGGCGGCCGGCTGATGGGCGCTCAGATCGAGCACGTGCAGTACCTCCCCCGGAGCAGCAAACGTCACCGAGCCTACCCGCGTGGTGGCGCTCCGTGCACGGGATCGCGCCACCCCCACACCTGCGGTTCGCAGGATGTGGGAAGTGTGCGCGCGGTGCGGACCGCCGGGGGAGGGGAGAGGCCGGTGTCCGCGGCTCGGGTGGCACTCGGTGCCAGGGGAGGGATCCGACGGTGCGTCAGATCCGCGGCACCAGGCGGAAGGTGAGCACCCGGCCGCCCTCCTCGCTGGTCACCAGCTGCACCCGGGCCCCGATCGGCACCGCGCCCGGCAGGCCGCCGAGCACCGCCGCCTGCACGGTGAACCCCTCGTCCAGCACGATGAGGTACGGGCGGCCCAGGTGCGGGCCGCGGCGGGTCGGGCGCAGCAGCCGCTGCACGGTGCCCTGTCCGGACGCCACCGCCGGCTCCAGGTCCGCGGAGCCGCACACGGGGCACAGCAGGCAGGTGCCGGCGCTCGCCGAGTGGCACCAGTGGCAGCGGCGGTAGCGCAGCTGGGTCTCCACGACCGGGTCCGCGGGCTGTCGCTGGAACCCGGCCGGGACGAGGTGGGGAGCGAACGGGTCGGCCGCGGCGGTGAGTTGAGCCGCCGGGCCGGACAGGACGGGGGAAGCGGTCGGGGCCGCCGTCGGTGCGGCCGGGGCGAGGGTGGGGGTCATGGCCGTCTCCTTGCTGAGCCGGTGTGCGCCGCCGTACCGCCGCCCGGGCGGGCGTGCGGTCGGGGCGGTCTGCCAGAAGGGACGGTATGGCACTCAGTGCCCCGTGTAAAGGTACCGAGTGCCAGTCGGTCCATCGGACAATCCGCATGGCGGTCGGGGCCGGCGCCGGCCCCGCCGGCCGGCCCGGCGACCCGCGGTCAGGACTCCAGCGCCGCTTCCACGCCCTGCACCACCCGCCACATCGGCGTCCCCCGACGGGCCACCATGACGACCACCTCCTCGTCCTGCGACTCGGCCCGGCCCTCGGCCGCACCGTCGCCCCAGGTGTCGATCACCAGCTGCAGCGCCTCGTCCACCGCCGCGCCCACGTCGCCCTCGCCGCCCGAGCGCAGCCACGCCCGCAGCGCGAAGTTGTGCGCCGCGACCACCGCCGCCGCGATCACGTCCGCGCGCAGCGCGCCGTCCGACCGGGCCGCGTACCGGGTGCGCAGGTGGCTCGCCAGGGTGCGCTCATAGCGCCACACCACGGACAGCTCGTGGGTGCGCAAGTTCGGTACCTTCTTGGTGAGTTGGTAGCGGCCCACGGAGAACGCCGGGTTCCCCGCGTACATCCGCAGCACCAGCCGGGCCGCGTCGCAGACCTGCGCCACCGGGTCGCCCGCCGGGTCGGCCTGCTCCAGCAGCGCCGTCATGTCCGCCAGGCAGCCGTCGTGGTCCGGGAAGACCACCGCCTCCTTCGACGGGAAGTACCGGAAGAACGACCGCCGGCCGACGCCGGCGAGCGAGACGATGTCGTCGACGGTGGTCTGCTCGAAGCCGCGCTCCGAGAACAGCTCGAACGCCGCCTCCACCAGCGCGTCCCGCATCGTCGGCCGGGTCGCGGCGGTTCCGCCCTGCTCATGCACCTCGCTCATACCCCGGACGGTAGCACCGACCCGGAGGGCAAAGCTGGGCGAGGCGATACTGAGTGTGCATAATCGGGGGTACTGAGTGCCACCACCGAGGAGACTGCCATGACCCAGGACTTCGACCTCTTCCGGCTGAGCGAGGAGCACGAGATGCTCCGTGAGTCGGTGCGTTCGCTGGCGGAGGCGAAGATCGCGCCGTTCGCGGCGG